>CAIMWH010000180.1 GCA_903845065.1 uncultured Rhodospirillales bacterium | reverse complement strand
CCTGTCTCTGCGTCTCTGTGGTGATCCTGCTTGGTTACGACGCGATGGCGGCGATGTGGTCGGGGGTGGGGGGGAGGTCGCCGCGGGAGATGCGTTGGACGAGGGTGGTGAGGGCGGCGTGGGCGCCGGCGGGGCGGCCGATCTCGGCGGCCTTGGCGGCGATGAAGCCGTTCATGAACTCGATCTCGGTGCGGCGGCCCTTCAGCATGTCCTGGCCCATGGAGGGGCGCTGGAGATCGGAGCGGGCGCCGGAGTTGGTGCCGGCGATCATCAGGGCCTCGATTTCTTCGAGCGCCGCCTGGTTGCCTTCGTTGGCCTGGGCGAGTTTTTCGGGGTCAAGCTTGCCGATGCCTTCGAGCTGGTAGCCGAGGGCCTGGCCGACGCGGACGGCTTCGGCGCCGAGGCGGATGGCGAAGCGGCGGGTGGTCTCGACGCGGTCGATATCGTTGCCGGACAGGCCGGTGGCGGCGGAGAGGCCGTTGCGCATACCGTTGACGCAGAGCTTGGACCAGCGTTCGCCCCACAAATTGGTGGTGACCTTCACGCTGTCGATGCCGGCGACCATGGCGGCGAAGGCTTCGGCGCGGGGGGTGATGCGGCCGTGGACCTCGCCGATGCGGAAGACGGTGTGGCTGGCGCCGCCCTTGGGGACGGTGCGGCGGATCTTGCCGGGCGCGTAGAGATCGACCGAAATGGCGGCGGCGATGCCGCCGACGACGCGGCCCCAGCCGACGACGCCGGCGATGCGCTCCTCGTTGATGCAGTTTTGCAGGGAGACCACGTAGCCGGCCGGTGCGAGGTATTGGGCGATCATCTGGGTGGCCCAGATGGTGTCGTAGGATTTCATCGCGACGATGGCGATATCGACCGGGCGCTGCTTGCTGATCGATTGCAGTTCGGTGAGGTGCATGGTGGGGACGCGGACGGTGAAGCATTCCGCCGGCGTCATGCCCGTCAGTTCGAGGCCGTTGGCGCGGATGGTTTCGACGTGTTCGGGCCAGGGGTCGATGAGGGTGACGTCATGCCCGAGGGAGGAAAGGTAGCCTCCGACGTAGCCGCCGACGGCGCCTGCCCCCATTACCGCGATGCGTGGTCCCATGGTCGTGTCTCCCCTTGCCGTGCTTTGGCGGGCACAGTAACCGCAACGGGTGGCAGGGAGAACACGGCAGATGAATTTCAGCGCGCGGCGGCAGCGGGTGCGGGCGATCCTGGCGGGGGATGTGTGCGTGCATCCGGGCTCGGTGTTTGATCCGATTTCGGCGCGGATCGCGGAGGATGTGGGGTTCGAGATCGGGATGTTCGCGGGCTCGATCGCCTCGTTCACCGTGCTGGGGGCGCCGGATATCGTGGTGCTGACGCTGTCGGAGTTCGCGCAGCAGATCCAGCGGATCACCCGGGCGGGGAATTTGCCGCTGCTGGTGGATGCGGATCATGGCTACGGCAATGCGTTGAGCGTGATGCGCACGGTGCAGGAGTTGGAGCAGGCCGGGGTGGCGGCGATGACGATCGAGGACACGCTGCTGCCGCGGGCGTATGGGGCGGCGGGGGCGCAGTTGCTGTCGGCGGAGGAGGGGTTGGGGAAAATTCGCGCGGCGTTGGCGGCGCGGCGCGATCCGGCGACGGTGATTGTGGCGCGGACCAGCGCGATTTCGATTTCGGGGCTGGAGGATGCGATCCATCGGGCCAGGCTGTACGCGGCGGCCGGGGCGGATGCGATGTTCTTCACCGGGGTGAGCACGGTGGAGGAACTCGCGGCGATCCATGCGGCGGTGGGGGTGCCGATCGTGATCGGCGGCAGCGACGGGGAGTTCGGCGGGCGCGAGGGGATGGCGGCGCAGGGGGTGCGGATCGCGTTGCAGGGGCATCAGCCGTTCATGGCCGCGGTGCAGGCGACGTATGAGACGCTGAAGGCGCTGCGGGAGGGGGTTTCGCCCAAGGCACTCACCAACCAGCCCTCGGGGGCGTTGATGAAGCGGGTGACGCGGGAGGCGGATTATAATGCGGCGATGAAGGATTTCATGGGCTTGTAGGCCGGGTGCCCGGGCCGCGATGCGGCCCGGGCTTCGCGAAGATCAGGCGCGGCGGCGGCGGATGATGCCGAGGCCGAGCAGGCCGGCGCCGAAGAGGGCGGCGGAGATGGGCTCGGGGACGGCGGACAAGTCAACAGAGACGGCGAAGGTGAGGGTGCCGGGATCGGTGCCCATGTCGAGCGCGTAGGGGCTGCCGATGGAGAAGCTGCCGGTGATGCCGGAGGCGAGATCGCCGGTGTAGCTGTAGGTGTAGTCGGCGTAGTCGACGCTGTCATAGACGATGGAGCCGGTGGGGTTGCTCGCCAGGGAGTTGATCAGGGCGGCGATGTCCGGGTTGGAGGACAGCAGGGAGTCGATGGCGCCCTTCAGGTCGCCGTAGGCGATCGGGCCGCCGAGCATGTCGCTCAGCAGGCCGGTGCCTTCGAGCGGGGTGTCGATGCCGTTGCCGAGGGAAATCGAGATCGGGCCGTCGAGCAGGGTGGCATCGTCGGCCGGGGGATTGAAGGTGACGGCGAAGGTGCCGGTGACGGTGAGGTAGTAGGCGCCGTTGCCGGCGAAGCTTTCGAGGGCGGCGAGGGAGAGCGCGCCGGTGGGGTCATAGCTGCCGGTGCCGGCGATGGAGAAGGCGATCTCGGCGGCGGCGGGCGGCGGCGGCGGGGAGGCCAGCGCGGGGGCGGCGATGGCCGCGAACGACGCGAGGGTGGCGCCCAGGAACATGTTTTTCAAATTCATCAGCATCGGTCTTGATCCTCATCCGTATATCCGGGCCACGGGGGCGGGCCGGCTGGATGAGGATTAGCAAGCGGCGTGCCACAGGATCATGCGATTGAATTTGCTTTTAAATTTTTCGAATACTGTGTCAACAAATGTGATTTTGTAAAATGTGCTGTGCAAATTCATGTAAACGAAAGTATTCGTTTGTCAACCAGCTATTGCAAAACCTGGGGCGAGGGCCACCCGCACGGCGTGGATGAGGCGGCGCAGGGGGGTGTCGGGGCGAGACGGTTTGGCGCGGATGGCGGTGGGGCGGGCAACGGGGGCGGGGGTGCCGGTGAGTTCGTCGATGGCGCGGCGGATGCGGCCGCGGGCGCGGTGGAGCAGGACGCGCTGGTTTTCCGGGCTGATTTCGAGCAGGGCGCAGGCTTCCTCGGCGGTGCGGTCTTCGATGTCGCGCAGGATGATGACGGCTTTCTGGCCGGCGGGGAGGGTTTGGATGATGTCCTGGACGTGGGCCCAGAGTTGGCGGCCGCCGATTTCGCGTTCGGGGTTGAGTTCGTCCCACAGGCGGGGCGGGTCAACCCAGTGGCCGTCGGCGAGGAACTGGTTGTGGGGGACGGCGCGTTCCTCGCCCTGGATGCCGTCGAGGATGGCGGGGAGGGCGACGGTGCGGGATTCGCGGCTGATGCGGCTGCGGGCGCGGTTGAGGACGATGGTGAAGAGCCAGGAGGCCAGGCTGGAGCGGCCCTCGAAGCGGCCGATGTTGTTGAAGACGGCGAGCCAGGTGTCCTGGACGACTTCCTCGGCCTGGGCGCGGCTGCCGATGATAGAACTGGCGACGCCGACGAGGGAGCCGTGGAAGCGGCGGATCAGGGCGCGATAGGCGCGGTTCTCCCCGGCGCGGAGGGCGTCGAGGAATTCCGGCGCGTCGAACTCCGACGGTGGGGCTGGGGGGCGTGCCATGTGATTACGATTGGTAGTCTACCGGGCGGACTGGCGTAACGCCACGGTTCATGAAAGAGTCTTCATGTGGCAGAGTTTCCGCCACCCGATGAGGACCCACGTGCTCAAGTGCCATGATATCAGCGAATTGGCGACGGATTATGCCGAGGGCGCATTGCCGCCGGGGCGGCGGATCGCGGTCGGGCTGCATTTGATGATGTGCCGGATGTGCCGGACCTATCTCGATCAGCTCGCCAAGACGCGGCGGCTGCTCCGCGGGCGGGCGCTGGAGGTGGGGCCGGAGGTGGAGGAGCGGGTGTTGGCGCGGGTCAGGGAGAAGTGAGCGCTTCTTTTTGAAAAAAGAAGCAAAAACTTTTTGATCCAATGGCTTCGCCGATCCCCCGAGGAGGGGCGAAGCCATCGGATAGAAGTTTTTTGGTTCTTTTTTTCAAAAAAGAACCCCTGCCCTGCCCCTCAGAACCAGTTCGCCTTATCGACGACGTTGCGCATCGCGGTGCCGTCGAGGAGGGCGCGGGCGTTGTCGCGGAGGATTTCGTAGCGGCGTTCGTTGAGGTGGGGGCCGTAGCCGGCCATGTGCGGGGTCATCAGCACACCTGGCAGGGTCCAGAGTTTGTGGTCGGCCGGGAGGGGTTCGGTTTCGTAGACGTCGAGGCCGGCGCCGGCGATTTCGTGGGCTTCGAGGGCGGCGGTGAGGTCATCGAGTTTGGTGGTGAGGCCGCGGCCGATGTTGATGAAGAAGGCTTCGCGGCGCATGCGCTGGAAGACGGCGCGGTTGAAGAGGCCGGTGGTGGCGGGGGTGTGGGGGATGGTGGCGATGACGAAGTCGGCCTGGGGGAGCAGGGCGTCGAGGGCTGCGGGCGGGTGCATTTCGGCGACGTGGGGTGGAGTTTCGGCGCGCCGCGCGTCGGTGCCGATGACGCGCATGCCGGCGGCGGCGCAGAGGCGGGCGGCTTCGGTGCCGATGCCGCCGAGGCCGACGATGAGGGCGGTGGCGGAGTGGAGGTCGATCACGCCGTGGTCTTCGGGGGGCTTTGCCCATTCGCGGCGGATTTGCTGGGGGATGTAGTAGTGGAAGCCGCGGGCGAAGGCGTAGACGAAGGCCATGATGTGGGCGCCGATGTGGTCGTTGAAGATTTCGCGGAAGTTGGTGACCACGATGGGGTGGGCGATCATCTCGGGGTAGTAGAAGCCGGCGGGCGGGGCGGCCTGGGGGGCCTGCAGCCAGCGCAGTTTGGTGGCGCGGGCGAGGAGGTCGGGGGTGAGGACGCCGAAGGCGGCGTCGGCGTCTACGATGTCATGCTGGGCCTGCTGGGGGCTTTCGGCGACGGCGATTTCGAGGTTGGGCAGGGTGGCGGCGAGGCGGCGGGCCCAGCCGAGGGTGATATCGGTCTGCGGCGGCAGCATGACGAGTTTCAGGCGCATGATTTTGTCTCCTGGCGGTTTCTCATCCTGTGCCAATCCGGCCGATGCGGCTAGGTTGCGGGATGACCGTGCGCATCCTGACGTTGACGCTGAATCCGACCGTCGATACCGCCTTCGAGGCGAACCATGTGGTGGCGAGCCACAAGGTGCACACATTCGGGGAGACCCATGATCCGGGCGGCGGGGGGGTGAATGTGTCCCGCGTGCTGCACGAGTTGGGGGCGGATACCTGCGCGGTGGTGCTGGCGGGCGGGGTGACGGGGGATTTACTGGTCGAGTTGCTCGCGCAGTCCGACGTGCCGTGCCGGGCGGTGCATTGCGCGGGGACGACGCGGATCAGCACGACGGTGCATGACCATCAGACCGGGCTGGAATACCGGTTCGTGCCGGAGGGGCCGATGGTGAGCGAGGCGGAGCTGACGGCGGCGATCGCGGCGCTGGATAGCGAGCCTGGCGATTGGGTGGTGATCAGCGGGAGCCTGCCGCGCGGGTTGCCGGCGGAGACCTATGCCCGGATCGTGGAGCGCGAGGCGGCGCGGGACCGGCATGTGGTGCTGGATACCTCGGGGCCGGCGTTGAAGGCGGCGCTGGGGCATGGGCTGGCGCTGATCAAGCCGAGCCAGCGGGAGCTGGAGGAACTCTGCGGCCCCTGCCCTGCCGGCGAGGCCGCGCTGAACCTGGTGCGGAGCGGGGCGGCGGAGCGGGTGGCGGTGACGCTGGGCTCGGACGGGGCGCTGATCGCGACGGCTTCGGGGGTGGTGCGGTTGCCGGCTATTCCGGTGGAAGTGCGCGGAGCGGTGGGCGCGGGGGATAGTTTTCTGGCCGCGATGGTGCTGGCGCTGGCGACCGGGAGCGATGCGGGGGACGCGCTGCTGTGGGGGCTGGCGGCGGGGGCGGCGGCGGTGAGCCGGACGGGGACGGCGCATCCGCACAAGGAGGATGTGGTGGCGTTCTATCGGCAGGCGCTGGCGGCGAATGATGTGAATTGAAGCAAGCGGTTCTTTTTTGAAAAAAAGAACCAAAAAACTTTTATCCAATAGCTTCGCCGATCCCCCCGGGCGAGGGGCGAAGCCATTGGATAAAAAAGTTTTTGCTTCTTTTTTCAAGAAGAGGCGCTTGCCTTACGCCAACGACTTCGAAGCCTTTTCGTAGCTGAAGCGGCTGAGCCCGGGCTGGGCGAGGATGCGTTCGAGTTCGGCGCGCATGAGGGTGGCGCGGCCGGGGTCCTGGCGTTTGAAGCCGCCGAGGGGGTTCAGCATGCGGGCCGCGGTTTGGCCGTTGATGGGGTCGAGCGTGATGATTGTGTCGGCGAGGAGACGGTAGCCGGCGCCGGTGGCATCGTGGAAGCGGACCTGGTTGCCGGCGAAGACGCTGATGAGGGCGCGGACGCGGTTGGGGTTTCGCAGATCGAAATCCGGGTGGTGCATCAGGCGGCGCACCACGTCGATGGTGGTGGGCATGGTGGAGGCGGCCTGGATGGCGAACCATTTGTCGATCACCAGGTCCTCGCCGTGCCAGCTTGTGTGGAAGCTGGCGAGGGCTTCGGCGCGTTCGGGGCTGTCGGTGAAGGCAAGGTCCGCAAGGGCGGCGAGGCTGTCGGTCATGTTGTTGGCGGCGCGGAACTGGGCGGCGGCGCGGGGGATGTCGCCGGCGACGACGAGGTAGGTGAGGCACATGTTGCGCAGGGCGCGGCGGCCGATGGCGGGGCCGTCCGGCGCGTAGGGGGCGGTGGTGGTGAGGCGATCGTAGGTGGCGCGCAGGGGGTCGGCGAGATCTCGGCCGATGGCGGCGCGCAGGAAGGAGCGGACGGCGTGGATGGCGTCGACGTCGACGGTGGCCATCTGGTCCGCGACGAAGGCTTCGCCGGGCAGCGCGAGGGCTTCGGCGGCGAAGGCGTGGTCAGTGTCGGCGGCGGCGAGGGTGGCGCGCAGGGCGGCGAGGAGGCCGGGGTCGGCGGACAGAGGTTCGCCGCGGCGGAAGGCGGCGATCATTTCGAGCATGAGGGCGGTGGCGTATTGCTGGAAGGAGTCCCAGCGGACGAAGGGGTCGGTGTCGTGGGCGGCGAGGAAGAGCATGCGCGGGCGGGAGAGGCCGGCGAGGCGGACGGGGGCGGAGTAGTCGCGCAAGAGGGAGGGGATTGGCGGGGCGGGGATGTTGTCGAAGGTGAAGGTCTGCTCGGCCGCGCTGAGCAGGAGCATGGTGGTGGGGAGGAGTTCGGTGCCGTCGGGGGCGAGGAGGCCGGTGGCGACGGGGATGGGGAGCGGGTGTTTTTCGGGTTGGCCGGGGGTAGGGGCAGTGGATTGGCGCAGGGTGAGGCTGTAGCGGCGGGTGGCAGGGTCGTAGGCGTCCGATACCGTGAGTTCGGGGGTGCCGGCCTGGGCGTACCAGGCGATGAAGGGGGCGAGGTTGGTGCCGCTGCCGTCCTGGATCGCGGAGACGAAGTCCTCGATGGTGACGGCGTGGTTGTCGTGGCGGGCGATGTAGAGGTCCATGCCGCGGCGGAAGCCTTCGACGCCCACCATGCGGTGGAGCATGCGGACGATTTCGGCGCCTTTTTCGTAGATGGTGGGGGTGTAGAAGTTGTCGATGGCGATGTAGCTGTCGGGCCGGACGGGGTGCGCGAGGGGGCCGGCGTCCTCGGGGAACTGGGAGGCGCGCAGGCGGCGGACATCGTGCAGGCGTTTGACGGCGGGGCTGCCCTGGTCGGACGAGAATTGCTGGTCGCGGAAGACGGTGAGGCCTTCCTTGAGGGAAAGCTGGAACCAGTCGCGGCAGGTGACGCGGTTGCCGGTCCAGTTGTGGAAGTATTCGTGGGCGATGACGGACTCGATGCCCTGGTAATCGGTGTCGGTGGCGGTTTCCGGGCGGGCGAGGACGTATTTGGTGTTGAAGACGTTGAGGCCCTTGTTCTCCATGGCGCCCATGTTGAAGTCCGACACGGCGGCGATGTTGAAGACGCCGAGATCGTATTCGAGGCCGTAGACGTCTTCGTCCCATTTCATCGAGGTTTTGAGCGAGGCCATGGCGTGGGCGCAGCTGGTCTCGTCGCCGCGGCGGACCCAGATGGCGAGATCGACGGGGCGGCCGGAGCGGGTGGTGAAGCTGTCGCGGACGGGGACGAGATCGCCGGCGACGAGGGCGAAGAGGTAGGCGGGCTTGGGGTGGGGGTCTTCCCAGCGGGCCCAGTGGTGGGTGCCTTCGGTGCCGGAGGCGACGGGGTTGCCGTTGGAGAGCAGGACAGGGACGGTGGCGCGATCGGCGGTGATGGTGGTGGTGAAGCGGGCCATCACGTCGGGCCGGTCGGGGAAGTAGGTGATGCGGCGGAAGCCTTCGGCCTCGCACTGGGTGAAGTAGTTGCCGCCGGAGAGGTAGAGGCCGGAGAGTTCGGTGTTGGCGGCGGGGGCGTTGTGGACGTCGATCTCGAGCACGCATTCGTCCGGCAGGTCGGCGACAACGAGGGTGCCGTCGGGCTCGATGGTGTAGCGGTTGGGGCTGAGGGGGGTGCCGTCGAGGCGGATGGCCTGGAGGGTGATGGCTTCGCCGTCGAGGCGGAGGGGGGCCGAGGCGTCCCCGTGGGCGGGGTTGCGGCGCAGCGCGAGGCGGGAGCGGACCAGGGTGGCGGCGGGATCGAGGGTGACGTCGAGATCGACGTGGTCGATGAGGAAGGCGGGGGGGCGGTAGGCGGTGCGGTGGATTTCCTGGGGTGTTTCCGGGGGCGAGGCGGTCATGCTGACTCCAGCGCCAGGGCGGCGCGAACGGGGCGGCGCGGATTATACCGCGGGGATCTTGGGGGGCAGTTTGGGCGATCGTTGCTTGGGCCTCAATCCCGTGGCGTCCGGCCGGTGGCGGACGCGGGAAATCAGGGCATCGAGGCCGAGCACCACCGGGAGGACGGCGAGGAAGGTGGCGTTCCACATCGCCTCGGAGCGGAAGCCGCCCAGGGCGGCGGGGACGAACAGCACGCCGAGGTAGAACCGCCCTGCCCGCTTGAGCGCCCAGCGTGAGAAGCCGCCGAGCGCGTCTCCCACTTCGGGTTCGTTGTCCGCGCCGGCGGCGGCTTCGAGGGCGGTGTTGCAGAGCAGGACGGCGAGGCCGCCGCCGACCAGCATGGCGAACACCACGGCCTGGGTGCGCCAGGCGGCGAACTGCCAGCCGCCGAGCATCAGCAGGGAGTCAAACGTGCCGTGCAGGGCGACCGGGACGAGCAGGGCGATGATGAGGCCGAAGAGGCGGCCGACGTCATTGGCGATGGTGCCGACGACGAGGGCGCCCATCATCAGGCCGCAGACGCCGTGGATGGGGACGGAGGCGCCGCCGCGCAGGAGCGCGACGGTTTGCCACTGGGCGCCGGCCTTGAAGAGATAGAGGACGTTCTCCACCCCGGCGAACCCCATGGCGACGGCGATGGAGACCAGCAGCACGCTGCGCAGGCGGCGGCCGTCCACCGCGGTCATCGCGACGAGGAGGGCGAAGAGTTTCAGCGCCTCCTCGGGGATGGCGGCGACGAGGAAGCCGTCGGCGGCGGCGATGATGGGGTTGGTGGTTTCGGCGGCGAGGGTGATGCCGAGTTGGCCGGCGATGACCGTCTCGACCGGGACGGCGAGGCTGGCGGCGCAGATGCCGGCGAGGAGGCCGCACCAGAGGCCGCGGGAGAACCAGGATTCGCGCGCCTTGAAGACGCCGTAGCCGATCAGCAGCAGCGGCGGTCCGAGCGATGCAAATATCCACAGGCTGCCCATCGGCACCGTCTCCCGACTTCGCCACCTACTCCAGTCATCGCAGGCACGGTTAACTGATTGTGACCGTCAGGTAATCCTACTCGTCCTCATCGTCCAGTGAAGTATTGGAACCAAGCAGGCGTTCGGCCTCGGCCGGTTCGGCGGCCTCGATGCTGCGCAGGGTGCGATCGACGGCGCGGGTGCGGACGCGGGCGTTGGCGATGGTGTTGCTGAAGGTGTTGGCCTGTTTGCCAAGCGTTTCCAGCACCTTGTCCATCTTGCCCATCTCAGCCTTGGTGGCGCCGAGGAGTTGTCCGATGTGGACGGCCTTCTGTTCCAGGGTCATCGTGAGGTAGCCAAGGTGGATGGTGCGCAGGAGGGCAGGGAACATGGTGGGGCCCATCACCATGACGCGGCTGGCGCTGCCGAGATCGGCGATGAGGCCGGGAATGCGGGCGATTTCCGCGTACAGGCCGTCAGTGGGGAGGTACATCACGGCGAATTCCACCGTGGCGGGCGGGGCGATGTATTTTTCGGCGATCTTTTTCGCTTCGTCGCGGACGCGCTTTTCCATGGCGCGGCGGGCGAGGCGTTCGGCCTCGGGGTCGCCGGCATCGAGCGCGAGGAGGAGGCGTTCGTAGTCCTCGACGGGGAATTTGGCGTCCACCGGGAGGTACACTTTTGTGTCACCGCGCATCGGCATGGCGACGGCGAACTCCACCGCATCGTCCGAATTGGGGCGGGGCTTCCAGTTGGTTTCGTAGGCGCCGACGGGCAGGATGTCGTCCAGCATGGCGCGGACCTGGGTTTCGCCCCAGCCGCCGCGGGTTTTGACGTTGCCGAAAAGGCGCTTGAGGTCACCGATCTGGACGGTGACGGCCTGGACGTCTCCCATCGCCTTCTGGACCTGGGCGAACTGGTCAGCCACGCGCTGGAAGCTGGTGGTCATCTGCTTCTCGACGGCTTCGTGGAGCTGTTCGTTGACGGTTTTCTGGATGGCTTCGAGCTTGGCCTCGTTGCCCTCGCGCAGTTCGCGCAGGCGGGCATCGAGCGCGGTGCGCATGTCGGTGATGGCGGAGGTGAGTTCGAGGCGGAGTTGGGCGCCGGCGGCGGTCTGGCGTTCGCCGACCTGCTGGAGCTGGAGGTTGAGGGTTTTCTGGATGTCGGAGAGGCGATTCTCGTTGCCCTCGCGCAGGTCCGCCAGGCGCTGGTCCAGCATGGCGCGCAGATCGGCCAGGGTGACGCCGAGTTCGGTGCGAAGCTGGGCACCGACGTTGCCGAACTGGCCGCCGAGGGCGCGCTCGGTGTCGGCGAGGGCGGCGCGCAAGGTGTCGGTTTCGCTGCGCTGGGCGGCGAGGATTTGCTCGCCCTGCAGGCGCAGGCGCTCGAAGCGGGCGGATTGGCGCAGCACCGCGATGGTGGCGGCGAGTGCCAGCAGCGCGGCGAGGCCGGCCGCGGCCAGAATGGCGATAGTCCAGATCACCGGTATTTGCGCTCCACATGAATCCAGGCGGCCAGGGCCGGCACGCCGAAGCCGACCATCGTCATCAGCACGCCCACGGGTCCGAACCGGTCAAACATCATGCCGACAATGAACCCGGCGAGGGCGCCTGTCAGCATCTGCATGCTGCCGATGAGGGCGGAGCCGGCGCCGGCCATGTGGGGGATGCGTTCGAGGGCGGCGTGGGTGACGTTGGGGTTGACGAGGCCGCGGCTGAGGGTGGTGAGGAAGAAGATGGGGAGCAGGACGGGCAGGCCGAGGTGGACGCCGGGGATCACGCCGATGACGGCGGCGGCGGCGGCGCCGATGAGGCCGGCGCCGAGGGGCCAGGCGGCGGGCCAGCGGCGGCGGGCGACGGTGCGGTTGATGCCGGCGCCGGCGATGACGCCGGCGGTGATGAGGGCGAAGACCAGGCCGAATTCGGTGGTGCTGAGGCCAAGGGTGCCCAGGAGCACCAGGGGGGCGCCGGAGACGAAGCAGAACACGTTGGCGAGGTTGAGCGCGCCGACCACCCCGAAGGCGATGGTGCGGGGCTGGCTGAGGATGTTGCCGCGCGGGCCGGGGGGCAAAGCGCGGCGGGTTTCGCCGAGGGCGAGCAGCACCGCCGCGAGGAGGAGCAGGCCGGTGGCAAGTTGGAAGGCGAAGATGGTGCGCCAGCCACCGAGATGGAGCACGAGGCCGCCGAGGGTGGGGGCGATGACCGGGGCGAGGCTGAACACCAGGCTGACGGTGGACAGGCGTGCGCGGACGGCATCGCCGTCGAACAGGTCCCGGATGATGGCGAAGGCGAGAACGGTGCCGCCGGCAGCCCCGGCGCCCTGGATGGTGCGGCCGACGAGGAGGGCGCCGACATCGGGGGCCAGCATGCTGGCAAAGCCGCCGATGGTGTAGAGGGCGAGGGCGGCGAGCAGCACGGAGCGGCGGCCGACACGGTCGGACAATGGGCCGATGATGAGTTGGGCGGCCCCGAAGCCGAGCATGAAGTGGCTGAGGGTAAGGGCGGCGGTGGCGGGGCTGGCGGCGAATTCGGCCTGCACCAGGGGCAGCCCGGGGAGCCCCATATCGATCGACAACGCCGGCAAACCCGCCAGGGCGCCAAGCAGTAAAGTAAACCAAATGCCGTCGGGGTGAATACGCATGTCCGCGCAAAATTCCGCCAAATGCCGCCGGGTGCAAGCGAAAATGTTACGTGGTGATAGCAGTGTGAAAGCACCGTCACGCGGTGTGACGATTTTGTATCGTATTGTTCAGGTCTCGGTTAGAAAGTTGCGGGTTTCGGCGACGGCCTGGGCGAGTCCGACCCTTATCGGCTCGGCGCCTGGTGGGAAGGCGGAGAACAGCCGGGTGGGGGTCAGGCGGTCAAGCAGGACGAACACGCCACGGTCGGTGGCGCTGCGGGTAAGGCGGCCAAAGGCCTGGCGGAGGCGGTAGCGGACGACGCGGTCATCGTAGCCGCCGGTGTCGCCTTCGCCAAGGTGGAGGCGGCGTTCGCGGTGCAGGATATCGGGGCGGGGCCAGGGGACGCGCTCGAAGACGACGAGGCGCAGGGCGCGGCCGGGGACGTCCACGCCGTCCCGCATCGCATCGGTGCCGAGGAGGCAGCTTTCCTCCTCGGTGCGGAAGACATCGACGAGGGTGGCGTTGTCCATCGCATCGACGTGCTGGGCGAAGAGGGGGATGCCGGCGGCTTCGAGATCGGGGGCGATGCGGGTGTGGACGGCGCGCAGGCGGGAAATGGCGGTGAACAGGCCGAGACCGCCGCCACCGGCCGCGATGAAGAGCGCCTTGTAGGCGCTGGCGAGCTGGCCGATGTCACGGGCGTTTACGTCATTGACGATCAGGACACGGGTTTGTGCGGCGTAGTCGAACGGGCTCGCCACCGCGACTCGGATGGCGGGGGTGGCGAGGTGGTTGGCGCCGACGCGGGCCTCGGCGACGGACCAGGCGGCTTCGGGGTCCTGGGCGGTGCCGTCGCGCCCCCCGGCGTCACGCAGGGTGGCCGAGGTGACGAGCATCCCGTGGGCGGGCTGGGCGAGGGTCATCACGAAGGGGATCGTGGGGTCCAGCCAGTGGCGGTGGAGGCCGACATTGGTGTCCACCCCCCCTTCCCTTCTATCGAGCCGCAGGAAGAGGACGTGTTCGGGGCGGCGGCCGATCTCGGGGGGCTCGCCGCCGACGGCGCGCAGCATGGCCTGCCAGGCGGAGAGCGGATCAAGGGCACGGCGGCGCAGGGTGCGGGCGCTGGCCTCGATGCGGTTGCGCAGGGTTTCCTCCAGCTCCTCGGCTTCGTCCTCGAGGCGGGCTTCGAGGCGGTCGGCCAGGGTTTTGAGGGGCGCGGCGAGGCGGGCGAGGGCGCGGTAGAGGTCTTCGGCGGTGCCGGGGAGGTCGGGGCCGACGGGGTAGAGGTCGCATTCGCGGCTGCCGGCGTAGCCAGCTTCGCCCTCGGTGCGGGCGAGGAGTTGGACGCGGGCGGCGCGGAGGAAGGCTTCGCTCGGGTTGGGCGGGGCGCCGGCGAGGGTGGGGATTTCCTCGGACAGGCGGGTGGCCCAGCCGGGGCCGGGGAGCGCGCGGGCGGCTTGCAGGGCGGCTTCGAGGGGGGCTTCGAGTTCGGGCTTGCCGGCCGTGATGTCCTCGAAGCGTTTGCGCAGGCCGCGGGCGCGGGAGCGGCCACCCTCGGCGCCGAGCAGCCAGCGTCGGAGTTCGGCGCCCTCGATGCCGGAGAACTCGGCGGAGAAGGCGCTGTCGGCGGCATCGAAGACGTGATGGCCTTCGTCGAAGACGTAGCGGGTGGGGACGGTGGCGTCATCGATGCCGCCCCAGGCGGCTTGTGCCATGACGAGGGCGTGGTTGGCGACGACGAGGTCGGCACTTCGGGCGCGGCGGATGGTGTGTTCGATGAAGCAGCGGCGCCAGTGGGGGCAGCCGGCGTGGATACATTCGCCGCGGCGGTCGGCGAGGCCCCAGGTGAGGCCCTGGCCGAAAAGTTCGCCGAACCAGCCGGGGAGATCGCCGCCCTGGATGTCACCGTCGGAGGTGACGGCGGCCCAGCGGGCGATGAGGGCGATGGGGATGAGGGATTGCGGATTGGCGTTGGCGGCGCCGACGGCGTCTTCCAGGTTGAGGAGGCAGAGGTAGTTCTCGCGGCCCTTGCGGACGACGACGCGGCGGCGGCGCTCGGCGGGGTCCGGCAGGAGGCGGGCGAGTTCGCTTTCGACCTGGCGCTGGAGGTGGCGGGTGAAGGTGGAGATCCAGACGGCGCCCTTGTTGCGTTCGGCCCACAGGCTGGCGGGCGCGATGTAGCCGAGGGTCTTGCCGGTGCCGGTGCCGGCTTCGGCGAGGACGACATGGGGTTCGCCGGCGACCTCGCGCGGGGCGAAGGCGGCGGCGGCGGCGGCGGCGTAGTCGGCCTGGCCCGGGCGCTGTTCGGAGCCGGGGCCGAGCATGGCGGCCAGGCGCTTGCGGGCGTCGGCGGGGGGGACCGGGAGCGAGGACGGGGCGGGCGGCGGCGGGGCTTCCTCCCACTCGGGCAGGCGTTTCCAGACCTGCAGGGCGGTGGTGGAGGGGGCGGCGTTGGGGCGGCCGAGGGCGGCCATGACGGGGCGGGCCCAGTCCCAGCCGATCTGGCCCAAGCGGGCGGCCAGCGACGCGGCGTCCCGGTTCAGTGGCAGGTCACGGCCGGCGGCGAGGTGGGCGAGGATGGCGGTGGCGATATCGGGCAGCAGGAGGGCGGCGGCTTCGAGGCCGTGGGCGGGGGGTGGCAGGTCGAGCGCCAAGGCGAGGCCGCGCGGGGTGGGGGCGGCGCTGCGGGCGGGCATGGCGAAGGCGAAAAGTTCGAGCAGGTCGTACGCCGGCATCGACTGGAGGCCGAGGCGGCGCAGGGTGGCGGGGGCGTGGACGAGGAGCGGGGGCGGGCCGTCACGCAGGTGGCGCGCGGCGTCGGCGGCGGAGAGATCGAGCAGTTCGCCGTCCTCGGTGAGGATGACGGCGCGGCCGACGCCGGCGACCACGGCCGGGGCGTCGGGGAGAATCAGTTTCGAGGGGGTGGGGGGCGCGGCCATCGCCCCCTTATGACGAAGCGCCGCGCCCACCGCCAGATATCGGCTGGCAGATATCAGGTCAGCAGGCGTTCGGCGATCTGCACCGCGTTGAGGGCGGCGCCCTTCAGGAGTTGGTCGCCGGCGACCAGCATGGCGATGGAGCGGCCGGAAGGGTCCGAGATGTCCTCGCGCAGGCGGCCGACCAGGACATCGCCCTGCCCTGTTGCCTCGCGCGGCATGGGGAAGTGGTTGGCCGCGCGGTCATCCACGATGCGGACGCCGGGGGCGGCGGCGAGGATATCGCGGGCGGCGTCCACGGTGATCGGGCGGTCGAATTCGACGGTAAGGGCGATGGTGTGGGCGCGCAGGACCGGGACGCGGACGCAGGTGACGCCGATGCGCAGTTCGGGGGTGGCGAGGATCTTGCGGAGTTCCTGGCGGACCTTGGTTTCCTCGCCGTTCTCGCCGGTTTCGAGATCGACCGCGGCATCGTGGCTGAAGAGGTTGAAGGCGTAGGGGTGGGCGAGGACGCGGGGGGCGTAGGTTTCGCCCTGGAGATGGGCCTCGGTGGCGGCGCGCAACTCCTCCATGGCGGCGGCGCCGGCGCCGGAGGCGGCCTGGTAGGTGGCGGCGATGACGCGGCGGATGGGGTTGGCGGCGTGCAGCGGGGCGAGGGGCACGGCGGCGATGATTGCGACGCAGTTGGGGTTGGCGATGATGCCGTGATGGGTGGCCAGGGCGGCTTGGTTCACCTCCGGCACCACGAGCGGCACGTCAGGGTCCATGCGGAAGGCGGAGCTGTTGTCCACGATGATGGTGCCGCGGCGGGCGGCCTCGCGGGCGTAGCGCTTGGAGGCGGCGGAACCGGCGGAGAACAAAGCGATGTGGACGCCGTCGAGGCTGCTGTCATCGAGGACCTGGACCGGGAGGTCGGCGCCGCGGACGGCCATGGTGCGGCCGGCGGAGCGGGGGGAGGCGAGCAAGGTGAGGTCGGACAAGGGGAAGCCGCGCTGTTCGAGACAGGCGATGAGTTCGACGCCGACCGCGCCCGTGGCGCCGACGACGGCGACACGGGGGAGGCGCGGCACGGGCTGTCGCAGGGCGGCGGGGAGAAGGTTGGGGGGATTGTCGTTCGGCATGGTGGGTCTCCTGGGAAATGCCGGAGACGGGTGCCGATCCTGTTCGTGCCCCGTCCGTTTCCGGCGGGGCCTCGTGGGGTGCGTTATGCCGTCGGCATGAGCGCACATGACCACGAGGACGCCCCACCGGAGGGCGTCTTGGTCTTCATGGTGCGCTTAATCATGACGTTCGACATGTTGCTTCGGTATCATGGGGGGGAGGTTTTAGGCAAGCGAGGGAAGGGCTTCTTTTTTGAAAAAAAGAAGCAAAAAACTTTTATCCGTTCAGGGGAGAGGCGAAGCCAATAGATATCGGGGCGGGCAGGTTTTAATGCCTGCGGCGCAAGGAAGGCAGGGCTTGTCTTGCTTAACGGGCAAAAGTTTTTTGCTTCTTTTTTTCAAAAAAGAAGGCCTTTGCCTTGCTTACTCCGCCGCCACCCGCCGGCGGGGTTTGGTGAGGATGATCGGTGCGAGTTCGGCGGCGTTGAAGGAGCGGGCGATTTGGTCCTGGCGGGCGGGGCGGTAGAGGGTGTCGCGTTGGAGGGGGGCTCGGCCGGCGCGGCGGATGAGGGCTTCCATGTCTTCGGGGGGCATTTCCTGGCCGTGCTGGGTTCCGGCGGCGCGGGAGATGCTTTCGTTCATGAGGGTGCCGCCCATGTCGGAGGCGCCGGCGTTGAGGCTGGCGATGGCGCCTTCGGG
The DNA here is from genome assembly GCA_903845065.1 of uncultured Rhodospirillales bacterium. GTDB lineage: Bacteria > Pseudomonadota > Alphaproteobacteria > Acetobacterales > Acetobacteraceae > CAIYPH01. The sequence continues at coordinate 5,953 of CAIMWH010000180.1, read as the reverse complement.
GCCGAGTTTGACCCAGCTGGCCTGGATGTTGGGGATGAGGGGGTGGAGGACCAGGCGGGCGACGGCGTGCATGAGGATGGCTTCGCGGTAGGTGGGTCCTTTGCGGGCGAGGCCGCGGAGGTACATGGGGGCTTCCATGTGGACGAATGGGAGGGCGACGAATTCGGTGAGGCCACCGGTTTCGGCCTGGAGATCGCGCAGGACGAGGAGGTGTCGGGCCCAGGCGAGGGAGGTTTCGACGTGGCCGTACATGATGGTGGAGGTGGTGCGCATGCCGGCGCGGTGGGCGGCGCTGATGGCGGCGAGCCATTCGGCGGTGTTGATCTTGTCCGGACAGATGATGGCGCGGATTTCGTCGTCGAGGATTTCGGCGGCGGTTCCGGGGAGGGTGCCGAGGCCGGCGTCTTTGAGTTTCGCGAGGAAGTCGTCGAGGGAGAGGTTGAGGGTGGCGGCGCCCTGGGTGATTTCGAGGGGGGAGAAGCCGTGGATGTGCATGTCGGGCACGGCGGCTTTGATGGCGTGGCAGATGTCGATGTAGGTCTGGCCGGTGTAGTCGGGGTGGATGCCGCCTTGCATGCAGACTTCGGTGGCGCCGCGGTCCCAGGCTTCGACGGCGCGGCGGACAATTTCGGACATGTCGAGATCGTAGGCGGCGCCGCGTAGGGCTTCGTGGGATTTGCCCTTGGAGAAGGCGCAGAACTTGCAGTGGTAGTAGCAGATGTTGGTGTAGTTGATGTTGCGGACGACGACGTAGCGGACGGTGTCACCGGCGGTCTCGCGGCGGACGGCGTCGGCGGCGTCGCACACGTAGGTGAAGTCCACGTCGCGGGCGGCGAAGAGGCGGATGATTTCGGGGATTTCGAGGCGATCGCCGGCGGCGGCCTTGGAGACGATGCGGCGGATGGTGGGGTCCACGATGGCGGAGCGGACCGGGGGGAGTTTGGGGGTGACGGGGAGGCCGGGTGCCCAGGCGTCATCGCGGGCGAAGCCTTCGGCGTCGGAGTTCTGGCGGACGGCGGTGGCGATGGCCGGCGCCAGCCAGGTTTCGGGGGTGAGGGCGTAGGACGGGTAGACCGGCAGGCGCTGGACCAGGATTTTGCCCATGGTGGCGGTGCGCATGGCGAGCGCCTCGATTTCGGGCCAGGGGGCTTCGGGGTTCACGTGATCCGGGGTGACGGGGGAGACGCCACCCCAGTCATTGATGCCGGCGGCGAGGATGCGTTCGTAGCCTTCGGGGGTGAGGTTGGGCGGGGCCTGGAGGTTCATCTCCGCGCCGAGGATGAGGCGGGCGGCGGCGACGGTCCAGAGCAGGTCATCGAGATCGGGCTCGGCGGCGGCGGCGGATTTGGTGTTGGGTTTGGCGCGGAAGTTCTGGACGATGACTTCCTGGATGTGGCCGTACTGGCGATGCAGGTCACGGATGGCGATGAGGCTGTCCAGCCGTTCGCGGCGGGTTTCGCCGATGCCGATGAGGATGCCGGTGGTGAAGGGGACCTTGAGTTCGCCGGCCAGGCGGATGGTTTCGAGGCGCACGGCGGGGTGCTTGTCGGGCGAGCCGTAGTGGACGCCGCCTTTTTCGCACAGGCGGGGGGAGGCGCTTTCGAGCATGATGCCCTGGCTGGCGGAGACGAGGCGCAGGGCGGCGATCTCGTCCGCGGTCATGATGCCGGGGTTCACGTGCGGGAGGAGGCCGGTCTCCTTGAGGACCAGGGCGCACATGGCGGTGAGGTATTCGATGGTGGTGGCGTAGCCGAGGGCGGCGAGGGCTTCGCGGGCGGCGGAGTAGCGGGCTTCGGGCTGGTCGCCGAGGGTGAAGAGGGCTTCGGTGCAGCCGGCTTCGGCGCCGGCGCGGGCGATGGCGAGGACTTCGTCGGGCGAGAGGTAGGCGGCTTTGCCTTGGCGGGGGCGCTTGGCGAAGGTGCAGTAGTGGCACACGTCACGGCAGAGTTGGGTGAGCGGGATGAAGACCTTGCGGGAGTAGGAGACGTTGCGGCCGTGGGCCTGGTCACGCATGGCGGCCGCCTGGGCCATCAGGGTGGCGAGCGGCGTGGTCTCGATCAGGTCGATGAGCGCTCCGTCGTCAGCAGGAAGCGTCATGGCGTCGGTATCCCCCGGGTGGTCTTGCGGGTCATATGGTGTGCTAGGCTTCGATGTCACGCAATCCGGGGGACCTTTCCATGAAATACGGCTTCAACGCGCCGACGGCGGGGCCGCTGGCCGGGCCGGGTGAATTGACGCGCCTGGCGATGGCCGGGGAGGCGATGGGGTTCGACTACATCACGTTCTCCGACCACGTGGTGATCCCGAACGCGATCGCGAGCCGGTATCCGTATTCGGAATCGGGCGAGTTTTCGGCGGGGGCGGCGGCGGCGCGGCATGAGCAGTTGATCGAGGTGGCCTATGTGGCGGCCAAGACGAGCCGGGTGCGGCTGGTGACCTCGGTGATGGTGGTGCCGCATCGGCCGGCGGTGCTGGCGGCGAAGCAGTTGTCGACGATCGACGTGCTTTCGGGCGGGCGGTTGACGGTGGGGATCGGGGCCGGGTGGTGCGAGGAGGAGTTCGAGGCGCTGGGGACGCCGCCGTTCGCCGAGCGGGGGGCGGTGACGGATGAATATGTGGCGGCGTTCAAGGCGTTGTGGACGTCGGACAATCCTTCGTTCGATGGGAAGTATACCAAATTCGACAACCTGATTTTCGCGCACAAGCCGGTGCAGGCGCCGCATCCGCCGATCTGGGTGGGCGGCGAAAGCGGGCCGGCGCTGCGGCGGACGGCGAAGCTGGGGGATGCGTGGTATCCGATCGGGACCAATCCGGCGTTTCCGTTCGATAGCCTGAAGCGGCTGACGGCGGGGGTGGCGCGGTTGCGCAAGCTGACGGCGGAGGCCGGGCGGGACCCTGCGGCGGTGGGGGTGGCGTATCGGGTGGCGAAGTATGGGGTGGATATCCCGGCGCTGGCGTCCGACGGGGAGCGGCGGCTGTTTTCGGGGTCGGCGGGGGAGATCGTGGCGGATATCAGGGCGTTGCGGGACCTTGGGGTGGGGCACATCGATTTCGGGTTTGCCGCGCAGACGGTGGATGGGGCGCTGGTGGAGTTGCAGGGGTTGCTGGATCGGGTTTTGGCGAAGGTTTGAGGTCGCAAGCGGTTCTTTTTTGAAAAAAAGAACCAAAAAACTTTTCTCCGATGGCTTCGCCCCTTCCCCGGTAGAGCGGCGAAGCCATTGGATAAAAAAGTTTTTGCTTCTTTTTTCAAAAAGAAGCGCTTGCTACCGCGCCGCCGCGATCACCCCGCGGCATTCGCCAAACCCGATGGACGCGTAGCCCGCCCGTTCGGCCCGCGCGCGAAAAATGATTTCGTCGCCGTCTTCGAGGAAGCGGCGGGTTTCGCCGGACGGGAGGTCGATCCCCTGGCGGCCGACGCGGGTGAGTTCTTGCAGGCTGGCCCAGCCGCTCTCCTCTGGGGCGGAGATGGTGCCGGAGCCGAAGAGGTCACCGGGGCGGAGGTCGCAGCCGTTGGAGGTTTGGTGGGTGACCATCTGGGCGAAGGTCCAATAGAGGTGTTGGGTGTTGCTGGCGACCAGGCGGTGGGGGGCCTGGCCGCGGGCGCGCATGACGGGGGTGTGGATCAGCACGTCGAGCGCGATATCGAGGGCGCCGTGGAGTTGGTCGTAGGCGCCGAGGAGGTGGGGGAGCGGGGCCGGGTCGCCTTCGGGGCGCGGGGGTTGGGGGGTGCGGAAGGGGCGCAGGGCTTCGGGGGTGACGATCCAGGGGGAGATGGTGGTGTGGAAGGACTTGGCGAGGAAGGGGCCGAGGGGGGCGGATTCCCAGGCCTGGATGTCGCGTGCCGACCAGTCATTGAGCAGGCAGAAGCCGGCGATGTGGGTGTGGGCCTCGGCGATGGGGATGGGTTCGCCGAGGGCATTGCCGCCGCCGATCCAGGTGCCGAATTCGAGCTCGAAATCGAGGTTGCGGCAGGGGCCGAAGGTGGGGGCGGTTTCGTCGGGGAGTTTGCGCTGGCCGTTGGGGCGGCGGACGGCGAGGCCGGAGGGGCGGACCGAGGAGGCGCGGCCGTGATAGGCGACGGGGACGTATTTGTAGTTCGGCATCAAGGGGTTGTCGGGGCGCAGGAGTTTGCCGCCGTTGCGGGCGTGATGGATGCCGGCGAAGAAATCGGTGTAGTCGCCGATGGTGGCGGGGAGGTGGACGGTGCAGGCGGCGGCATCGTGCAGGCAGGACTGGGTGCGCTCGCGGGTGGCGGGGCTGGCGGATTCGGAGAGGATTTCGAAGACGCGGGCGCGGATGGCGCGGCGGGCGGGGGCGCCCATGGCGAGGAAGGCGTTGAGGGCGGGTTGAGCGGCGGCTTCGGCGGCGGGGCCGTCGAGCAGGCCGGCTTCGAGGGCGGCGGGGAGATCGAGGATTTTGTCGGCGATGGCGATGCCGCCGCGGGGGGTGGCGCCGTGCGGGCTGAAGACGCCATGCGGGAGGTTCTGGAGGGGGAAGTCGGGGTGGCCGTTGGCGGCGTGGAGCCAGCTTCGGGCGGTGGCGGCGTGGGTGTGGTCGATCATGTGAGCTTTTCCAGGCCGTTCCACACGGCGTCGTAGTTCGGTTGCAGTTCGGCGCAGGCCATGGCGTGGCGGCTGGGAATGAGGACCTGGCTGGTTTCGAACATGAAGGCCAGGGTGCCGTCGATCTTGTGGGGGGCGAGGCTGGCCGCCATGGCGCGCTGGGTGGTGGCGAGGTCGGGGCCGTGGGCGCTCATCAGGCCGTGCAGGCTGAGACCGCCGGGGAGGAAGCCTTCGGCCTTGGCATCGTAGACGCCGTGAATGAGGCCCATGCATTCGTTCATCACGTTGCGGTGGAACCAGGGGGGGCGGAAGGTGTTCTCGGCGACCATCCAGCGCGGCGGGAAGATGACGAAATCGCAGTTGGCGCGGCCGGGGGTGTCGGTGGGGGCGGTCAGGACGGTGAAGATCGAGGGGTCCGGGTGATCGAAGCTGACGGTGCCGATGGTGTTGAAATGGGCGAGATCGTATTTGCAGGGGGTGCAGTTGCCGTGCCAGGCGACGACGTCGAGGGGCGAGTGATCCAGCGTGGTGGTCCAGAGTTCGCCCATGAATTTTTGGACGATCTCGGTGGGTTCGTCGCGGTCTTCGAACCAGGCGACGGGGGCGCGGAAATCGCGCGGGTTGGCGAGGCCGTTGGCGCCGATGGGGCCGAGATCGGGCAGGCGGAAGGGGGCGCCGTGGTTTTCGCAGACGTAGCCGCGGGCGGTGGGGTCCGCGAGTTCGACACGGAAGCGGATGCCGCGGGGGATGAGGGCGATTTCGCCGGGGGCGAGGGCGAGGCGGCCGAGTTCGGTGGCGATGAGGAGGCGGCCCTGTTCGGGGACGATGAGGAGTTCGCCGTCGGCGTTCCAGAAGATGCGGCTCATGGAGCGGTTGGCGGCGTAGAGGTGGACGCTGACGCCATCGAGGGTGGCGGCGGGGGCGTTGGCGGCCATGGTGACGAGGCCGGCGAGGAAGTCGGTGGGGGTTTCGGGGAGCGGGAGGGGGTTCCAGCGCAGGCGGTTGGGGGTGGGGGTGGCGAGCGGGCCGCCGAAGCGGGCGGGGGGGAGTTTGGTGTAGGGCGGGTGGTTGGCGGAGGGGCGCAGGCGGTAGAGCCAGGTGCGGCGGGACTGGGCGCGGGGGACGGTGAAGGGGGTGGCGGAGAACTGCTCGGCGTAGAGGCCGTGCGGCGGGCGCTGGGGGGAGTTGCGGCCATGCGGGAGGGCGCCGGGGAGGGCTTCGGTGGCGACCTCGTTGCCGAAGCCGGCTTGGGTGGCGGGGGTGGCGGGGGTGGCGGGCATGGCGGACGGTCTCCCTGGTTGGGGGGAGATTAGGGGTTGGGGTGGGGGGTTTGGAAGGGTGGGGGGGAGATCGGAAGAGCACACGTCTGAACTCCAGTCACATTACTCGAT
>CAIMWH010000179.1 GCA_903845065.1 uncultured Rhodospirillales bacterium | reverse complement strand
CGATCGCGCCGACGAGCCGTTCGAGGCGTTCCTGCTCGAACTGCTGGCCGATTTCCAACTCACCGTGCCGGAATACGGCACCATCCATGCCGCCACGCCGCCGGTGGTGGTGCTCACCTCCAACCGCACCCGCGAAGTGCATGACGCCATCCGCCGGCGCTGCCTGTATCACTGGGTGGACTACCCCGATGCACGGCGCGAGCGGCAGATCCTCGCCCGCAAGGCGCCCGGGGTGGCGGAGAAGCTCACCGCGCAGATCGTTGCCTTCGTGCAGAAGCTGCGCCGTGAGGACCTGTTCAAGCTGCCCGGCGTGGCCGAGACCATCGATTGGGCCGGTGCGCTGACCCATCTCGACCAGACCGAGCTGACGCCGGAATCGGTGGATGCCACGCTCGGGGTTCTGCTGAAATACCAGGATGATATCGCGCGCATCAAAGGCGCCGAGGCAGCCCGCCTGGTGGCAGAAACGGCGGCGGCATGACGGGGCTGCTCGCCCTCAACATCCTGCACTTCGCCCGCCTGCTGCGCCGCGCCGGGCTGCCGGTGGGGCCCGCCGACATGCTCGCCGCCGCCCAGGCCGCCACCCACGTGGATATCGGCAACCGGGGCCAGGTGCGCACCGCGTTGCGCACCACCATGATCCATCGCCACGAGCATGAGGACCTGTTCAACCAGGCCTTCGCCCAGTTCTGGCAGGACCCCGAGGCGGTGCGCGCCAACGCCGCCATCGAATTTCTCGCCGCCGGCCGCACCCCGCCGCCCGAGAAGGCCCCGCCGGGCGCCCGCCGCCTCGCCGAGGCCATGGCGAAGCCGCGCGAGAAGCAGGAACCACAGGAGCCCCGCAAGGACGAGATCGACATGGTGATGACCGTGTCGGACAGCGAGCGGTTGCAGAAAATGGATTTCGAGGCGATGGGCGCCGAGGAAATCGCCCATGCCAAGGCCGAAATCCGCCGCCTGTCCTTGCCGCTCGATCTGCGCACCACGCGCCGCCGCCGGCCCGATCCCGGCGGCCCCCATGTGGACCTGCGCGCCACCATCCGCGCCAGCCTGCGCCAGGGCGGCGAGATCCTGTCGATCGAGAAGTCCCGCCGGGTGGAGAAGCCGCCGCCGCTGGTGGTGATCTGCGACATCAGCGGAAGCATGGGGCGTTACGCGCAGATATTGCTGCATTTCCTCCACGCCGTGGCGAACGACCGGGACCGCGTGGCGATATTCCTGTTCGGCACCAGGCTGACCAATATCACCCGCCAGTTGCGCCACCGGGACCCCGAGGTGGCGTTCCAGATGGTGGCCCACGCGGTGCCTGACTGGTCCGGCGGCACCCGCATCGGCGAGGCGCTTGGGTTGTTCAACCGCCACTGGTCCCGCCGGGTGCTCGGCCAGGGCGCCGTGGTGCTGCTGGTGACCGACGGGCTCGACCGCGACGGCGCGGCCGGGCTGGCGGAAAACATGGACCGGCTGCACAAATCCTGCGCAAGGCTGATCTGGCTCAACCCGCTGTTGCGCTGGGACGGCTTCGCGCCAAAATCGCAAGGCATTCGCGCCATGCTGCCGCACGTGGATGATTTCCGCCCGGTGCATAACCTCGACAGCCTGCGCGCGCTGATCGCAACCCTGTCGACCGCGCCGCGTGCGGGGGCGATGGACAAATGGAGGCTGGCCTCATGAGCGATGCTGAAGCACAGGACATTCTGTCGGTGGCAAGCGGCTGGCGCGCCGCCGGCGAACAGGTGGCCATCGCCACCGTGACCGAGACCTGGGGCAGTTCGCCCCGCCCCGCCGGCAGCCAGCTCGCGGTGACGGTGAGCGGCAAGATCGCCGGCTCCGTCAGCGGCGGCTGCATCGAGGGTGCGGTGGCCGAGGCGGCGATGAAGACCATCGCCTCGGGGGTGCCACAGCTGCTCGACTTCGGCATCACCAACGAGCGCGCCTGGGAAGTCGGGCTGGCCTGCGGCGGCAAGCTGAAGGTGTTCGTGGAGAAGCTGGCATGACCCCGGAGCTTCTCGCCGCCCTCAACGCCGCCCGCGCCGCCAAGCAGCCGGTGGTGGTAGCCACCAAACTCCCCGGCGGTGAGCAGCAGTTGCTGCCCGATCCCGCCGCCCCCGCCGACCTTGCCGCCGCCGCCGCCCGCGCGCTCGACCGCGACGAGAGCGGCACGGTGAAGCTGGGCGACACCGAGTGGTTCCTCAACGTCTACAACCCGCCGATGCGCCTCATCGTGGTGGGCGCCGTGCATATCGCGCAAGCCCTGGTGCCGATGGCGGCCTATCTCGGCCTCAACGTGATCGTGGTCGATCCGCGCCGCTCCTTCGCCACCGACGCACGCTTCCCCAACGTGACGCTGAACACCGACTGGCCGGACGAGGCGATGGACGCGCTGGCGCCCGACGTTCGTACGGCGGTGATCACCCTCACCCATGATCCGAAGCTGGACGACCCGGCGCTGGATCGCGCGCTGCGCAGTCCGGCGTTTTACATCGGCTCGCTCGGCAGCCGGAAAACCCACGCCGCCCGCCTCAAGCGCCTGCGTGAACTCGGGCATGACGACGCGGCGCTGGCGCGTATCCGCGGCCCGGTCGGCCTCAATATCGAGGCGGTGACGGCGCCCGAGATCGCGCTGTCCATCCTCGCCGAGTTCGTCGCCGTGCGCCGTAATGCGCCGATGGCGAGCAAGGAGGCCCCCAAGGCGGCGGCATGATTTTCGGCCCCTTCGCCCTCGCGGACGCGCTCGGCACCATCCTGGCGCACAGCCACCGGCTGCCCGACCGGATGCTGAAGAAGGGCACCGTGCTGGACGAAGCCGCCATTGCCGCACTCGCTGCCGCTGGACGCACCGAGGTCATCGCCGCCCGCCTCGCGCCCGATGACGTGGCCGAAAACGAGGCGGCCGACCGCATGGCGCGCGCCTTCGAAGCCCCGCTGCTGTCCCGCCGCCGTGCCACCACCGGGCGGGTGAACCTGCACGCCGATGCGGCCGGGCTGCTGCGGATCGATACCGCGGCGATCGACCGAATCAACGCCATCGACGAGGCCTTCACCGTCGCCACCCTGCCCGACTACGCGCCGGTTTCAGCCGGGGACATGGTGGCGACCATCAAGATCATCCCCTTCGCGGTGCCCGGCCCGGCGCTGGAGAACGTGGAGGCCATCGCGCGGATGACATCCGCCATCGCCCTGCACAAATTCGCCCGCCGCACCGTGGGCCTGGTGCTGAGTGAACTGTCCGGCCTCAAGCAATCCGTCATCGAGGGCACCATCGAGGCGACCGAGGCCCGCGTGCAGTCCCTCGGCGGTCGCATGCTGCCACCGCGTCGGTGTGCCCATACCGAGGCCGCCATCGCCGCGGAACTGCGCGCGCTGATGGCCGAGGGGGCGGACCTGCTGCTGGTCGCCGGCGCGTCGGCCACCGTGGATCGCCGCGATGTCGGGCCGGTCGCGGTGGTGCTGGCGGGTGGCGAGATCGTGCATTTCGGCATGCCGGTCGATCCGGGCAACCTGATTTGTATCGGCCGCATCGGCGCCATCCCGGCCCTCGTGCTGCCCGGCTGTGCCCGCTCGCCCAAGGCCAACGGGATCGACTGGGTGCTGCAACGCCTCGCCGCCGGGCTGCCGCTGGGGCGTGCCGAAATCATGGGCATGGGCGTCGGCGGGCTGTTGAAGGACACCGACGCCCGCCCCCTTCCCCGCGCCAAGGCCGTCGCGCGCGAGGCGCCGGCGCCGATCCGCCCGGGTGTGGCCGCCGTCATCCTCGCCGCCGGGCAGTCCACCCGGATGGCGCCGTGGAACAAGCTGCTGGTGGCGGACCAGGCGGGCAAGCCGATGATCGCCCGAGTGGTGGACAATGTGCTGTCCAGCCGCGCCCGCCCGATCATCGTGGTGACCGGCCATCGCGCCGATGACATCAAGGCGGCCCTAGGCGGCCGACCCGTCACGTTCGTGCATGCGGCGGATCATGCCGATGGGCTGTCCGCCAGCCTCAAAACCGGCATCGCCGCGGTGCCGGAAAGCGCGCTGGCGGCGCTGGTGTGCCTCGGCGACATGCCGCTGGTGACCGGCCGCCTGCTCGATCGCCTGATCGACGCGCATGACGCCGACGAGGGCCGCACCATCGTGGTGCCGACCCACCAGGGCCGCGCCGGCAATCCCATCCTGTGGAACCGCCGCTACTTCGGCGAAATCCAGGCGCTGTCCGGGGACGCCGGCGCTCGCTCCCTCCTCAAGCGCCACATGGAGCAGGTGGCCGAGGTAGAAGTGGGCGATGACGGCGTGCTACGCGATTTCGACACCGTCGAGAGCCTCGCCACCCTGCCGCCGCGCATGCGCCCGGCCGACCTGGGGTGACCGCGTGGCGCCCAATGCGGGCCGAGGACATGACGGCGGTGTTCGCGCTGGCCGAGCTGATCCACCCCGGCTTCCCCGAGGATGATGACGTGCTGGCCGAGCGGCGGGACTTGTACCCCGCCGGCTGCTTTGTGCTCGAAACCCAGGCCGGGCTGCGCGGCTACCTGTTGAGCCATCCGTGGCGTGCCAATGATCCGCCAGCGCTCAACCGAACCCTCGGCCGTATCCCGGCCGATGCCGATACCTACTACCTGCACGATCTCGCGCTGCATTCCGATGTACGTGGAGCCGGCGCCGCCAAGCCGTTGCTTCTACAGCTTTTCGCCGAGACCCGAATTTGGCCCGAGCACAGCCTCGTCGCGGTCAACGGCTCCGCCCCGTTCTGGCAGCACCACGGCTTCGCGGTGCTGGAACGCCCCGGGCTCGCCGCCAAGCTCGCGGGCTACGGCGCCGATGCCCGCTATATGGTGCGCCACTAGAGGCAGCCGAGCGGGGCGAGATGGCCCCGCGGGTCCACCGGGCTCCCTGGTGCGGAGGGCGTGCGGCTGGCGAAGGTGCGGCGGGCATAGTCGTAGTCATTGCGGGTCAGCGCGATGCCACCGTTCCAGGTGATGCCCCACGGTCCCGGTGCCTTGGTGAGCAGGCAGATGATGCCGGCGGTCAGATTGGCGCCGGGGAAATCGCGCTGCTGCACCACGCGGGCCTCCTCGGGCGCCACCTCCTTTGCCAGCCCGTCCCACGACACCACGCGGGTGGTGGCGGTGGCGCCCCGGTCGGCGATGAGTTGGCGCAGTTTCACCTCCGTCATGTCGGGCGGCATCGGAGTGAACACGGTGAACGCCGGCTCGCGGGTCTCGATGACCACCAGCCGCGGCGTGGCGGGCGCGGCGCAGGCGGCCGCGAGGAGGGGAAGCACGAGGGCAAGCTTGCGCATGGTCAGCCTCCGATCAGCCGCCCGCCGTCAACCAGCAGGCTGGCACCGTTGATGTAACTTCCGGCATCCGAACACAGCAGCAGCGCCGGGCCCACCAGGTCATCCGGGCGGCCGAAACGGCCGACGGGGATGCGCTGCAACAGGTCCGCCCCGCTGGTGGCGAGTTGCTCGCGGTTGCGCGCGGTGGCGATGGCGCCGGGGGCGAGGTTGTTCACCGTCACCCCGGAGCCGCCGAGCTGGCGCGCCAGGTTCACCGCCCAGCTGTGCTGCATCGCCTTGCTGCCGGCGTAGACCAGCATGCCGGGATGCGGCAGGTTCTGCTGCACGCTGCCGATGGTCAGCACCCGCCCCCAGCCACGCGCCTGCATCGGCGGCACCAGGGCCTGGAACAAATCAAGCGTGCTGCGCAGGTTCACCGCGATCTGCCGATCGAAGCGCTCGCGGGTGATCTCGGTCCACGGCTCCACCAGCTCGATCGAGGCGTTGATGACCAGGATATCGACGGTGCCGAAGGCGGCCAAAACGTCCCGCGCCAGGGTACTGGCACCGTCATCGGTGGCGAAGTCGGCGGCGAAGGCCTGCGCCTCGGCGCCGCCGGAGCGCGCGGTGGCGACCACCTCGGCGGCATCGGCGGTTTCCTCGGCGTTATCGAGGTGATGGATGGCGACGCGGGCGCCCTGGGCGGCGAAGCCAAACGCGATGGCGCGGCCGATTTCGCGGCGGGCGCCGGTAACCAGGGCGGTGCGTCCGTCGAGGCGAAATGGGGCGAGCGGATCGGGCAGCGTGGCCATGGCGTTTTCCCTGTCGTACGAATCGGTCAGGCCATCATGGCGCGGCCCGGCCGAGGGCAGAAGTGGCGGCATAGGCGGCGCGCGCCTGGCTGGCTGTGGCGGATGTGGTGGCGCTGGGCTGCTGGGCAAGGACCCAGCTGTGCAGGTCATCGAACAGTTGCTGGTTGGAGGGGGCGGCGTTCGGCTGCGCCGGGGCGGCGGGGCCGGACGGTTTGCCGGTGCTGGCGGTGAAGCCAAGGGTGGCGGATTTGGGGCTGGCAAGCGCTGATGTGGCGTTGTGCCAGAGGTTGGCGGCAAGGGCGCCGATGGACATCGCGGATCTCCGTTCACGGGATACGCGGATCACAGCAAGCATCGTGCCAGTGGATTCGGCGGTTCCCGGCCGTCTTATGGTGCGCAAGCCGGCACTTCCTGCCCCAACCGGGCAGGAAGTGCCGGGCCGGATCAGCCGGCTGCGTCGAGCGCCTGGGCGAGGTCGGCCAGGATGTCATCGATGTGCTCGATGCCGACGGAGAGGCGGATATAGCCGGGCGAGACGCCGGTGGCGGCCTGCTCCTCCTGGTTGAGCTGGGAGTGCGTCGTGCTGGCCGGATG
>CAIMWH010000178.1 GCA_903845065.1 uncultured Rhodospirillales bacterium | reverse complement strand
TTGGGGACGACCTGGCAGAGATAGCCTTGCTGCATCATCTCCAGGACCGCAACCTCGTAGGCGATATCGGTGAACAGCCGGTCCTTGCCTTCGTGCAGCAGGCCGCTGTCGAGCCGGTAGGGCGTGGCGGTAAAGCCGACGACCTTGAGCTGGCCGGCGTTGATCTCGTTCAATTCCTTGAGGAAGGCGCGATACATGCCGCTGTCGCTGCGGCCGAGCAGGTGGGCCTCATCGATCAGCACCAGGTCGCAACGCTGGACGCGGAGCGCGTGGCGGTGGATCGACTGGATGCCAGCGAACAGCACCTGCGCGCCGATATCGCGCCGGGACAGCCCGGCGGAATAGATGCCAGCGGGTGCCTCGGGCCAGGCCCGTAGCAGGGCCATGAAGTTCTGCTGGATCAGTTCCCTCTGGTGCGTGACCATCAAGATGCGGGTATCGGCGTACGCGGTGATGGCCTCGCGAATGAAGCCGGCGATGACAACGGACTTGCCACCCGCTGTTGGGATCACCACCAGCGGATTGCCGGTGTTGGCGGCGAAGTAGTCATAAAGCGCATCAATGGCGGCGCGCTGGTAGGGGCGCATGGTGATGGTCATTGCGGCAACCTCGCGGGCGCATCTTCGAGCAACGCAGCGCAACGCTCGCGCAGCCGGTCACCGGGCCATGCCAGTCGCCGCTGCGCGCGCAGGAGAACCTGGCGGATGCGCTCCCGACTGACGTTCAGGGTGCGGCCAATCTCATCGAGGGTATGAGCTCGCTTGCCGTCGAGGCCATAGAACAGATTCAGGGCCAGCCGATCTCGGGCCGGGAGCTTTCCAAGGGCGGTATCCAGCGCCTCCAGCGCATCGTCCACGGCGACGGACCGTTCCGGATCGTAGGCGAGGGATGGCGTTGCGCCGCCGACCAGGGCGGGCAGGTCGGCTGCGTCGACCTCCCGCATGATGCTGTTACTCGCCAGCGCGCGGTTGAGGAACGCGGGCGGGAACAAGTCCTCGGGCAGGCGTCGCAACGTCTGCGCGATCGCGGTGATGCAGCCGCGCCATTCGCCGTCCTGGCGAACCGGAGCGAGTTTCAGGTTCAGGTATTCATAAACGAGGCGAGACGAGACCTTGCTGTCGCGCGCCAGCGCCGCCGCGCTGTCGTAGCCCATCGCCTTCATCGCGCTCAACATGGCGTTGTTCTTGATCGTGAGGATCAGCAGCAGCTCCTGTGTCATGCCGCGCGTGCTCCTTTGCTTGGTGATGCGGCGACCCCGAGTGCGACGGCATCGACCTTGCTGAGCCAACGCCCGCCTCTGTTGCAGGAGGTGCAGGTGAGCTGGGCCTCGTGAGGGCCGACGCCGGGGCCGACCCGATAGGTCGATCCGCCACATCGGCTGCATGGGAGGTGCGAGATCACCGAGGGGCGCAGGATTTCCTGCACGCCGTCGCGCCATTCAGTGCCGTCGGGCATCCGGTAGCTGACCCAGTCCTCGCCGGCATCGATCTGCTCACCCAGCACCAGGTCGGGGATCAGCAGGTGAGCGGCGCAGCC
>CAIMWH010000177.1 GCA_903845065.1 uncultured Rhodospirillales bacterium | reverse complement strand
AGGTCGGGCAGGGTGGCGATATCTTCGCGGTGGATTTCGATCAGCGCCAGGCTGCCTGGGTGGGCCGCGTTGCAGGCGGCGTGGGCGGCCTTGATGAGGGAGGATTTGCCCATGCCGCGGGCGCCCCACAGCATGGTGTTGTTGGCCGGCATGCCGCGGGCGAACCGCATGGTGTTTTCGAGCAGGATCGCCTTGGCCCGGTCGATGCCGAGCAGCAGGTCGATCCCGACGCGGGAGACGGCGGGCACCGGGATGAGCGCGGCGGGCTGGGATTGCCAGACGAACGCGTCGGCGTCCGCGAGTTCCACCTTGGCGGCCGGCGGCGGGGCAAGGCGTTCCAGCGCTTCGGCGATGCGGGTGGCGAGCGCGATCAGTTGGTCATTCATCCAGGCGGGTCTTTCGATAAGATATAATGGGCGCTTGACGCCAAGGGGCGGGAAACTATGGTCCCGCCGATATCACCGCAACCCGGAACCCTCATACATGCTCATTTCTCCCGCTTTCGCGCAGGACGCCACCGGCTTCATGGGCGGCGGCCTGACCACGATGGCGCCGCTCGTGCTCATCTTCGCCGTTTTCTACTTCCTGCTGATCCGCCCGCAGCAGCAGCAGCAGAAAACCCTCAAGGCGATGCTGGCGGCCCTGAAGCGCGGCGACAAGGTTGTCACCGGCGGGGGCATTCTCGGCGTGGTCACCAAGACCAAGGACAACGACGTGGAAGTGGAAATCGCCGAGGGCGTCCGCATCACCGTGGTGCGCGATACCATCACCGCGGTGGTGAACCCCAAGCCGGCCAACGACTCCAAGCCCGCCAAGGCCTGATCCCGCCCGATCGATCAACGCCTTTCGTGATTTCAGCGCGGCTGGTGGAATAACCAGCCGCGTTGCCGCGTCATCATATGCAGGAACCCAAATGGTTCCCAGGTGACGAGGATATCCGCGATGACGCCGTATGCACACAGCCATGGGCCGCCGAAGTCATGCCATCCCGTATCATGCCGCGGGATGTCCGATTACATGATTTGTGGGCGCGATACTCGCGGCGGTGGCCGGTGATGCGGCTCGAATTCAAAAACGAACACGAGAACTTCCAATACGTCACGCTGCTCGCCTACAAGAATGGCATCGACGCTGCTGGTGAAATATTCATCGACCTGCTGGAGTTTGCCCGCGAGATCTTTGCCGCGCCCTATGCGTCACTGTCGATCATGTTTCGCGGGCAGCCTCGCCTGAAGGCTTCCATCGGCCCGAACGGCAGCACGGACACCGCGCCGGCCCGCGGTTTCAGCTTGTCCACCCTGACGTCGGACGCGCCCACCGTCATCGAGGACACCATCGGCGATGACCGTTGCGACAACTGCGCCATGCGGTTCTACGCCGGCGTTCCGCTCGTGGCGCCCAACACCGCCCGGCTTGGCGTGCTGTCGGTGCTGGACGTGGTGCCCCGCCGGCCCTCGCCCACCCAGATGATGGCTCTCGCGCGCATTGCCGACCGCGCGATGAACCGCATCGTGCTGCTGAATTTCGTGCCTGCCCCCTGAGTCTGCCCCCCCTGCCGGCGAATGCGTGCTCCCTTTCCTCAAATGTGGAATAGTCCAAGGTGCTGACCCGTCTGAGTTGCACTGTTGGGAGTCGTTATCGTGGAGACCGATCTTCGGAAGGCGCTGACGCTCCTGCTGCCGCGATTGCGCCGCTTCGGCCTGACGCTGACGGGTTCCGCCAATGACGCCGACGAACTCGTGCAGAACACCTGCGAGCGCATGCTGCAACGCTCCGACCAGCTGCGCGAACACGCAAGGTTGGATGCCTGGCTCTATGGCATCATGAGGAACCTGTGGATTGACGAACTGCGCCACCGCAAGGTTCGCCGGCATGACGATCTCGACGCCGCCGCCGCGGTGGTGGGGGAGGATGGGCAGGCGGTCGCCGATGGACGGATCACCCTCGCCGCCGTCCGCCAGGCGATGCAGGAACTGCCGATGGAGCAGCGCACGGTGCTGATGCTGGTCTGTGTGGACGGCCTCAGCTACCGGCAGACCGCCGAGGTGCTGGGTATCCCGATCGGCACGGTGATGAGCCGCCTGTCGCGCGGGCGGCAGGACCTTCACGAGCGGATGAACGCCCGGCCGGCCGCCACGCCGGTGACCCCCTTTCCACAGCGACCCGGAAGACCCGCCGCCCCCCAGGACCGTGTGAGGCGTGTGTGATGATAAGAATGGACGACATGGACAACCTGCTGGTCGCCTACGCTGACGGTGAACTCGACGAAGCCACCGCCCGCGAGGTTGAAGCCTATATCGCCGCCAACCCCGCCGCCGCCCAGATCGTGGACGTGCATCGCGAGACCGCCTCCATGCTGCGGGCCGCCTTCGGTGTCAGCCTGTTCGAGCGGCCATCCGATGTCTTGCCGGCGCGTGCGCCGCGCCCGCGGATGCGCTTCCTCGGCTACGGCCTGGCCATCGCCGCCTCGGTGCTGATGGCGGTGATCGGCTATGGCGCCGGTGCCCACTACCCGGACCTCATAGTGTCCGACCGCAGCCGCATGCTGAGCGAAATCGCCGAATACCACGCGGTCTACTCGCGGGAGACGGTTCATCTCGTCGAGGTGCCGGCCGCCCAGTCGGACCATCTCAAGCAGTGGCTCGGCCGCCGGGTGAAGGGCACCCTGGTGATCCCCGACTTCAAGGAACGCGGCCTCACCTTCGCCGGCGGGCGCATGGTGGTGCTGGATGGCGAGCCGGTGGCGGAACTGATGTACACCCGCGAAAAGGGCCTGCCGATCGCCTTCTGCGTGATCTACCACACCGGCGCGCCGGTTCCGATGCAGGTGGACAAGCGCGGGGAAATCCATCTCGCCAACTGGGATGACGGCACCCATTCATATGTCGTGGTGGGTGAGGCGGATCGCAGCTTGATCGAGGGGTTGGCGGCGCTGGCGAGGAAGCAGTTGTAGGCAGGGCAGCAAGCGCTTCTTTTTGAAAAAAGAAGCAAAGACTCTCTGGTCCAATGGCTTCGCCCTTCTCCCGGGAGAGCGGCGAAGCCATCGAGGAAAAGTTTTTTGGTTCTTTTTTTCAAAAAAGAACCCCTTCCTCCCGCCCATAAGGATAGAACTGCTTCAGGTCGACATGCCGATACGGCAACGCCTCCAGCCGTATCGTCCCCAGGAACGGCTCCTCGGGCTCCACCAGCAGGATGGTCGGCGCGAACCCGCTGTCATCGAAGCCGCGGCGGAAATGCACGCGGGATTTGATGGCGAACACCTTGAACGCCGCCGGATCGAGCCCGTAGGCCGCCACGCTGGCCGGATACATGATCTGGGTCAGATACGGCGTCAGCACCACCACGTTGTTGTCGCCGAACCGCACCGCCACCCAGTGCCGCCCCGCCGCCGGGCTTGACCAGTCGCCGCCCACCACGGTGCCGGCGATGCGCACCGGTTCCCCGGCCGAGGGGTCCATCCGCCCGCCGATCTCGCGGTCGAACGGCGTGCCCGGGCCGGCGTTGCGCAGCGCCTCCACCGCCCCGGCATCGGCGATGCAGGCGATGACGGTATCGGACAGTCCGCCGTCCATCACCGCCCGGAGCAGCCAGGTTGCGCCGCCCGAGCGGTCCGAATGATCCGCCAGCACCACCGGCGCGGCGCCGGACGCCACTGCCGCCGCCGCCTGCCGCACGCCCTCGTCCATGCGCAGGATGGTCGCGGCATTCACTAGGGCCGCCCGCTTGCGCCATGCGAATTCCGCCATGTCCCGCGCCACCCGGTCGGCCAGCTTGGCGTTGCCGTTGGCGGTCGCCTGGATGGTCATCCCCACATCCGGCACGTCCGACCATGGGAAGCCGAAGAACACGTTGACGTAGAGGTCAGGCTCGCGGGCCTCCCACACCAGGGCGCGCTGCACCAGGTCCATCCATGGCGAGGCCCCGGTCCATTGCTGCACCGTGGGCGTGATCACCGGCACCTTCAGGGTGGCCGTGCTGGGCGCGTAGTCGCCGCGGATGGCCCGGATCAGCATCCGCGCCGCCCGCTCGCCCTGCAGATGGCTGTCGTAGTGGGGGAAGTATTTCACGCAGAACGCGAAATCGGCGTGCTGGAGGAACTGCTCGTCCTCATTGCCGTGCGGATCGAAGGTGCCGGCCAGCCGTGCCGTCGGCCCGACGGCGGCGCGCACCAGCCGCGCGAGTTCCGCCTCCGGATGCGGCACGCCGCGCACCGCCATCGCCCCGTGGACGCAGAGATACACCCCGTCGAACGGCCCCTCGGCGTGGAGTTGCGCCACCATCCGGCTGCTGAAATGGGTGAACGCCTCGCCGGTGACCCAGCCCGAGCCGCTCCCGGTCACCGGCCAGAGCGGCGACTCGATCCCCACCAGTTCCACCCCATGATGCTCGCGCGCCACCTGCACGAAGCCACCCATGTAGCCGGTGGGATCGGTCGCCAGCAGGGCCTCCCCGGTGGCCGGCGAGCCGGGATAGGTGAAATCGGCGATGGTGGTGTCGTTGGGCAGAAACGTGACCGTCTCGTGGGAAAACTGCAGCACGGCGATGCGGATCGGGCGGTCCATGGGTGGTCTCCTGCGCTATCGCCGCAGCCTAGCAGCAGCCACGAAACCCCGGCTATCGGGCGTCGTGGAAAATCACCCCCAGCGTGTGCCGCTGCCCGCTGTGTAGCCGGCTCACCCCGTGGCGCATCCGCACCCGGTAATCCCCCCGCGCGCCGGCCACCGGCCGCTCGTTGACCGCGAACACCACCGCGGCGCCCTGGCCGGGATTGAACACCGCCACGCGGGACTGCATGCGCGGCCGCTGCTCCGTCACCACGAATTCACCGCCGCTGAAATCGCGGCCTGGCGCATCGAGCACGATGGCCACCTGCAACGGGAACGCGAGGTCGCCGTAGAGATCCTGGTGCAGGCAGTTGTAGTCGCCGGCGCCATAGCGCAGCAGCAGCGGCGTCGGCCGGGTTTGGCCGGCGGCGTGGCACAGCGCGAGGTAGTCGGCATGGCGGTCGGGGAAGGCGGGCAGCCGCAGCCGAGCGGCCCAGGCATTGGCCACCGGCGCCAGCCGCGCGTAGAGCGCTTCCCGCAATTCGGCCACCAGCGACGGCAGCGGGGCGGCGAAATACTGGTATTCGCCACGCCCGAAGCCATGCCGCGCCATCACCACCCGGCTGCGAAACAGTTCCGGCCGCCCATAGGCTTCCACCAGCACCGCGCATTCCTCCGGCGCCAGCAGCGGCCCGATCACCGCTGCCCCGTTGGCATCGAGTTCGCCGGTAATGCCGTTCCAGTCCAGGCCGTTGATCCGCTGCGCCGCCATTGCCATCGTCCCTCGTGACACGCGGAAGGCTTTGGCGCCTTCACGCGGATTTGCACACTCCGTTTTGTGCCGGGGCTCGCTTTGCGTGGCATTCAACGCTAGGTGACGCACAATGTCGTGAACGAACCGTTCGGGGGGATCGAGTCTTTGAGCGATGCACAACCGATCCAGCCGTGGCTGCCCAGCATCACGTCGCGCGCGGTCCTGACATGGCTTGCCGCCGGGTTTGTCGGCCTCGTCGCGTTCGGGCTGGTGATCCGCCTGGTGACGCCGGCGCTGTTCGGCATGCATCCGCATCCCGCGATGCTGGCGCGCGAACTGCTGGTGATCGACAGCCTCACCGTGGCGCTGCTGGCGCACTGGGCGGGCGGGCTGCTGCTGTTTCCGCTGATCTACGTGCTGCTGGTGCGGCCTTTCCTGCAACGGGTGATCCCGGACATGCCGTGGTGGCTGGCGGGCGGGTTCTACGGCACCGTGCTGTGGCTGGTGGTGCTCGGGCTGCTCGTGCTCGGCGTTGGCACCGCGACAGTTCCGCCCGAGGTGCTGCATGTGATCTGGCCCGGGCTGCTCGCCCATGTCGCCTACGGGCTGGCCTTCGCCGGGGTGCTGCATATCCGGCAGGCGTAGACCGCGGCGCTACGCCAGCGCCCCCAGCACGAACTCCCGCAGCACGCGCCGCGGCATCGATCCCTGGTCCGCCGCGTCGTAGTTGCCGCACATCACGGCCACCACCAGGCCGAGGCGCGGGATGACGACCAGGCGCTGGCCGCCGTTGCCGAACGCCGCCATCCACGGCGAGCCGCCCGTGCTGCCGTTGTAGAGATACCACTGGTAGCCGTAGTCGATCTCGGCATCGATACGGGCCTGCGGGGTGAAACTCGCGGCCAGCCACGCCGGCGGGATCGCCCCGCCACCGCCGTCCAGCAACGCCTGGCCGATCCGCGCCAGGTCCCGCGGGCGCAGCCGCAGGCCGGACGCCGCGGCCTCCCGCCCATTGGAGCCGGTGATCCACTCCACGTCCTCGATCCCGAGCGGCCCGAACAGGGCCTGCCTGGCATATTCGAGCAGGCCCATCCCGGTGCCGCGCGCGATGATTTCCCCCAGCAGCGCCGTCGCCCCGCCGCTGTAGCGCCAGCGCTGGCCGGGCGGCGTCTCGATGGGCTGGCCCAGCACGAAGCGGAAGCGGTCCACCGCCATTTCCATGGCGATCTCGGAGTTCCGTGGATCGCTGTAGGGCAACGACTCGTCCCATGCCGTGCCCAGCGTCATCGTCAACGCATGCCCCACCGTCAGCGCCCGCCGCGCGGGGTCGGCCGCGAGGTCGGTATAGTCGCGGAAGACATCGAGCAGCGGCACCTCGTGGGCCGGAACCTTCCCCGCCGCCAGTGCCTGCCCATACAGCAGGCCCACGATCGATTTCGACACCGACCGCAGATCGTGCCGCACCTCGGGCCCGAACCGCACCACGCCGAGCGACTGGCCCCAGCGCCAGTCGGCGCCGGCGAAGTAGCGTTCGCTCACCAGCCTGCCGTGCCGCGCCACCACCACGGCGTGCAGCCCGGCCAGTTCGCCGCGTGCGAAGGCGGCCTCGATCGCCTCCCCGGGATCGCGGGCGAACCCGGCCTCCGCCGCCGGCACGATTGTCCATCCGCCCGTCATCGCCGCCACTCCCCCCGCCAGGAACCTCCGCCGCCTCCGCTCGATCGCTCTTGCGCGGCTACCAGGCCGGATCGATCGGCGTAACCACGCCCTCCGCCGCCTCGATCACCTCGCCGGCATCGAGGGCGAGGTCTTCGCGGAAGCGCCCGGTGACGATCTGCACGCCGGTGCGCAGGGTGCCGTGATGGCCCACCGGCACCGCGAGGCCGGGCAGGCCCAGGGCGGGCGCCACGAGGCTGACCCGGATGGAGTCGAGGATGCGGCGCTGCCCTTCGATATTGGTGTCCTCGCCGAAGGGCGGCGGCAGGTCGGCCAGGGTTGGCATGATGACGATCTGGTGGTGCTGGAAGAACTGCTGCCAGCGCCACAGCAGGAAATCCCGCGCCGCCAGGGCATCCAGCGCCGCGCTGGCATCGTTGGCCGGCGGCGCGATCTGGAGCCACAGCTTCATCGAGGTGATGGCATCCGGCTCGCCGTATTTTTCCATCATCGGGCCGAGGCCACGGAACACGTCTGTCGAGCCCAGCACGTGCCAGATCCGCGTCGCCTCCGACAAATCGGGCGGCAGGGTCTCCTCCACGGCGTAGCCGGCGGCGGCCAGATGCCGCCCGGCCGCGCGCACCGCGGCGGCCTGCGCCGGATGGGTGAAGCCGTCGGGCACCTCGGGCACCAGGGCGACGCGGATCGGGCGCTGCGGCGCCGGGCCCACCAGCGGCGCGTCGGCCCAGCGGGTGTCGCACGGATCGCCCTGGGCCATCACCGCCAGCGCCAGGCGGGCATCGCGCACGGTGCGGGTATGCGGCCCCTGGGTTGCCATCAACTGGGAGCCGATCGGCCGCCCCGCCGTCGCCATCGGGCTGTAGGCCGGGATGCGACCCAGGCCCACGCGCAGCCCGACCACCCCGTTGCAATAGGCCGGGATGCGCACGGAGCCGCCGATATCGTTGCCATGGGCAATCGGCCCCATCCCCGAGGCGATCGCCGCACCCGCGCCGCCGGAGGAGCCGCCCGGGGTGATCCCGCGATCGCGCGGATTATGCGTCCGCCCGTGCAGCGCGTTCTCGGAGAAAATCCGCATCGAGAACGCCGGCGCGTTGGTTCGCCCGAGGAACACGGCGCCGGCCTGGCGCAGGTTGGCCACCACCGGCGCGTCCTCGGGCGCGATCAGGTCCTTCAACCCGATCACCCCGTTGTCGGTGGCGTGGCCCTTCTGGTCGGTGTTGATCTTGATGGTGACCGGCACGCCGTGCAGCGGCCCCAGCGCCTCGCCGCGGGACCGCGCCGCGTCCGCCGCGTCCGCCATCGCCAGCGCCTGGTCGTCGAAGCGCTGCACGATGGCGTTCAGCTTCGGGTTGACCGCGTCCACCCGCGCCAGGCAGGAGGCGGTCGCCTCCCGGCTCGATGCCTGCCCGGTGCGGATCAATCGCGCGAGGTCGGTCGCGTCGTACTGCCATAGTTCCATCGTTCAGCCCCGCTTCACATTCCAGAACAGCGCGTAGCCATCCAGCACCCCGGTGAGTTCCTTCTTGTAGGCCATCGGCGCGAAATTCTGGCCGAGCGGCAGGTAGGGTACATCCTCGAAGGCCTGGAGTTGCAGGTCCCGCGCGATGCGCTTCTGCTCGTCGAGCGATGCGGCGGCGAGCCAGGCGTCGCGCAGGCCCTCGATTTTCGGGCTGTCCGGCCAGCCCGGGCCGCCATTGCGCCCTAGCGCCCGCAGCGAGGCGTTCACCGCCGGGTCCCACTGATCCAGCCCCGACCAGTAGGAGTGATAGACGTTCCAGCCGCCCTGGTCCGCCGCGTCCACCCGGCTGAGGCGCTGCACCATGCTGCCCCAGTCCATGTACTGGGCATCCACGTTGAAGCCGCAGCGGGTCAGCATGTCCGCCCCCACCTCGGCGATGGCCTTCAGGGTTGGCACGTCCGACGGCACCAGCACCGCCACCTTCTCGCCCTTGTAGCCGGCCGCCAGGATGGCCGCCTTCACCTTGGCCATGTCGCGCGGCCCGGTCAGCGCGGCCATGCCGGCTTCGTTGGCCATCGGCGAGGTTGGGCAGAAGAACCCCACCCCATCGCGCCGCATCGCCGGATCGGTGCCCACCACGGCCTGCATGAAGTCATCCTGGCTCACGGCGCCGAACAGGGCGCGGCGGATCGCCGGGTTGTTGAACGGCGCCGTCAGGTGGTTCAGCCGCATGAAGCCCATGTAACCGGTCTTGTCGTGCACGGTGAGGCTGAGCTTCGGGTTGGCCTTGATGAGCGGCCACAAATCGGCGGTGGGCAGTTCCCACCAATCCACCTCGCCCGCCTGCAAGGCGGCGGAGGCGGTGCCCTGGTCGGGGATGATATGCCACTCCACCCGATCGAAGTTCACGATCTTCGGCCCCGCGGTGAACGAGGGGGTGCCGGAGGCGCGTGGCACATAGGCCTCGTTGCGGGCATAGACCACCTTGGCGCCGGTGTTGCGCTCGGCGGCCACGAACCGGAAGGGGCCGGAGCCGATCACCTCGGTGATCGGCTTGGTCGCGTCCCCGGCCGCGAGGCGCTCGGGCATGATGGCGCAGACCGAGGAGCCGCCCTTGCCGAGGGCCGCGGACAACAGCGGGAACGCCCGTTTCAGGCGGATGCGGATGGTCTTGTCGTCCGGCGCCGTCATCTCGTCGGTCAATGAGGCGATGGTCTTGCCGTAGTTGTCCCGCGCCGCCCAGCGGCGGATCGAGGCGGCGGCATCGCGCGCCAGCACCGGCGCGCCGTCATGGAACTTCAGGCCATCCCGCAGGGTCAGCTTCCAGGTCTTGCCGTCATCCTCGATGACGTGCCCCTCCAGCATCTGCGGGGACACCGCGTTGGCGGCATCGGTGCCGAACAGGGTGTCGAAGCACATCATGGCGTGGTTGCGGGTGATGTAGGCGGTGGTCCAGGAGGGATCGACCACGGTGAGATCGGCGTGCGGGATGAATTTCAGCGTCCGGCTGCCCTGGGCGGCCGCGATGCGCGGGGCGGCCAGCGGGGCAGCGAGGGCGGCGGCCCCGGCGAGAACGGAACGGCGGCTAACACGGGACATCGGCGGCTCTCCTGCGGGTACTCGGAAGGCTAGGCTTCGCTCAAACCAGCGGTCAACCTGAACGAAGCGTAATCGCCTGGACTATTGAGGCCGCCACGTCCGCTGGTGCAGAGTTGGGGCACCATGAAGTTCATCATCCACCGCATGCCGTCCGAACAATCCGGCGCCGATGACATCATCGACATGACGCCGGATGGCCGTTTCATCGATCCACCGCGCACGCCGCTGATCACCCAGGTGTTCCGCATCGCGGTGCTGGTGGCGGTGATTGCGGCCGGGATCGCGCTGGCAGCGCTGGCGATGTGGTTCGCCCTGATGCTGATCCCGGTGGCGCTCGCCGCCGGCGTCATCGCCTGGGGGGCCTGGCGCTGGCAGATGTGGCGCCTGCGCCGGTAGCGGGCGGCCTTCCTTCCCGCGATCTCGCCGCCTGGTGAATTCTGCGATCGACACCGGGCTTGACCCGCCGAACCCCCACCGCTTCACTCTCCGCCAGAGGCCAACGAACGAGCCGCAGGAGAGAAATATGCCCCAGGATGCCGGACACAGCGATCCTCGCGCCATTGACGTCGTGATCGTGGGAGCCGGTTTCGCCGGCCTGTATATGCTGCACCGGCTGCGCGGCCTGGGCATGACCGCGCGCATTTTCGAGGCCGGCAGCGGGGTTGGTGGCACGTGGTACTGGAACCGCTACCCCGGCGCCCGCTGCGATGTGGAGAGCATGCAGTACTCCTTCGGCTTCTCGGACGAACTCCAGCAGGAATGGCAATGGTCCGAACTCTTCTCGGGCCAGCCCGAAATCCTGCGCTACGCCAACTTCGTCGCCGACAAGCTCGACCTGCGGCGCGACATCACGTTCAACACCCGCGTGCAGTCCGCCGCGTGGAACGAGGGCAGCCAGTCCTGGGCGGTGGGCACCGACCAAGGTGAGACTGTGCGCGCCCATCACGTGGTGATGGCCACCGGCTGCCTGTCCTCCTCCCGCATGCCCGACATCGCCGGGCGCGACAGCTTCCGGGGGCGCACCTATCACACCGGCCAGTGGCCGCATGAGCCGGTGGATTTCACCGGCCAGGTGGTCGGGGTCATCGGCACCGGGTCCTCGGCGATCCAGTCCATCCCGGTGATCGCCGCGCAGGCCAAGCATGTCTATGTCTTCCAGCGCACCCCGAACTTCTCCATCCCCTCGCGCAACGGCCCGATGCCGGCCGAGTACGAGGCGGAATGGAAGCGCGACTATGCCCGCCGCCGCGCCGAGGCCCGCAAGATGCGCTCGGGCGTCGTCTCACCGCTGAACGACAAATCCGCCCTCGCCGACAGCGAGGCCGAGCGCCGCGCCAACTACGAGCAGCGCTGGAAGCTGGGCGGCACCTATTTCATGCAGGCCTACAACGACCTCGCGCTCAACAAGGCCTCCAACGACACCGCGGTGGCCTTCGTGCACGAGAAGATCCGCGCCATCGTGCATGACCCCAAGGTCGCCGAGAAACTGCTGCCCACCAACCATCCCATCGGCACCAAGCGCATCTGCGTCGACACCGACTACTACGAGACCTTCAACCGCCCCAACGTCACCCTGGTGGACCTGCACGACACCCCGATCCGCGAAATCACCCAGGCCGGGCTCGACACCACCGCGCAGAGCTACGCCTTCGACGCCATCGTGTTCGCCACCGGCTTCGATGCGATGACCGGCACACTGCTGAAAATCGACATCGCCGGGCGCGACGGGGCCTCCCTGCGCGAGGCTTGGTCCGCCGGGCCGCACACCTTTCTCGGCCTGATGACCGCCGGGCTGCCCAACATGTTCATGGTGACCGGCCCCGGCAGCCCCTCGGTGCTGTCCAACATGATGGTCTCCATCGAGCAGCACGTCGACTGGATCGCCGACTGCCTGGCCTGGATGCGCGCGCACGCCCAGGGCGCGATCGAGGCGGACGGTGCCGCCCAGGAAGCCTGGGTCATGCATGTCAACGACGTCGCGCACCGCACGCTCTACCCGCAGGCCAACTCCTGGTACATGGGCGCCAATATCCCGGGCAAGCCGCAGGTGTTCATGCCGTATATCGGCGGCGTGGGCGCCTATCGCGAGAAATGCGACGCCATCGCCCAGGCCGGCTACGAGGGGTTTCGGCTGAGCCCGGTCCACGCGGCGGTGCAGGCGGCGGAATAGGCGGCGCGATAGCGGCCGGCAGCCGATGACCCACACCCCCGGCCCAACCATCACCGGCACCTGGCGCCTCGTGGCCGAGCGCGCCTGGGATGAAACCGGCGCCCCCTTCCCCGCCGCTTTCGGGCCGATGGGGATCGGCATCGCCACCTTCACCCCCGAGGGGCGCATGATGGCGGTGCTCTCCGACGGGCGCCCCGAAACCCCGGATGCCGTTCGCGCCTATGTGTCCTACATCGGCCGCTACAGCTTCGACGGCAGCCGGTTGGTGACGGTGGTGGACGGTGCCTCCGAACCCCGCTTGCGCGAGGCCGACCAGATCCGCGATGCCCGTTTTGAAGGCGCGCGCCTCATCCTGCGCCCGCCCACCCGGAACATCCGCGGCCGCCAGGTGACCCGCGAGCTGGAATGGGAGCGCGTGACCGGCTAGGCCGCGCGCACCTCGCGCAGGAACTGCTCCACCCGCGCCTTCAGCATCTCCCCGTTCTGCGACAACTCGCGTGATGCGGTCAGCACGTGGCTGGCCGCCACGCCGGTTTGCGCCGCCGCCTCGCTGGCGCCGGCGATGCTGCCCGATACCTCCTGCGTGCCGCGGGCCGCCTCCAGCACATTGCGCGAAATCTCCTGCGTGGCCGCGCCTTGCTGCTCCACCGCCGCCGCAATGGCGGTGGCGGTTTCGTTCACCCTGCCGATGGTGTGGGTGACACCCTCGATCGACAGGGCAGCCAGGCGGGTCGCCTCCTGGATGGACTTGATCTGCATCGCAATTTCGTCGGTCGCGCGCGCCGTTTGGGTGGCCAGCGCCTTCACCTCGGACGCCACCACGGCGAACCCCTTGCCGGCATCCCCCGCCCGCGCCGCCTCGATGGTCGCGTTCAGCGCCAGCAGGTTGGTTTGCCCGGCGATGCCGCTGATGATGCGCACGACATCGCCGATCTTCTCCGCCGTGGCGGCCAATCCCTGCACCTGGGCATTGGACTCCACGGTCTGGCGGACGCCGTCATCGATGATGCCGGCGGCGGCGGCCACCTGATGGCTGATTTCGTGGATCGACGCCGCAAGCTCCTCGGCGGCGGTGGCCACGGTTTGGACGTTCTGCGTCGCCTGCGCCGAGGCTTCCGCCACGCCGGCCGATTTCTGCGTGCTCTGTTCCGATACCGCCGCCATGGATTGCGCGGTGGACTGCAACTCCGTCGCCGCCGCCGACACCGAGCCGACGACGGTGGCGATCGCGGTCTCGAACCCGGCGACGCTGGCCGCGATGATGGCGCCGCGTTCCACCTGGCGCCGCTGGTCGGCCTGCTGCTCCGCGCGGAGGCGTTCGGCGGCGATCATGCCCTCCTTGAAGGTTGCCAGCGCGCGCATCATCACGCCGATCTCGTCCCGCCGGGGCGCCATCGGCACCGCCACGGCGAGGTCGCCGGCCGCCAGCGCCTGCATCGCGCCGGTCACCGCCACGATCGGGCGGGCGATGCCGCGGCCGATGCCGAAGCACATCAGGCTGATGACACCGAACAGCCCCGCGAGGGAGGCAAGCAGGATCATCCGCGCCCGGTCCGCCTGGGCGACGGCCACTTCCTCCTCCGCCTGGGTCAGCGCGGTGAAATCATGATCGAGGTCATCGAGGTGGCGTTCGAGTTCGGTGTTGATCCCGTCCAGCACGGTGGCCGATTTCTGCCGCAGCAGGGTGGCGGACACGAAGCGGGCGAAGGTGTCCTGGTAGGTGGCCATGCGGTCAAACATCCGGGTCCGGGTGTCGGGCGCGATGCCGGCCGCCTCGATCGCGGCGCGGAATGCCGGCAGCCGGGCCTTGATGTCCTCGGCGTAGCGGGCATCCACCCGGGCGATGAAGTCCTTCTCGTGGCGGCGCATCATCAGCATGGCGATTTGCGCGGCCGGCGCATCGATGCTGGCCAGCGTCTCCTCCACCCCATGAACCGCCGCCCGCAGGCTGCCGAGCAGGCCGTCATTCTCGGTGAAGCCCAGCATCGTCCCGTTATTGACGATGTCATCGAAGGCGGCCACGTAGTTCTGGATGGCGCCGCGGATGACCTGGATGCGGGCAAGCTCGGCGGGCCGGCCGGCGAAGTTTTGCAGCAGCGTGCCAGTCGCGGCCTCGGCGTTGCCGATGGCGAGGCGGTGCAGCGGCGGCAGCTTCGCATCGGGCTTGAGCAGGAAGTTCCGCTCGTGCTGCCCGGCCTGCAACAGGGCGATGCGCATGCGGCCGTCGAGCGCCATGGACTCGCGCAGCACCTGTGCCCGCGCGGCGATCCGCCCGGTCTCCAGGGCCGACCATTGATTGAGCCCGGCGATCATCACCATGCCCAACGTGCCGACCAGCCCAAGCACCGCAACCTGGTAGCCGATGCGCAATCGCGCCAGGAAATTGCCCAACACAGTCCCCGATCATGTCAATGTTGCTGCTGTGTAGGAGCGCAACGACTAATCAGAGCTTAACCGGAGCGGAAATATGCCCATTCAGCGGGCGTTTGGCGCCATCACCCGCGTCAGCAGCAGCAATCCCAGCGGCACCAGCGCCATCGCCCGGTAGACGCCCTCGATCCCCGCCACCTCGCTGCCCAGCCAGGCCGCCAGCCGTTGCATCAGCAGCATCAGCAGCGTCGCCCCCAGCATCAGCCCAAAGGTGCGGGTGAGCAGCGCCAGGCTGCCCGCCACCCCGCGGTCGGCCACCGGCAGGGCCGCCGTCACCTGGTCGAAATTCGCCACCTGGAACAGCCCCTGGCCGAGGCCCTGCACCAGCATGCCGGCGGCCAGCAGCGGCAGCAGCCGGGCGTCCACCCCCATCAGTCCAAGCCCGATCGCGGTCACGCCGAGTCCGAGGCGTGACAGCCCGCCGAGGCCGAAGCGCGTCGCGATCCCGGCGGCGAAGGGGGTGGAGATGATCATGCCGAGCGGCGAGGCGGCCAGCACCAGCCCGGTTTCGCCCGGCGTGAGATGCGCCATCCGCACCAGCAGGAACGGCGCCAGCAGCAGGATGGCGAAGCCGGCGATATTGACCGCGATGGCGCTCACCAGGGCCCATACCAGGGCCCGGTCGCGGAAATGCCGCATCGCGATCAGGGGGGCGGCCTGGCGGCGCTCCACCCGCACGAAGGCCCGGCCGGCCAGCGCCGCGAGCCCCAGCAGCGGCGCCACCCACGGGCTGCCGGCCTGGATCTGGTCGAGCCCGAGCAGCAGCAGCCCGGTTGCCGCCACCATCAGCACGCCGCCGGCCACATCGAAGCGCACCCGCCCCGCCGGCACCCCCGCCGGCAGCAGCCACGCCAGCGCGAATCCGGCCAGGGCCAGCGGCACCCGGAAGGCGTAGACCGCGCTCCATCCCCATCGCGCCACCAGCACCCCTGCCAGCGGGGGGCCCAGCGCGGCGCCGATGCCGAACATCATGGTGTAGAGCCCCAGCACCCGCGTGCGGGAAGCCGGCGGGTAGGACGCGGTTGCCAACGCCGGCCCCACGCTCAGCACCAGCGCCGCACCCACCCCCTGCACGCCACGGGCCGCCAGCAGCCAGCCGTAGCCGGGCGCCATGGCACACAGCGCGAACGCGACCGCGCTCCAGGCACAGCCGAGCAGGAACACCCGCCGATAGCCGAACAAATCGCCCAGCCGCCCGCAGATCAGCATGAGGCTGGCGTGCACGCCGACGTAGCAGATCACCACCCACTTGATCTGCGGCACCGCAATGCCGAAGGCGGCGACGATGTGGGGAAACGCCAGGTTCACCGTGGTATCGAGCGGCACCGTCAACGTGCCCACCCCGATGATCGCCAGCCCCATCCAGGGCGAAACCCTCACCGGCTCGGCACCCGGCAGTGGGCACAGGAACGGACAAAAGTTTTTTGTTTCTTTTTTTCAAAAAAGAAAGCGCGTCCTTTTGAAAAAAGAAGCAAAAACTTCCTATCCGTTGTGTCCTGCGCGAACACCGGGTGTCGGGGCGGCTACTGGGCTTGCGCCGAGGCGTCGCTGCGGGTGGCGCCGACGCGGGCGGCGAGGGCTGCCGCCATGAAGGCGTCCAGGTCGCCGTCGAGTACCGCGTCCGGGTTGCCTTTTTCCACCCCGGTGCGCAGGTCCTTTACCATCTGGTAGGGCGCCAGCACGTAGCTGCGGATCTGGTGGCCCCAGCCGATCGCCGTCTTGGCATCCTCCTGCGCGTTGCTGATCGCCTCGCGGCGCTGCAACTCCGCCTCGTACATCCGCGCCTTCAACATCCCCATCGCCGTCGCCCGGTTGCGATGCTGCGACCGGTCGGTCTGGCACGCGACGATGATGCCGGACGGAATATGGGTGATGCGGATGGCCGACTCGGTTTTGTTGACGTGCTGGCCACCGGCGCCGGACGCCCGATAGGTGTCCACCTTGAGGTCGGACGGATCGATCTCGATCTCGATGGTGTCGTCCACCACCGGATAGACCCACACCGAGGCGAACGAGGTCTGCCGCCGCGCCGCCGCGTCGAACGGCGAAATGCGCACCAGGCGATGCACGCCCGATTCGGTCTTGAGCCAGCCGTAGGCGCTCGGCCCCGAGATCTGCAGCGTGCAGGACTTGATGCCGGCCTGCTCGCCTTCGCTCTCTTCGATCAACTGGATCTTGCAGCCGCGCTTTTCGGCCCAGCGCATGTACATGCGCTTGAGCATCTCGGCCCAGTCCTGCGCCTCGGTGCCGCCGGCGCCGGCGTTGACTTCGACGAAGCAATCGAACCCGTCCGCCTCGCCGGACAGCAGGCTCTCGATCTCGCGCCGCTTGGCCTCCTCGGCCAACGCCCGCAGGGCCGCGATGCCGTCGGCTACCATGGCGGCGTCGGACTCGGACTCGGCCATCTCGATCAGCTCGATGGTATCGTCGACATCTGTCGTCAACTGACGCACGCTATCGATGAGGCTCGCCAGCCGGTTGCGTTCGCGCATGAGTTCCTGGGCCTTGGACGCATTGGTCCAGAGGTCGGGGTCCTCGGCGCGGTGGTTCAGTTCTTCGAGGCGGGGCAGTGCGACATCCCAGTCAAAGATGCCTCCTCAGCAGCGCGACGGACTGCTTGATCTGTTCGTTGAGGGAGTCGGATTCAGCGGACATGGCTCGCTTTTTTCTGAAGAAAAGGGTTCCGTGGATCGGTCGGCGTCAATACAGCCCGGTCATGCCGCTGTCGACCCCGCCGGCCGCCGGGCGGGCCGGCTTGGTGTCGGCGACATTGTCCGGGCCGCCCGCCGTGGCCGGTGCGGCCGGCGCGCCGCGGAGCGGGCCGGAGCCGCCCGGAACCTGGCCGGGCTTGAACGCATCGACCACCATGCCGGTTCCGCTGTCCCAGCTTGCCATGGTGACGCCCTCGGGGGGGACGAATTTGAGCGCCGGGCGGCTGGCCAGGGCGGTGGCCATGAAATCATGCCAGATCGGCCCCGCCGTGGAGGCCCCGAAGGCATTGTTGCCCAGCGTCTCGCTCGGCTTGTCGAACCCCACCCACACGGCGGTGACCAGGTCCGGACTGAAGCCCACGAACCAAGCATCGGTGAACTCGCTGGTGGTGCCGGTCTTGCCGGCGAGCTGGCGGTTGATGCCGGCCGCCACCGGCGCGCCGGTACCGCGCTGCATGACGCCCTGCATCATGGTCACCACCTGGAACACCGAGGCGGGATCGGCCAGTTGGCGCCGCGTGTCGGTGAACTGCGGCACCCGGGCGGGATCGGTGCAGCCGGCGCAGTCCGGCCCGGCCGCGCGCCAGATCACCTTGCCGTCGCGGTCCTGCACGCTGTCCATCAATGTCGGGATCACCTCGCGCCCGCCATTGGCCAGCGCCGCATACCCGGCGGCCTGCCGCATGACGGTGGTTTCCACCGCGCCGAGGGAGGCCGGCAGGACGCGCGGCATGTCATCGACCACATGGAAATCGATCGCCGTCTTGGCCACCGCGTTCATCCCCAGCATGTCGGCGAGGCGGATGGTGACCAGGTTGACCGACTTCTCGAGCGCCACGCGCAGGGGCAGCGGCCCGGCGAAATCCTCCTCGTCATTGTGCGGCCGCCATTTGCCGGCGGCGCCGAGGTCCACCACGAAGGGGGCGTCCAGCACCCGCTGGGAGGGCGAAATGCCGCGCATCATGGCGGTGAGGTAGACGTAGGGCTTGAAGCTCGAGCCGGGCTGGCGGTTGGCCTGGGTGGCGCGGTCGTACTGGCTGAGTTCGTAGCTCCAGCCGCCGGAGAGCGCGAGCACCCGGCCGTTCGCCGGATCGAGGCTGACCAGCGCGCCCTGGACCAGCGGGATCTGCCGCAGCGCCAGCCGCTCCGGCCGCGCCGGTGTCTTGCCCTGCGCCGCCTGGGCCGGCAGCGGCTCCACCATCACGATGTCACCGGGGACTATCACCTCGGCCAGCCGCTTCGGCGCCGGGCCGGGCTTGCCGTCCTTCAGCGGCCGCGCCCAGGCGAGATCGGCGAAGGCCAGCGGCAGCACGCGGGGTTGCTGCGCGGTGGTGCCCGGCTGGCGTTCCATGAAGCCGACGCGGGCCTCGGCCTCGCTCGCCTCGACCACCACGCCGAGGCGCCAGCCCGGCAGCATCCCTGGCGGGCGCGCCGCCGTTGCCAGTGCATTCGGCCAGGACTGGCGGAAATCGGACGCCGTATCGGCATGGCCGACCGGGCCGCGCCAGCCGCCGCGGGCGCGGTCGTACTGCATCAGCCCGTCATGCAGGGCCTTGTCGGCCGCGATCTGCAAGGCGGGATCGAGGGTGGTGCGCACCATCAGGCCGCCCTGGGTGGTGCGGTCGGGGCCGTAGCGGTCCACCAGCGCGCGGCGCACCTCCTCGGCGAAATACTCGCCGCCGGCCACCACTTCGGGGCGGCGGAACGGCGAGGGGGCGATGGCGGTGGCTTTGGCCGCGGTTGCCTGCTCGGCGGTGATCACCCGGTCATCGGCCATGCGGTCGATCACCCAGTCGCGCCGGATGCGCGCGGCGTCAGGCGAGCGGAAGGGATTGTAGTTGTTGGGCGCCTTGGGCAGCACGGCGAGGAAGGCGGCCTCGGGCAGGGTGATCTCGTCGAGGCTCTTGTTGAAATAGGTCTGCGCGGCCGCCGCCACCCCGTAGGATTGCAGGCCAAGATAGATCTCGTTGAGGTAGAGTTCGAGGATGCGATCCTTCGGCAGGGTCTGCTCGATGCGGGCGGCCAGGATCATCTCCTTGGCCTTGCGGGCGATCGAGACCTCGTTGCCGAGCAGCATGTTCTTCGCCACCTGCTGGGTGATGGTGGAGGCGCCGATCGGGCGCTTGCCGGAGCCGTAGTTCAGCACGTCCGTCACGATCGCCCGGGTCACCGCGATGGGGTCGACGCCCTTGTGGGTGTAGAAGTTCTGGTCCTCGGCGGAGATGAAGGCGCGCTTGACGATTTCGGGGATGGCCGACGCGGGCACGAAGATGCGCCGTTCGGTGGCCAGTTCGGCGAGCAGGCGGGAATCGCCGGTGTAGAGGCGGCTCATCACGCGGGGCTGGTAATCGCGTAGGCTTTCGAGGTCCGGCAGGTCGGCGCTGAATTTCTGGTAGCCGAGATAGAGCGCCCCTGCCCCGCCAAGGCCGCCGAGCACGATGAGCATGAACGCCAGGCCAACCAGGCGGCGCACCCAGCCCAGCGGCGCCTTTTTGCGCGGCGGGCGCGGCGGCTTGTGCGCGCGTTCGGGCGGCGGGCCGGAGGGCGGGCCGGGAGGGGGTGTCGATCCGGTCGGCGTGGCAGGGCGGCCGCCTCGCGGCGTGCGTCGTCCGCCCAGTGGGGCGCCTGCGGTCAGGGGTTGGCTCATGGGCGCGGATTACACCAATTTTGCGCGCTAGGGGTAGCGCTTCCGACTAGCTTCTGGCCTGGGGCTGGGTTGCCATCCGCCCAGGTTGGCCAGTGCCTGGTTGGGCGGCGAAGAAGGCATCGACCGCGCGACGCATCGCGCTGGCCACCCGGGCGCGATGGTCCGGCTTGCGCAGCGCCGCCTCGTCGGCCCGGTTGGACATGAACCCCATCTCCACCAGAACGCTGGGGATGTCGGCGGCCTTGAGCACCATGAAGCGGGCGTGGCGGTTGGGGTTCTGCAGCAGCGGCACATCGCGCCCCAGTTCCCCCACCACCCGGTTGGCCATGCGCGAGGCACCCTGACGGGTTTCCTGGCGCACCAGACTGCCCAGGATGCGGCTCACCTCGGGCGGGGTGTCATGGAAATTGGGGGTGCCGAACCGGTCGGCCGCGTTCTCGCGCCGCGCCAGCGCCGCCGTCTGCGCGTCCGACGCGGCATCGGCCAGGGTGTAGACGCTCGCGCCGCGCACCCCGTGGTCCGACAGCGCATCGGCGTGCATCGAGACGAACAGCGCCGCGCCCCGCCCCTGGGCGAAGGTGACGCGCTGTTCGAGAGGGATGAACACGTCCCTCGTGCGGGTGAGTTCCACCCGGTACTGCCCGCCCGCCAGCAACTGGCGCTGCAACTCGAGCGCGGCGGCCAGTGCGACATGCTTTTCATAGGTGCCCGACACGCCGATGGCCCCCGGGTCCTTGCCGCCATGGCCGGGATCGAGAACCACCAGCGGCGCCACCCGCGCGGCCGCCTTGGGTGTCGCGGCGTCCGCGGCATCCGGCAGCACGAAGCGGGCGGCAACACCGGCGCCCAGCAGGACACGGCGCGTGATCACGATCGGCGAACCCTCCGAGTGGGCGAACAGGAGCAAATCCTAACAAACAACATCCACTGATGCACCTTTCCCGTTGATTGCGGCGAATTTAGGTACCCGCCTTGCTGCCGGCCCGCACCGTGCTTGCAGTGCAGCGTCGATTGCGTCATGAATGTGATCGCTTCGGTGACGTCACCGGCACAGCGCGGTTGCGCCCGTGCCGGGGTGATCCGGTGGCAGCGATGCGGGGCACTGGCCGGCTTTTCGGCAGCCCAGCCGCCGCCCCGTGCCACCCGTTGCCGCCCGTGCCGCGCGCTTCCAGCGCCGGCCTGCTCCAATGTGCGCGCCGCATCGCAAACGCGAGCGCGCCGGGGAGCAAAAGGGGCCGCGTGAGCGGTCGGCATGCATTTCCACCGGGGCGGCGCGCCCGAGACAGGCGTGCCCCCGACCGCAGACACAGGGTCCGATGACCGCAACGCCGCCTTCCCTTTCCTGCACCGCACCGGAGCGCCACTCGTGGTTCGCGCCGGCGTGGCTCGTGCAGGAAAGCATCGGGGCGCGAACGCGAACATCGATCGACACGGCTTCCTCCCTGCCTCCGCTGCGACCGGGCCCACCCCTCCCGTCATCACGATCGCGCCGCGCGCGCGCCGCAGGAGCGGCAGATGTGAGCGCGGCCTACCGGAGTTCAGGGCTGAATGACCAAGCGCATGTTGTTGGATGCCACCAACGCGGAAGAAACCCGCGTGGTGGTGCTGGACGGTAATCGCCTCGAAGATTACGACGTCGAGACTTCTACCAAGAAGCAGCTCAAGGGGAACATCTATCTTGCCAAGGTGGTCCGCGTGGAGCCCTCGCTCCAGGCCGCCTTTGTGGAATACGGCGGCGGGCGCCACGGCTTCCTCGCCTTCGGCGAAATCCACCCCGACTACTACCAGATCCCCGTCGCCGACCGGCAGCGCCTGATCGCCATGCAGGCCGAGGAGGCCCGCGAGGAAGAGGAAGCCGAGGAACGCGGCGTCAGCGCCCCGCAGCCCCGCGCCGAAACCCGCGAGCCGGCCGAAGCCCCGGTGGCTGACGCCGCCGATGCCGCCGATGCGCCCGCGCAGAGCGAGATGGCGCTCGCCGTGTCCTACAGCGAAGTGACCTACGGCGCCTTCGAGCCCGATTTCTCCGCCCCCGCCGCCGAACTCGCCGATGCGCCCGCGGCCGATGCCGCAGCCTCCGAGTCCGACGAGGCCGAGGCCGGCTATGACGCCGAGCTTGACGTGCCGGCCGCCGATGCCCCGCCGCCCGAGACCTTCGGCGGCGAAAGCGACGTGTTCGAGGGCAACGGCGCCGAGGAAGCCCGCGCCCGCCGCTCGTCGCGCATGCTGCGCACCTATCGCATCCAGGAAGTGATCCGCCGCCGCCAGATCCTGCTCATCCAGGTTGTGAAGGAAGAGCGCGGCACCAAGGGCGCGGCGCTGACCACCTATATCTCGCTCGCCGGCCGCTTCTGCGTGCTGATGCCCAACTCGCCCCGTGGCGGCGGCATCTCGCGCAAGATCACCTCGGCCTCCGATCGCCGCCGCCTCAAGGAAATCACCGCGGAACTCGAAATCCCGCAGGGCATGGGCCTCATCGTGCGCACCGCCGGCGCCGCCCGCCCGAAGCCCGAGATCAAGCGCGACTGCGAATACCTGATGCGCCTGTGGGACGATATCCGCGAGCACACCATGCGCTCCGTCGCCCCGGCGCTGATCTACGAGGAAGCCAGCCTCATCAAGCGCGCCATCCGCGACGGCTACTCGCGCGATATCGACGAGGTGCTGGTGGATGGCCATGAGGGCTGGAAGGCCGCGCATGACTTCATGCGCATGCTGATGCCGAGCCACGCCCGCAAGGTGATCCAGTGGCGCAGCGCCGATAACGGCGGCCAGACCCTGTTCGGCCGCATGGGCGTCGAGGCGCAGCTCGACTCGATGCTTTCGCCCACCGTGCAGCTCAAGTCGGGCGGCTACCTGGTCATCAACCAGGCCGAGGCGCTGGTCGCCATCGATGTGAACTCGGGCCGCTCCACCCGTGAGCGCAACATCGAGGAAACCGCCCTCAAGACCAACATCGAGGCCGCCGAGGAAGCCGCACGGCAGCTTCGCCTGCGGGATCTCGCGGGCCTGATCGTGATCGACTTCATCGACATGGAGTCGAAGAAGAACAACCTCACCGTCGAGCGCCGCCTCAAGGAGGCGCTGAAGAACGACCGCGCCCGCATCCAGGTGGGCTCGATCAGCCATTTCGGCCTGCTGGAGATGAGCCGCCAGCGGCTGCGCCCCAGCCTCACCGAAACCAACTTCATCACCTGCCCGCATTGCGGCGGCCTTGGCCATGTCCGCTCGACCGAGAGCAGCGCGATGCATGTGCTGCGGGCGATCGAGGAAGAGGGTGCCAAGGCGCGTTCGGCCCTGGTCACCGTGCATGTCGCCGGCTCCGTCGCGTTCTATTTGCTCAACCACAAGCGCGATCGCCTGGTGGAAATCGAGCAGCGCACCGGGATGCGGGTTCATTTCAGCCCCGATGAAAGCCTGAGCGCCGCGCAGCTGCGGATCGAGCGGGTTCGTGCCCTGGAGCCCGGCGAGCGTCCGGTGGCGATCGCCGCCCCGGTCGCACCCGTTGCCCCGGTGTACGACGCCGACGAGGACGAGGCGGAGGACGTGGTGCTCGCCGAGGACGAGGTTCGTGAGGCTCCGGCCGAAGCGAGCCGTGGCGAGGAGCCAGGCAGCGAGCCGATGACGGCCGAGGCCAAGGCGAGCGCGGACGAAGAGGGCGAGCGCCGTCGCCGGCGCCGTCGTCGCCGGCGTGGCGGCAAGCGCGAGGAAGGTGATGCCGGTGAAGCCGGCGGCGAGGCTGGCGGCGAGGAAGCCGGCGGCGACGAGGGCGAGACCCTCCTCGTCGATACCTCGCCCGAACTGCCCGATCTGCTGCTGCCGATCGAAGGCGAGGCCGATGCGGCCGAACCGGTGCTGGTCGATCCGGCCGAGGCCGAGCAGCCGGCGCTGGACGAACAGGCGTTCGACGAGAACGGCAAGCCGCGCTCGCGCCGGCGTGGCCGCCGCGGTGGCCGTCGCCGGCGTCGTGACGAGAACGGCGTCGAACTGCCGGATGCCGACGAGCAGGCCCCGGCCGAAGCTGAGGCAGCCCCGGTTGCCGCCCCGGCCGCACCGGTGCCCGCCTATGTGGCTCCTGCGTATGTGGCGCCGGCCTATGTCGCGCCGGCCTATACCGGGCCGACCCCGGCTGATCCCTTCGGGGGGCAGAACGTGCTCGATATCTTCGACCTGATCGAACAGGCTGAAGCCGAGCGCGCCGAAAGCCGCGCCGCGCCGGTGGCCCCGGTGGCAGCGCCGGTGGCTCCCGTTGTGGTCGAGGCGGTTGTCGAGGCGCCTGTGCCGGTGGCGGTTGCCCCCGTCGCGGTCGCCCCCGTCGCGGTCGCCCCTGTCGAGGTTGCGGCTCCGGTTGCCGAGCCTGTCGTGGTGGCGGCGCCGGTTGCCGTCGTCGTGCCGGAGGTTGTGGCGCCGGAACCGCTGGCGGTGGCTCCCGAGCCTGAGCCGGAAGTTGCCGCCGGTCCGGTGGTGCGTCCGATTGTCATCGGGCAGGACACCCTGCCGGAAGCGCCGCCGAAAAAGGGCTGGTGGCGCCGCTAGTCCAAACCGAACGGGCGGCGCGGGGTGATTGCCCCGCGCCGCCCGGCTCGCTTTCGGCCCTATGAAGGCCGGCTACTTGCCGAAGGTCAGCACCGTGAAGGTGTTCGGGAAGAAGGTGTTGGCATAGAACGGGCTTACTGCGGTGACGATCTTCTTCCCCGCGTCCGCCGAGCCTTCCGCCACCACCGCGTGCAGCTTCTTGGACTTCGGGTCCATCACCAGCGTGCGCATGCCGGAGCGCGTGCCCAGCGTCTCAACCGGGCGGTAGACGTTGGCGTTGACCTGCTCGAACACGTTGAGCACCGCGCCCACGCCGTTGGCGAGGAAGATCCGCTTGAGGTCCGCGTCATAGACCACGGCATCGTTCCCGCCGCCGATTTCCGCCGTGTAGACGATTTTGCCGGTCGTCGCGTCCATCACCGCGAACGACGGCTTCACGGTGTCCGAGCCACGGCAGCCGAGGAAAATCCGCTTGTTCGCGCGGTCCATCGTCAGGCTGTTGGTTTGCGCACAGCCCGGCGTGGGCCAGGTGGCGGTCACGGTGACTTTCGCCGTGTCCAGCCGGTAGACGGTGTTGGTGTCGCGGGCCGCGACGAAGAAATTCCCCGCACCGTCCTCATCCGCCCCCTCCATCTTCTTGGTGGGCAGGTGGATCACGCCGACCCGGGACAGAGTGGGCACTTCGAGGATGATGGCGTCCGTGCCGTCCTTGCCCGGCGCCATGTTCACCACCACCCGCTTGTTGAACCCGTCGTAGTGGCCGGTATCGAGTTCCTCGCCCAGCGGCAGCGCGTCACGCGGTTCCAGGGTGTTCAGGCCGAACGGCGTCACGCTGCCGTTTTCGTTGAAGGAAATCCCGAGGTCGAACTCCGGGATCAGCACGGCGCCGTTGGAACTTGCCTCGGAGGTGCCGCGGATGGTGGTGATCATCTTGCGGCCGATGAGGTCGAACACCTGTAGCCCGTCGCGCCGGTGGCCGATGAACAGGCGGTTGTGCTGGGCATCGAAGGAGACATAGTCCCACGCGCCGGTGCGCCCCTCGATGACGGTGGCCTGCTCGACATGCCAGCCATCGAAGGCGGCGGCGGGCGGCGGCCCGGCCAGCAGTCCGGCGGCCAGCAGGCCGGCCCCGGCGACACGGTTGGCCTTCAGCATCGACATCGGCATCCCCCTGGATGGTTGCACTTTGAAACATGCCGCCCTGCCCGGTCATGCGCAAGCGCATCGCAGTACGCACCGTGGCACCCTTGCGGAATTTTACATGACACCCATCATGTATCCCATGCGCGTCACCCGCCAACTCCTCGCCGAACATCGCGTCGCCATGCTGCGCCAGGCCAGCCGGCTGTTTCGCGCCCATGGGATCGATCGCGTGGGCGTGGCCGATATCACCCGCGCCGCCGGGCTCACCCATGGCGCGTTCTATGGCCACTTCCCGAGCAAGGCGGCGCTGGCGTCCGAAGCCTGCGATGCCTCCCTCGCCCGGGCGGCGGACCGTTGGCGGGCGCTTGCCGCCGAAGCCGCCGGGAACGGCGAGGACGGGCTGGGCGCGGTGATCGATCGCTACGTCAGCCCGTCGCATCGTGACGATCCCGGCGGCGGCTGTGCCCTGGTGGCGCTTGGGGCCGAGGCCGCGCGGGACCCTGCGCTGGTGCCGGGCATGACCAGCGGCACCGAGGCCCTGCTCGCCGCACTCGACGATATTCTCGCCACGGCGCGCCCTGGTGTGCCGGCGGCCGAGCGCCCCGGCATCGCGCTCGCGGTGCTGGCGGCGATGAACGGCGGCGTGCTGCTCGCCCGCGCCCTCGCCGACCGGCCCGACCGTTCCGACGCC
This sequence comes from uncultured Rhodospirillales bacterium, assembly GCA_903845065.1. GTDB lineage: Bacteria > Pseudomonadota > Alphaproteobacteria > Acetobacterales > Acetobacteraceae > CAIYPH01. The sequence goes on along the minus strand of CAIMWH010000177.1, from coordinate 13,998 downwards.
GCCCTCACAGCCGCCCGCCGCGCCGCGCGCCGCGCCGCCGAATTCTCCTGAAAGGACACAGCGATGTTCGCCTCCCGACTGGCCCCCATCCTCGCCCGCCACGGCATCCACTACGGCTGGGTGATGGTGGCGCTGACCTTCCTCACCATGCTGTCCACCGCCGCCGCCATGGGGTCTCCCGGCGTGTTCATCGATCCGCTGCATGGCGAGTTCGGCTGGGCGACCAGCGAGATCTCGGGGCCGCTCGGGCTGCGCTTCGCGCTCTACGGGCTGATCGCGCCCTTCGCCGGCGCGCTGATCCTGCGCTACGGGGTGCGCCAGGTGGTGACGTTCTCGGTGCTGCTGATCCTGGCCGGGCTCGCGTTCTCCACCCAGATGACGGCGCTGTGGCAGCTCTGGGCGAGCTGGGGCATCCTGCTTGGCCTCGCCGCCGGCATGACGGCGATGGTGCTTGGTGCGACGGTGGCCAGCCGCTGGTTCACCGCTCGGCGCGGCCTGGTGGTTGGCATGCTGACGGCGGCCAACGCGACGGGGCAGCTTATCATGCTGCCGCTCGCGGCCTGGGTGGCGCAGACCTATGGGTGGCGTTCGGCGCTGCTGCCGGCGGTGGCCATGCTGACGGTGAGCCTGGTGCTCGTGCTGCTGTTCGGCGCCGATCATCCGGGCGCGCTCAACATGGCGGCCTATGGGGAAACCGCCGTGGTGGCGCCGCCGCCGCGCAGCGCCAAGGGGGCGGTTCGCACCAGCCTCGCGGCGCTGGCGGAGGGGGCCCGCTATCCGCTGTTCTGGGTGCTGGCGTTCACCTTCTTTATCTGTGGCCTCTCGACGGGCGGGCTGATCCAGACCCATTTCATCCCGCTCTGCCATGACTACGGCATCCCCAATGTCGAGGCGGCCTATGTGCTGGCCATCATCGGCGGCTTCGATTTCATCGGCACCATCGCCTCGGGCTGGCTGTCGGACCGCTACGACAACCGGTGGCTGCTGTTCTGGTACTACGGGCTGCGCGGGCTCTCGCTGATCCTGCTGCCCTATTCCGGCTTCACCTTCTTCGGGCTTATGATTTTCGGCGTGTTCTACGGGCTCGACTGGGTGGCGACGGTGCCCCCCACGGTGCGTCTTGCCGCCAGCGGGTTCGGGCGCGAGAAGGCGCCGCTGATGTTCGGCTGGATTTTCGCCAGCCATCAGATCGGCTCGGCCAGTGCGGCGATCGGCGCCGGCATGTCCCGCGATGCGCTGGCGAGCTATCTGCCGGCGTTCTTCGTGGCGGGGATGGCCTGTCTGCTGGCCTCGGCGCTGGTGATCGCGGTACGTCGTCCGGCCAATACGCCGGTGAGGGCGTAACGGGCGCGGGCGTAGCGGAAGCCGCAACGGCGAGAACCACGCTGAATCTTTGCGTTGTTCGCTCTGCCGCGTTATCCAAAACCTCCGGGGCCGGCGCCCCGGAGGGAGTAGCCCGGATGTCGCGTCTGTTGTCCTTGGTGGCGGTGTTGTTGGCCTGCGGCATGGCGTTGCCGGCCTTCGCCCAGCCGCGCTCGCGCACCGGCTACGAAATGGCGACCGACCTGGTGGATCGCATGGTGCGCGTGACCGGCCGCCAGACCCCCGGGCAGCCCGGCCAGACCGGCTACGGGCTGATCGTCGGCGAGGATACCGATGCCCAGGGCAAGACCACGCTGACCATCGTGGTGCCCAACCATGTGGTGCGGGACGAGGCGACCTCGCGGGATATCTTCCAGCCGCCCACCGTGGCCTTTGCCGCCGAGCCGCTGCGGATCATCCAGGCGAAGCTGCTGCCGGAGCATCTGGTGCAGTTGCTCGGCGATATCGCGCTGATTTCGGTGCCCAAGCCCGAGAAGTTCCTCACCCCGCCTGGCATCATGGCCAATGCGGCCATCGTGCTGCCGGGCGCGCCGGGCTGGCAGCTTGGCCGGATCGGCGAATTCGCGCCCGACGCGCAGCCCGGCCGTTTCGCCTACCAGGACCAGTCCGGCTGGGTGCTGTTCGAGGGGTTGCAGAACGGGCGAGACGTGACCGGCTCGGCGGTGGTGGGCGAGCGTGGGGTGATCGGCATTGTGATGGGCCCGTCGCTGACCGACCCGCAGATTTCCCGGGTGATGCCGCTCACCTATATCTCGGTTCGCACCCGGGCGTGGGGCCACAACTGGAGCCTGCCGCTCGATGGCAGCGTGGAGGCCACCAACGCGTTGCAGGCCGGCCCGACCCGTTATCTGCGTTCCAGCGAGCCCGACGGCATCGCGCTCTCGCCGATCCGCATCGTGCCGATGCTGCAGAACGATGTGACGGCGCGGGCCTCGTGGATTCCGCCCGATGCGCGGGTTTCGCCGTGGTTTGACGTGCCGGCCCGGCTGTTCGCGACGCCGGGGCGAGACTCGGCCACCGGTGGCGTGCTGCCGGCCGGGCGCTATCTGCCGAATTCGCTGTGGCGGAGCGGGGCGTACGAGGTTCTGCGCAAGCTCGATGGCGGGGCCTGGTTCCTGGTTGGCACCTCCGGGCAGGAGCTTGGCTATGTCGCGGGCACCGATGTGGTGGAGATCTGGCCGGCGCTGGCCACCGGCGGGCTGTCGGGCGGCAAGGTGGTGCGGGAATGGACGGCCGCGGCCGGGCGCCCCGCCGTGCTGCGCGATGTCGACAACGCCTATGAAATCGAGACCTACGGGCAGTGCCAGCTCGCGGCATGCGACACGGTGACCATTTTCACCCCTGCCCCGCCGGCCGCCGGCGCCATCATGCCGACGTTCCAGATGGCGCCCCTGACCGGGATGTGGCACCGCGACGATGTGATCGCCATTCGCATCCTGGTGCCGCGCCGGGTGATCGAAACCGCGGGCACCCAGTTGCACGTCTGCGCCGGTCCGGCCAGCGAATGCAAGCCGCAGGTGCTCTTTCCGCCGCCTGGCCCCTAGCATGGGTCGGCTTTTGGCGCAGTTCCGCCATGCTTTTTTCACAACTCGCGCTTGCCTCGCCGCCCGCCCGCTTCTAAGAGCGGGCCGCGAGCAGGAGGTCCCATGGCCGCAATCGACGCGCTGAACACCGATAACCCCGCCTTGGCCCTGCAGGCCGCCATCCTGGAGCGGCCCATCACGCGGGAACGCCGGATGGCCGATGCCATCCGCGCCTTGGCTATCGACGGGGTGGAAGCCGCCAAGTCGGGCCACCCGGGCATGCCGATGGGCATGGCCGACGTTGCCACCGCGTTGGGGTCACGCGTGTTGAAGTTCGACTCGGCCGATCCCCATTGGCCCGACCGGGATCGCTTCGTGCTGTCGGCCGGGCATGGCTCCATGCTGCTGTACTCGCTGCTGCATCTGACCGGGCATGCCGGGATGGGCATCGAGGAACTGAAGAAGTTCCGCCAGCTTCACTCGCCCGCCGCCGGCCATCCGGAATTCGGCGAGCACCCCGGCATCGAGACCACCACCGGGCCGCTTGGCCAGGGGTTGGCAACCGCCGTGGGCATGGCGCTGGCCGAACGGCTGCTGGCGGCGCGCTTCGGCAAGAGCCTGGTGGATCATCGCACCTGGGTGATCGCGTCCGACGGGGACCTGATGGAGGGTATCAGCCATGAGGCGGCCGGGATTGCCGGGCACCTCAAGCTCGATCGCCTGACGGTGCTGTGGGACGACAACTCGATTTCGATCGATGGCGATACCGCGCTGTCCACGTCCGAGGACATGCTGAAGCGGTTTACGGCGTATGGCTGGGCGGTGAAGCGGGTGGACGGGCATGACCCGGCCCAGATCGCGGCGGCGCTTTCGATGGCGATGCGGTCCAAGAAGCCCACCTTGATCGCGTGCAAAACCATCATCGGCTTCGGCGCGCCCACCAAGGCCGGCACTGCGGGCAGCCATGGCTCGCCGCTCGGCGGGGCGGAGGCGCAGGCGGCCAAGGCGGCGCTCGGGTGGAACCATCCGGCGTGGGAAATCCCCGAGGGGATTGCCGCCGACTGGTCCGCCGCCGGCGCCCGAGGCGCAGGACCGCGCCGCGCCTGGCTCAAGCGGCTCGCCCATCATCCGCAACGCGCCGAGTTCGAGCGGGTGATGGCCGGGCGGTTGCCGGAGAATTTCCACGAGTCGGTCGCGGCGCTGCGGGCCGAGATTTCCACCGGGCGGCCCAAGCTTGCCTCGCGGCAGGCGAGCCAGAAGGCGCTCGAGTCCCTGGTGCCGGCGGTGCCGGAGATGATCGGCGGTTCGGCGGATCTCACCGGTTCCAACCTCACCCTGGTGAAGGGCATGGGCTCGGTGCTGCCGGGCAATTTCGCCGGGCGATACATCCATTGGGGCATCCGCGAACACGGCATGGCCGCGGCGATGAACGGCATGGCGCTGCATGGCGGGCTGATCCCGTATTCCGGTACGTTCTTCGTGTTCACCGACTATATGCGCCCGGCGCTGCGGCTGGCGGCGTTGATGCGCCAGCGGGTGATCCATGTGCTGACGCACGACTCCATCGGACTCGGCGAGGATGGGCCGACGCATCAGCCGGTGGAGCATCTCGCCAGCCTGCGGGCCATGCCCAACGTGCATATGTTCCGTCCGGCCGACGCGATGGAAACCGCCGAGTGCTGGGAGCTTGCGCTGCGCCGGGCCGATGGGCCGAGCCTGCTCGCGCTGTCGCGCCAGGCGTTGCCGGCGATGCGGTTCGATACCGGCGAGAACCGCTCGGCCCGTGGCGGCTATGTGCTGGCCGAGGCCGATGGACCGCGGGCGGTGACGCTGATTGCGACGGGGAGCGAGGTTGCCATCGCCATGGCGGCGCGCGAGGCGCTGCTGGGAGAGGGTATCCAGGCCGCTGTCGTGTCGTTGCCGTGCTGGGAACTCTTCTCGTTGCAGGACGATGCGTATCGTGCCGGCGTGCTTGGCACGGTGCTGCGCGTCGGCGTGGAGGCTGCCAGCGGATTTGGCTGGGAGCGCTGGCTGGGTGCCGATGGTATCTTCATCGGCATGAACGGTTTCGGCGCATCGGCGCCATTCGAGGAACTCTACAAGTATTTCGGCATCACATCGGATGCCATCGTCGCCGCGGTCAAACGCCGCCTCGGCTGATCCACCCAGAACCAAGGAGAAACGCACATGGCCGTCAAGGTCGCCATCAACGGATTCGGGCGTATCGGCCGCCTCGTGCTGCGCGCCATCGTCGAGAGCGGTCGCTCCGATGTGGAAGTGGTCGCGATCAACGACCTCGGCAGCGTCGAGGCCAATGCCCATCTGTTCCGCTATGACAGCGTGCATGGCCGCTTCCCCGGCGAAGTGCATGTGGATGGCCAGGCCATCACCATCAGCCATAACGGGCGCACCTATGGGCCGATCACGGTTTCGGCCGAGCGGGACCCGACCAAGGTGCCGTACCAGGGCGTGGACGTGGCGATGGAATGCACCGGCATTTTCGCCAGCAAGGAGAAGGCCTCGGCGCTGTTGCAGGCCGGCGCCCGCAAGGTGCTGATTTCGGCCCCGGGCGACAACGTGGACGCGACCGTGGTCTACGGCGTGAACCACAGCGTGATCACCAAGGACATGACGGTGATCTCGAACGCCTCCTGCACCACCAACTGCCTGGCGCCGGTGGCCAAGGTGCTGCACGACAATTTCGGCATCCTGCGCGGCTACATGCTGACCATCCATGCCTACACCGGTGACCAGAACACGGTGGACACGCTGCACAAGGACCTCCATCGCGCCCGTGCGGCCGCCGTGTCGATGATCCCGACCTCGACGGGTGCGGCCCGTGCGGTTGGCCTGGTGATGCCGGAACTGAAGGGCAAGCTCGACGGGACCTCGATCCGGGTGCCGACGCCGAATGTCTCGGTGGTATCGCTCGATGTGAACCTCGCCAGGGCGGTGACCAAGGACGAGGTCAACGCGGTGATGAAGGCTGCTTCCGAGGCGGGTCCGCTGAAGGGCATCCTGGCCTACAACACCGCGCCGCTGGTTTCGATCGACTTCAACCACAACCCGGCTTCCTCCACCTTCGATGCGACGCAGACCGCGGTGGTGGATGGCACGCTGGTGCGGGTGATGAGCTGGTACGACAACGAGTGGGGCTTCTCCAACCGGATGTCCGATACGGCGGCCCTCTTCGGCAGCCTCTGATCTGAGAACCAGGGGCCGCGAGGCCCCTGGACTGCATTTGAGCGATAAGGCCCAGGGGCCTGGGCGGCGCCCGGCCTTGCTTGGAGTATAAATCATGCCCTTCCGCACCCTCGATGGCCTAGATGTCACCGGCAAGCGCGTGCTGCTGCGCGCCGACCTTAATGTTCCGGTGCGGGATGGGAAGATTTCCGATCTCACCCGGCTGGAGCGGCTGTGCCCGACCATCCGCGAACTGGCGGCCAAGGGTGCGCGGGTGATCGTGTGCTCCCATTTCGATCGGCCGAAGGGCAAGGTGGTGCCATCAATGTCGCTCAAGCCGATCGCCATCGCGCTTGGCGAGGTTCTGGGGCGGACGGTGCATTTCGCCGAGGACTGCATCGGGGCGCCGGCCGAGGCGGTGGTGGGTGCGATGCATGACGGCGATGTGGCGGTGCTGGAAAACACCCGGTTCCATGCCGGCGAGGAGAAGAACGACCCGGCGCTGGCGGGGGCGTTGGCTGCTCTGGCCGATATTTTCGTCAATGACGCGTTTTCCGCCGCGCATCGGGCCCATGCCTCGACCGAGGGGGTGGCGCATCTGCTGCCTTCCTATGCGGGGCGGTTGATGCAGGCGGAACTCGAGGCGCTCGGCAAGGCGCTGGACAATCCGGAGCGGCCGGTGATGGCGATCGTGGGCGGGGCGAAGGTATCGACCAAGCTGGATCTACTAGGCAACCTGGTCAGCAAGGTGGATGTGCTGGTGATCGGCGGGGCGATGGCCAATACGTTCCTGGCGGCGCAGGGCGTTGGGGTTGGCAAGTCGCTCCAGGAGAGCGAGATGCATGACACGGCGCGGGAGATCCTTGAGAAGGCCAAAGCTGCCAACTGCACGGTGATGCTGCCGGTGGATGCGGTGACGGCGACCGAGTTCAAGGCCAATCCGGTGACTGCCGTGGTGCCGGTGGGTGCGGTGGCGGCGGATTCGATGATTCTGGACGTTGGGCCGGCGACGGTGGCGCTGCTGATCGCCAAGCTTGGCGCGGTGAAGACGCTGGTGTGGAACGGGCCGCTGGGGGCGTTTGAAATTCCGCCGTTCGATGCGGCGACGGTGGCGCTGGCCCAGGCGGTGGGCGATGCGACGGTGGCTGGGCGGTTGCTCAGCGTGGGCGGCGGTGGGGACACGGTTTCCGCGCTGCGGCATGCCGGCGTGTCGGAGAAGATGACCTATATTTCTTCGGCCGGTGGGGCGTTCCTGGAGTGGCTGGAAGGCAAGACGCTTCCCGGGGTGGCTGCACTTTCAGTCTAGCTGCTGCGGCGGGCTGGGCTTCGCGGGCCGAGCGGTTTTGGGGCCGCTCGGGGGCGGAGCTTTGTCGATTTTAGTGCTATATCGAAATAAATAGGGCCTGCCGGGGCAACGGGGGTCAGGCGGATTTTGCGGTGAGGCGGGGGGCGGCCCAGGGCCAGCGGGCGCGTGGGCAGGGGGGATTTTGCCGGATGGGGCACGGGGTGGCTTGGGGGGGTGCGGTGGGCGCTGGCGGTGCGTCGGGGATGGATTGGGCGCGCGTGCGGGGCCGGCCGGCGGGGAGGCCGAGCATGTGGCGGAGGGGGTTGAGGATGCGGGAAGCGGTGGGGGCGGCGGCGAGGAATGCGATGGTGGCGGGCTCGGCGAGGAGGGCCTCGAGTTGGATGGCGTAGACCGCGGCCTCGTGGCGCAGGTCCGCCACCAGCCAGCCGTGGGCGGTGGGGAAGCGGATCGGGGCGGGGCTGGAGTGGGCGCCGGGGCGGATGCCAGGGCGGGACGGTTTGGCGGGGCGCCCGGCGGCGACGCGGGCGGCCAGACGGGTGAAGCGTTGCGCGGCGCGGGAGAGGCGGTTCCACAGTGGGAGGATGAGCGCGACGCGGCCGGGCTGGCGCAGGAAGGCGCGCGCGACGACGGCGGCGAGGGCGGCGAGGATGATGGTGAGGCGGCGCGCAATGTCGGGCGCGGTGAGGGGGAGCCCGAGGGGGAGGGGTTGGGTGGGCATGACTGAATTCCTAGGCGGGTAGGAATTTCGGTTCAAGGGGAAAGTTCGGGGGGTTATGCGATCCAGGGGGCGATGATTTATAGCTCGTTGTGCGTGCAGCGCGCTGCGCCTACCCTGCTGTATGCCCTACACTCGCCTTCGTGGCCTCGATGCTTTGCGTGGTATCGCCGCAACCTCGGTCATGATGTTTCACCTTATTGCGGCCTATCCTTCGATTTTTCACCTGGGTGAGACGTCGGTTCCTTACATCTTTCAATTTGGCGCGCTCGGGGTGGAGCTTTTCTTCATCATCTCTGGCTTCGTCATCCTGATGACGATCGAGCGTACACCCTCGCTTGGGAGCTTCGTCCTCTCCCGCTTCAGCCGCCTTTATCCGGGGTTTCTGGCGTGCCTGGCGCTCACATTGGCAGTCACCGTCACGATGCGGATGGGATCGGCTGGATGGCCTTTCACGTTTGGGGCGGTGGACGTGGCAGCCAACCTCACCATGGCGCCTGTGTGGCTGTCCGCAATGCCGGTTGATCCGTCCTATTGGTCCCTTGCGGTCGAACTCGCATTCTATGCCGGGGCGGCGGCTGCGTTTTACGGGCTCGGCATGCGCACCGTTGAATGGCCAGCGCTCGCGTGGCTCGTTGCGTCAATGTGGGTCGGCGGCGGTTATGCCTATCTGTTCGTCATCGGGATGGCGCTGTATCGGCACGTTTCGCGGCAGTCGTGGTGGTTGACATATGCGCTGCTCGTCTTTGCCATCGTGACGTCTGCCCTGCTGCCCAACCGCGCCCCGGCCGGCGTCTCCGGGTGGCAATATGGATTGATCGTGTTGGGCTTCACGATGCTGACGTGGCTTGCCACGACACGTCCGTTGCTGGTGCTCCGCGCCGGGCTGCTGCCGTTTCTGGGTGATGTATCATATCCCCTCTATCTGCTGCACCAGATCATCGGATACGCGGCGCTGCGATGGCTCCTCGGCTTCGGGTTCGGGCGGCCGACATCAATCATGGTGGCAATGGTTGCGATGGTGGCGCTCGCGTGGGTGGTGCATCGCACTGTCGAAGTGCCGGGGAGGCGATGGTTGCGGGGATGGCGGCGCGTATGAGGGGGTGTCTTTGGAGGCGGGGGCGAGGTTGCGGATGGGCGGCATTGCCGTGGCGCGTGCTCGGGTGGTGATGCGGGCTGGGTGGCATTGCGTGCGTTCGGTGCGTTTTTTGGGTTTGGGTAGGGGATTGGTGTGTGGGTGAACACCCTCCCCCGGCCCCTCCCGGAAACCCGGGAGGGGGGAAAGATCTTGCACCCTTGCCCGAGCGCGCTCGGTTGGGCAGCATTGGGGAAACCTTGGAGGGACCTGCACTATGATCACCGCGAAACCTGAGGCTGTTGGATTGTCCAGTGAGCGGTTGGCTCGGGTGGATGGGTGGATGGATCGGTGGGTGGGGAGTGGGAAGTTGCCGGGGTTGTCGGTGACGGTGCATCGGAAGGGGGAGACGGTTTATCATCGGACGGCGGGGATGCGGTCGGTGGAGACCGGGGCGCCGATGACGTCGGATACGATTGTGCGGATTTATTCGATGACGAAGCCGCTGACTTCGGTGGCGTTGATGATGTTGTACGAGGAGGGGAAGTTTCTGCTCGATGATCCGATTACCCGGGTGCTGCCGAGCTGGCGCAATCAGCGGGTGGTGGTTTCGGGTAATGCGCAGAAATACGACAGTGTGCCGGCGGAGCGGGATATCACGTATCGGGATTTGTTGACGCATACTTCGGGGTTGGCGTTCGGGTTCGTGGTGAACCATGCGGTGGACCAGTTGTACGTCAACAAGGGGATCGACTATATTTGGGTTGGTGGGCGGCCGAAGGAGCCGATTTCGCTGGAGGAGATGACGGATCGGGCGGGGGCGTTGCCGTTGATGGCGCAGCCTGGCAAGGCGTGGAACTACTCGATCGCCACGGATGTGATCGGGCGGTTGGTGGAAATTCATGGCGGGATGCCGTTCGAGCGGTTCATGGCGGAGCGGGTGACCGGGCCGCTGGGGATGCGTGACACCGGGTTTTATGTGCCGGCGGGGAGCGCGGGGCGGTTTGCGGCGAATTATATTCCGGACGGCAAGGGGGGGATGAAGCTGTTCGATGATCCGGCGACGAGCCAGTATTTGTCGCCGCCGCCGTTGCCTTCGGGGGCGGGCGGGCTGGTTTCGACGGCCGGGGATTATATGCGGTTTTGCCGGATGATGCTGGGGGGCGGGGCGGTTGACGGGGTTCGGTTGCTTGGGCGCAAGACGGTGGAGTTGATGACGATGAACCATCTGGGCGGGGATATGGGCTCGATGGGTAAGCCGCGGTTTTCGGAGGCGAATTACGAGGGGATCGGGTTTGGGCTGGGGTTCTCGGTGATGCTTGATCCTGCGAAGGCGCAGATCATGGGATCGCCCGGCGAGTATGCGTGGGGGGGGGCGGCGAGCACGGCGTTCTGGTGCGATCCGGTGGAGGATATGGCGGTGGTGATGCTGACGCAGTTGTTGCCGAGTTCGACGTATACGATCCGGCAGGAGTTGCGGGTGCTGACGTATGGGGCGATCGTGGACTGAAGGGCGCGCGGTGTTGGCATAGGACACAACGGACAGAAATTTTTTGCTTCTTTTTTCAAAAAGAAGCGCTTTCTTTTTTGAAAAAAAGAAACAAAAAACTTTTGTCCGTTCCTGTGTGGCGCGGCGGGTGGTCCCCTTGCGGGGTGGCGGGGGCTGGGGTGTTATCGGGGGATGACACATCTTTCCTCGGCTTTGTTTGCGCCCCGTCGGATTGCGTTGATCGGGGCTTCCACCGATGCCAGTCGGTTGACCGCGCGGGCGCAGGTTTATTTGCGGCAGCATGGGTTTCCGGGGGAATTGTTCCCGGTCAATCCGCGGGCGGAGACGGTGCTGGGGGAGAAGGCCTGGGCGTCGTTGCGGGATGTGCCGGGCGAGATTGAATTTGCCTATGTGCTGGTGGGGACGGAGCACGTGGAGGCGGCGGTCGCGGATTGTGCGGCCAGGCGGGTGCCGGTGGCGTGTGTGCTGGCGGATGGGTTTGCCGAGACGGGGCCGGAGGGGGCCGCGTTGCAGGCGCGGATTGTGACGGCGGCGGCGGCCGGGGGGATGCGGCTGTTGGGGCCGAATTCGATGGGGGTGATTAATCCGCCGGCTTCGATGGCGTGTTCGGTGAATGCGGCGTTGGCGGCGGAGACGTTGCCTTCGGGGCGGTGGTCATTGGTTTCGCAGTCGGGCTCGGTGATGGGGACGTTGCTGTCGCGGGCGGCGGCGCGGGGGTTTGGGTTCGCCAAGATTGTGGGGACGGGGAACGAGGCGGATTTGACGGCCGGCGAAGTGGCGGATTTGCTGGTGGATGATCCGGAGACGGACGCGATTTTGTTGTTTCTGGAGACGATACGGCGGCCGGAGATGTTCGAGCGGGCGGCGCGGCGGGCGCATGCGGCGGGGAAGCCGATCGTGGCGTACAAGCTGGGGCGATCCGAGGCGGGGGCGGCGTTGGCGACGACGCATACCGGGGCGATGGCGGGGTCGGACGCGGCGGCGGATGCGTTTTTTCGCGATATCGGGATTATCCGGGTGGATATGCTGGAGACGCTGCTCGAAATGCCGCCGCTGGTGATTGGAGCGAGGCCGATGGAGCGGGCGCGGCGGGCGGTGCGGATTGTCACCACCACCGGCGGCGGCGGGGCGATGGTGGTGGATCGGCTGGGGGTGCTGGGGATCGGCACGGCGGGGATGGTGGATACCACGCTGGCGGGGGCGCGGAAGGATACGGTGGCGACGGCGCTGACCGAGGCGCGCAACGCCGATGATGCGGATGTGGCGATCGCGGTGGTGGGGTCTTCGGCGCAGTTTCGGCCGCAGGATGCGATTGCGGGGGCGTTGGCGGCGACGGGGCGGCATCCGATCGCGGCGTTTTTGCTGCCGGAGGCGACGGCGTCGTTGAAGTTGCTGGCGGCGGCGGGAATTGCGGCGTTTCGGACGCCGGAGGCCTGCGCGGATGGTGTGCGGGCGTATCTGGACTGGCGGGCGCCGTCCGACGGGGTGGATGCGGGGGATGTTTCGGCGGTGGCGGGGTTGTTGCCGGCGGGAGATGAGCGGGCGGCGCGGGGGGTGTTCGCGGCGTTGGGGGTGGCGGATCGGGCGGTGGCCGTTGATCCGGCGGCGCCGGGGGACTTGGCGTATCCGGTGGCGTTGAAGGCGGTTTCGCCGGGGATCGCGCATAAGACCGAGGCGGGGCTGGTGGCGCTGAATGTGGCGGATGCGGGGGCATTAGCCGCAGCGGCGGCGGATATGATGGCGCGGCATGGCGATGATATCACGGGGTTTATGGCCGAGCCGATGGTCAAGGGGGTGGGCGAGGCGATCATTGGCTATCGGCGCGATCCGCTGGTGGGGCCGGTGGTGGCACTGGGGGCCGGGGGCGTTTTGGCGGAGATCTATCGCGATGTGACGTTGCGGCGGGCGCCGGTGAACCTGGCGACGGCGCATGGGATGATCGCGGAGGTGAAGGGCCTGGCGCCGGCGCGGGGGTATCGCAATATGCCGCGCGGCGATCTGGACGCGCTGGCGGCGGCGATTGTCGCGGTGTCCCGCCTCGCCGCCGTGGAGACGGTCAGCGAGGCGGAGATCAATCCGTTGATCGTGCTGCGGGAGGGCCAGGGCGTCGTGATGGCGGACGCCCTGATTGCCTCAGCTTCGGCCTAGCTTGGCCTCGATGCAGTCCCAGATGCCGGCCGAGAGGTCGGTGCCGTCGAAGCGGGCGATTTCCTGCAGGCCGGTGGGCGAGGTGACGTTGATTTCGGTGAGGTAGTCACCGATGACGTCAATGCCGACGAAAATCAGGCCCTGCTCCTTCAGCGTCGGGCCGATGCGGCGGCAGATTTCGAGGTCCCGCGGGGTGAGGCCGATTTTCTCCGGGCGGCCGCCGACATGCATGTTGCTGCGGGCCTCGCCGGCGGCGGGGACGCGGTTGATGGCGCCGACCGGCTCGCCGTCGATGAGGATGATGCGCTTGTCGCCCTGGCGGACCGCGGGCTCGTAGCGCTGGATCATCAGCGGCTCGCGCGAGCGGGCGAAATGCATCTCCAGCAGGGAATTCAGGTTCGGATCGTCATGGCGGATGAGGAACACGCCGGCGCCACCGTTGCCGAACAGCGGCTTGACCACGATGTCCTTGTGGGTGGCGCGGAAGCCGCGGATGGCCTCGACGTCCCAGGTGACCATGGTGGGCGGCATCAGGTCGGGGAAGTGGGTCACCAGCAGCTTCTCGGGCGCGTTGCGCACCGAAACCGGGTTGTTCACCACCAATGTGCCGGTGCCATCATCCCGGTGGATGTGCTCCAGCAAGTGGGTGGCGGTGATGTAGGCCATGTCGAACGGCGGGTCCTGGCGCATCAAAATGGTGTCCATGGTGCCGAGATCGATCACCTTTTCCTCGCCGAAGGTCCAATGCGCGCCCTTCACGCGCTGCACCGTGACCGGGCGGGCACGGGCGAACAAACGCTCCTCGCGCGCGGCACCCGCCTTCAACTGGCCCTCGCGCAGCACCAGATGCCGCACCTCGTAGTGCCACAAGCTGTGCCCGCGCGCCTGCGCCGCCAACATAAGGGCAAACGACGAATCGCCATCAATGTTGATGGTCTCAATCGGATCCATCTGAACCGCCACCCGCAACGCCACGGCACGCCTCCTGAAAATAGGGTCTGGTGAGTCCCGACGGCGTAAGCAAGGCGGGGGGCGTTGCCCCCTCGACCCTACCAGGGGCCGAGCCCCTGGACCTCGATCACTCAAGGGAGGGCTTCTCGAAGGAGAGGGGGGCCAACCGTGCGGTTGCAACCACCTCGATGGCCCCCCTCTCCT
>CAIMWH010000176.1 GCA_903845065.1 uncultured Rhodospirillales bacterium | reverse complement strand
CGGGCTGGAGCGGGATGGCAAGCTGCGCGTTGATGGTGGGCGCGTTGGCGAGATCGGGCAGCAGGCCGAGCATCGGGCCGATGCGCGCGATCACCTTGCCGGCGGCCGGGGCACTCACCCAGCCCGCGGTGGCGTAGCCGTGGGTGCTGGCGTTCGCTTTTGGTTCATCAAGCATCATGTAGACCGCGTAGCGAGGCGCATTCATCGGGAAGGCGCTCATGAACGCCGAGACGCGGGAGTTCTTGTTGTAGCCGTGATGCGAGATCTTCTCCGCCGTGCCGGTCTTGCCGCCGACGTAGTAGCCCGGTACCTCGGCGGTCTTGCCGTAGCCGTCGGTCACCACCAGGCGCATCAGCTTGCGCATGGTGTCCGACGTGGCGGACTGCATCAGCCGCATGCCTTGGCGCGGCGCGGCGTCCGGATCGGCGGCGAGCAGGGTCGGCCGGTAATAGGTGCCGCCATTGGCGATTGCGGCGGTGCCCGCCACCACATGCAGCGGCGAGACCGCGATGCCATGGCCGAAGCCGATGGTCAGCGTGGCGATTTCTTTCCAGTTGGCCGCCGCCGGGGCCATCGGCTGGCCGGCCTCGGGCAATTCCACGCCGATGCGGCTCAGCATCCCCATGCGATCCATCCAGGCCCGCTGGCGCTCGCCACCCACCGCCTCGGCCATGCGGGCGGCGCCGATGTTGGACGAGTAGGCGAGGATTTCCGGGATTTGCAAATAGCGGTGCTTGCCCTCGAAGTCGCTGATGGTGAAGCGGCCGATATGAATGGGGGCGGAGGCATCGAACCCGTTCCAGATCTGCACGGTGCCGCTGTCCAGCGCCAGCGCGGCGTCCTGCAGCTTGAAGGTGCTGCCAGGTTCGTACATGCCGGTCACCGCGCGGTTGAAGCGCTCGTCGGGCGCGGCCTTGCCGACCAGGTTGGCGTCATAGTCGGGCAGGCTGACCATGGCGATCACCTCGCCGGTCCGCACATCCAGCACAAGGCCGCAGGCGCCGATGGCGTTGAAATCAGTCATCGCCTTCAGCAGCTCGTCGCGCACCACCGCCTGCACCCGCACATCGAGCGAGAGCTTCAGGGGGGCGGCGTTGTCATGCAGTTGCTTGTCAAAGAACAGCTCGACGCCGGCGATACCGCGGCCATCGACGTTGACGCCGCCGACCACATGGGCCGCCACCCGGCCCAGCGGGTAGCGCCGGCGCTCGGTCTGCTCGAACTCGATGCCGGGGATGCCGAGGCCGTTGATGGCAAGCTGTTCGCGCGGGCTGATATGGCGCGCGATGTAGACGAACTGCTTCTTCTCGGCGCTGAGGCGGCGCTTGAGGTCCACCAGGTCAAGCTGCGGCAGCACGGTGCGCAGCTTCTCGGCGGCTTCGTTGGCGTCGATCAGCTTGGCCGGGTTGGCGAACACGCTGGCGGTGGGCAGCGAGATGGCCAGGATTTCGCCGTTGCGATCGGTGATGGCGGCGCGGGTGGTGTGCAGGCCGAAATCGGTCGGGTTCACCGCGGGGGCCGGCATCGCGCCCGGCGGCGTGGGCGGCGGCGGCGGCTCGGGGCGGCGGGCCTGGACCACCGGGCGCGGCAGCATCGGCTCGATCACCGTGGCATCGGCGAGCTTGAGCGCAACGAGGCCAAACAGCACGGTGAACGCGATCCCGGCGATGCCGAGACGGCGGTGCATCACCTTGAGTTCGGGCGCCTCCTCGCCGGGGCCGAAGCGGAAACGGTCAACGCGGGGCGTGGCGCCAGCGGCCGGCGCGCCACGGCGGCGGGCGAGGCGTTCGCGCTTGGCGGGGGCTTCGGGTGCGACGGGATCGGGCTGGTCTTCGCTCATCGCAGACCTCCGGCCGGCATGGTGGCGGCCTGCACCGGGTTGATCGCCGACGGCACCATGGTGCGTGCCATGCCGAGGGCGGAGGCGACGGCGGGAATATTCGGGTTGACCGGCTCGCCACGGGTGATGCGGGCGATGGCTTCGGCGGGCGTGGCGGGCGGCGCGCGCATCATGACCGGCTCGGCGCGCGGTGGCGAAACCGGGCGGGGCGCGAGGACCACGGGGCGCGGCGGTGCGGCGGCGACGCTGGCGACCACCACCGGCGGTGCTGCGGGTGCCAACTGCGGGGCGGCCGGCGTGTTGGCCAGTACGGCGGGGCGGGGCGCGGGAAGCGCGGGTGCCACCGGGGCCGGGCGCGGCGTGGCGGCGGCGATGGCGGGCGGGCGCTGCGGCTCGGCCTTGATCGGCTCGACCTTCGGCGGCTCAAGCCGGGCCGGTTCGATCCGGGGCACCACCGCGTTGGGCGCCTGCGGTTCCAGCGGCATCGGCGGCGGCGGGGCACCCACGGCCGGCAGGCGGTGTTCGAGATCGGCCATGCCGGCGAACTGGCTCGGCGCAGTGGTTTTCAACTCGGGCAACAGGTCCCCGGCGAGTTGGGCGAGGCGGCCGGGATCATTCAGCAGGGCGTATTCGGCGCGCAGCAGCCCGGTGTGCTGGCGGGTTGCCTCGGTGGACTTCATCAGGCGGGCGATATCCCGATCAAGCAGCATCGCCCGGTTCTTGGTCTGGAACAGGTAGAAGCCGGAGCCGACGGCGGCGAGGACGCACAGGATGGTGAACTTCCGCTTCATGGCGCGGGGCTCCTTTCCTGGCGGCGCGTCATGGCGCGCAGCCGGGCGCTACGGGCGCGGGGATTGGCGTCCGTCTCGGCGCGTCCGGGGCGGAGCGCCTTGGGGGTGATGAGGTCGAAGGCGGCATCGGGCCGGGAACTGAGGCCGCGCGGGTCATGGCGCGAGGGCGAGGGGGCGCGGCCGGTCGCCTCGGTCATGAAGCGCTTCACCAGCCGGTCTTCGAGCGAATGGAACGCAACCACCGCCAGCCGCCCACCAGGGGCCAGCAGTTCGGCGGCCTGGGCGAGGGCACGCTCGATCTGGCCGAGTTCGTCGTTCACCCGGATGCGCAGGGCCTGGAAGCTGCGGGTGGCCGGGTCGATCCCCGAGCGGTCCTGCGGCACCACGCGGCGGATGATGCCGGCGAGTTGCAGGGTGGTGGTGATGGGGGCCAGCGCCCGCTCCGCCACGATGGCCTTGGCGATGCGGCGGGACAGCCGCTCCTCACCGTATGTATAGATGACGTCGGCGAGTTCGGCCTCGGGCAAATTGTTCACCAGATCGGCCGCCGTTTCGCCGGAACGGGCCATCCGCATGTCGAGCGGCCCGTCCGAGCGGAAGCTGAAGCCGCGGCTTGGGTCGTCGATCTGGAACGAGGACACGCCGAGGTCCAGCACCACGCCATTGAGGGTGGTGATGCCGGCGCCGTGCACCAGGTTGAGCATGTCGCCGAAGCCGCCTTCGAGCAGATGCAGCCGGCCAGGGTGGCGAAGGGCAACATCGGCGCCGCGGGCGATGGCGTCCGGATCGCGGTCGATCGCCCACACCGCGCAATCCGCGGCGCTCAGGATGGCATCGGTATAGCCGCCGCCGCCGAAGGTGCCATCGAGGTAACGGGCCCCGGCGCGGGGGGCCAGTGTGTCGAGCACTTCGGCGAGCATGACGGGGAGATGGCCGCTCATGCCACCACCTGCGGCAGGGTGAGGCGGCGTTCCTTGAGGCGGGCGAGGCTGAGCGCGAGGTGCGCCTCGTAGCGGGCGGGCTCCCAGATCTCGAAGCGGTTGCGCAGGCCCACGAAGCTGACCGCGTCGGTCAACCCGGCCTTCTTAACCAGTTTCTCAGGCAGCACCGCGCGGCCTTCCTTGTCCGGCTCGCAATAGGAGGCATCGGCGTAGAGGGCATAGGACATGTCGATTTCGTCTTCGCTGAACAGATCGAGGCTCTGCATGGCCGGGGCGAAGGTCTCGAAGCCGAGCGGGGTCCAGCACTCGACGCATTCGGCGCGGTGCGACGGGCGAAGGATGAAGCTGGTGGCCTCCGGCGTCAGGCGCAGGATCGCGCGGAAGCTGGGGGGAAAGGTTACCCGCCCCTTGCTGTCCAGCCGCCCGGTGAAGGTGCCGAGGAAAAGCGTCATCTGGCCCGAACCGCCCCTCCCTGTGCCTGCCTGTTGCGCTGCTGCGCGGGCCCGCACGGGTGAATCCGTTCGGGACAACCAGGGATATCACGGGCAAAATCTGGGATCAAGCGGGATTAGGACTAGTTGAGTCAGTCTGCGAGCTTGAATACCGAGTATTTTCAGTATGTTATCGTCATCATGTGGGGCGGGCGGGACTCCTCGGTCAATGCTTTGTGTGCGGCGCGATGGAATAAATTATTTGTTCATTATTTGTTCTTGGTTGTTCGCCCATTTTTCATAAAAGGAATGGTGCCAGACGGCCTGTAAGCCGGGTTCTGTCCACACCTTGCGGCATGAGACGGCCATTCCTCTGGGACGTACATTGCTGCACGCCTCGCGCGACCAACCCGGGCGACGGGGCGGGAATGCCCCCGCGGCATCGCCGAAGCGATCCGCCGGCCGCCCCTATTCGGTCTTGCTCCCGATGGGGTTTACCCTGCCGCCCCTGTCACCAGGGGCGCGGTGCGCTCTTACCGCACCGTTTCACCCTTGCCTGCGGGCATTGCTGCGCGCCGGCGGTTTGTTTTCTGTGGCACTTTCCCTGGGGTCGCCCCCGCCGGCCGTTAGCCGGCATCGTATTCCCGTGGAGCCCGGACTTTCCTCCACCGGGATTGCTCCCGGCAGCGGCCGTCCGGCCGTCTGGCATGGCGGGGTGTGGGCGCAAAGAAAAGGCCCGTCAAGCAGGCCTTTTCAGCGCGGATAGCCTGGGCCGGAACGATCACGCCTGCTTGTGGAACTTCCGGCGCAGGGCGCCAAGGCCGAGCAGGGCGCCGCCGAGCAGCGTCATCGAGGCCGGCTCGGGCGTGTCGGTGGCGCCAATGGTGCCGCCGGTGATGCCCAGGCGGAGAACCTGACCGATGTCAGACACCAGCAGCGTGCCGTTGTTGCTGTCGGGGCTCACGAGGTCACCACGGGACATGCCGGTGGCGATGATGGTGTAGGCGTTGCTCGAAGGGTCGAGCAGGGCGATGGTGCCGTCATTGTTGCTGATGATGAGGTCACCATCCAGGGCGCCGCCGCTGATCACCCCGGTGCCGTCCGGCGCGTGGCCGAAGCTGTAGGTGGCCGTGGGCGTGCCGGGGGTGGGGCTGGCGATGTTGTAGGCCAGGATATCGCCGCCGTATTCGACATACGCCTTGGTCCCGTCCGGCGAGACGGACACGCCGTCCACAAAGCCCGGGGTGCCGATCGCGGTGATCGCGAAGCTGGCCGCCGGGTCGATCAGGTAGGCGCCGCTGGAGGTCCCTGCGATCAACGTGCCACCCGGGCCGGCCCACAGGCCGTACTGCGGATTGATGGTGCCGGTACCGACCACCTGCGTGTTGGCGAGGGTGGCGTTGTTGGTCACCTGGAAAATGCCGGTGCTGAGCCCGGTGAAATAGGTCGTCCCGCCCGAGGTGGCGATGCCGGTGGGCGTGAAGCCGAGGTTGACGGTGGTCGTCGCACTCCCGGCTGTCAGGCCGTTCACGGTGTTGCCGCTGCCTTCGTTGAAGCGCAGCAGCGTTTGGTTGCCGTAGCCGGTGGCGATGATCGATCCGTCTGACGCGGCCACGGCGTTGAGGATGCCGTAGGAGCCACCATTGCCGAGATTGCCGGTGAAGAAGGTATCGAGGGTGAAGTTGTCGGCGATGCCGGCGGCGGTCAGCGATTGGGCGCTGGCGGCCATGGGCAGGGCGAGCAGGGTGGCGGCAACCAGGTAAATGCGCTTCATCGGTTTTTCCTCACCTTCGGGCGTCACGGGATGCCGGAGGACCGGCAACGCCCACATCATCTACCCAGCGTTAAGCAATTCATGTGCCATGCAAAACAATCGCGCTGAATCAATGCCCTGAAAGCCAACAAGTTCGGACGGATTGTAAGAATGTAAAGAAAGCTGACGCCAGAGTCGGACTATGACGCCATGGCTGTGCCGGGTGCCTGGCGGAAACGATCAGGCCTGCGAGCAGAATTTCCGGCGCAGCGCACCCAGGCCAAGCAGGGCACCGCCGAGCAGGGTCATCGAGGCCGGCTCGGGCGCATCGGTGGCGCCGATGGTGGCGCCGGTGATGCCGAGGCGGAGAACCTGGCCGTAGTCCGAAATCAGCAGCGTCCCGTTGTTGCTGTCGGGGCTGACGATGTCACCACGCTGCATGCCGGTCGCGATGGTGATATAGCCGTGGGTGGTCGGGTCGATGAGGCCGATCGTGCCGTCATTGTTGCTGACTACGATGTTCCCGTTCAGGGCGCCACCGCTGATCACGCCGGTGCCGTCCGGCGTGTGCCCATTGCTGTAGACGGCGGCCGGCGAACCCGGGGTCGGGCTGACGATGTTGTAGCCCAGGATGGTGCCGTTGAACTCGGCGTAGGCGGTCAAGCCGTCGGGAGAAACCGAGACGCCATCGACGAAGCCCGGGGTTCCGATAGCGGTGATCGAGAACCCGGTTGCCGGGTCGATCATGTACACGCCCGAACCGGTGCCCGCGATCAGGGTACCGCCCGGGCCGGCCCACAGGCCATAGTCCGGAACGATGGTGCCGTTCCCCACCACCTGGGTAAAGGCGAGGGTCGTGGTGTTGGTGACCTGGTAGATGCCGGTGCCGATCCCGGTGAAATAGGTCGTGCCGCCAACGGTGGCGATGCCGGAGGGCGTGAACCCGAGCGATACGCTGTGCAAGGCATCGGCGGCATGCAGACCGTTCACCGTGTTTCCGGCGCCTTCAGCAAAGCTCATCAGCGAGTTGTTGCCGTAGCCGGTGGCGATGAGGGAGCCGTCGGCCGCGGCCACCGTGTTGAGCACGCCGTAGTTGCCGCTGCCCAGAACGCCGGTGAAAAGGTGCTGAGGGTGAAGTTGTCGGCGATACCGGCGGCGGTCAGCGATTGCGCGCTGGCGGCCACGGGCCGCGCGAGCAGGGCGGCGGCAACCAGGGAAATGCGCTTCACGGGGTTTTCCTCACCAGATGGCGCACTTGAGGCCGGGCATCCGGCAGCAGCAACGCCTGTTGCGAGACGCTACGCAATTCGTGTGCCTCGCGGAACCATTGCATTAAATCAGCCCATTGAAATCGACGGTATTTCACGGTTGGGTACGAAAATAAAAAAATTTGGACACGACAATCACGCGTTGCGTCCCCGTGCGCTACAGCCCGCGTTCGCGCTTGATGCGGTCCCATGCTGCGTTGATGCGGGCCACCTTGT
This sequence comes from uncultured Rhodospirillales bacterium, assembly GCA_903845065.1. GTDB lineage: Bacteria > Pseudomonadota > Alphaproteobacteria > Acetobacterales > Acetobacteraceae > CAIYPH01. The sequence goes on along the minus strand of CAIMWH010000176.1, from coordinate 982 downwards.
CGCCGGCGCTGGCGAGGAATTCGGCCGGCACGCCGCGGCTGGCCAGGCTGTCCGGGTGGTTCTCGCGCATGAGTTGCCGCCAGGCGGCGCGGATGGCGTCATCGGGGGTGTCCCGCGTGATGCCGAGGATGGCGTAGGGGTCCTCGAGGTCCTGCTCGGTGACGGCGCGGCGGGGCTGGTTGTCGCGCGCGCGGCTCCAGCTTTCCTCGTCCAGGCCGAAGCCGTGCCAGACGTTGCGCAGGAACTGCTCCTCGCGCCGGTTCAGCGCCGCGTCCGCGCGGGCGATGGTGAACAGCGCGGCCAGCACGTCCTCCAGCATGAAGCGGTTGGCCGAAAAGGCGCGGCCGAGCGCGGTTGCGTGGATGAAGGGGTCTTCGTCGCTGTCCCGCGCGCGGTCGAACAGGCGGCCGATGTCCTGCACCGCCTCGGGCGGGATGCGGAAGCCGCGCTTGAAGGCGTCGATCTCGGCGCGCTTGATCGGGCCATCGCATTTGGCGAGCTTGGCGGCGAGGAACACCACGCCGACGGCGAACATCTGGTCCCGCCCGCCCGCCACGCGGGGGGTGAAGCCGGCGGGGATGCCGAACTGGGCGCGGATGCCGGCCAGCCCGCTGTGGTCCGCCGCATGGCCGAACGCCGCCCCCACCACGGCGCCGAATGGGCCGCCGAGCGCAAAGCCAGCCACGCCGCCGATGATCTTGCCCCACACGCCGCCTGGTTCCATCCGCTGAAGGTCGGCGCATGGTCTACCACGTCGGATGAACCGGCGGCAAAAGAGCGAAACGCCGCGTGGGGCTGCCGTGGGCGCCGCACCGGCGGGCCGCGAAGCGATCGGTGAGAGTCAGTGTCCATCCGGAAACAGCTTGAATCACTGGAATCACTTGTGATTCTCTGCCTGTGGAGCCGATTCGCAGGAGCCTGCCGATGTGGACGACCGAGAACCGAGGCCGTTATGACCGGAGCAAGCAGCGCTATCCGAGTG
>CAIMWH010000175.1 GCA_903845065.1 uncultured Rhodospirillales bacterium | reverse complement strand
GCCTCTGCTGATTGCCCCACCCAATCCAAAGCAAACGGCTTCATCAAAACCGGCAGCGTCCTCCCCTCCGGCTGTCGCCCCTCGACGATGGCCTCAACGATATCCGGCGCCAGCAGGGTCAGCCGCATCACTCAGCTGATGTAGAATATTCTGATGTCCTTATACTCCGCGATCGCCGTCACCGTGCTGACGGCACAGGCCTCCAACGTTCCTCACTAGCGATGCCTATTGGATCGCCTCAACCATGGTGCTGTCGGTTCACGGCGATCGGCAGGCAGTTCTGCCACCATTTGCTTCGGCTCATGTAACGCGGTCACACCCTGCGTTCGATCATCGACATTCATCTTGCTGCACCCGAGTGGGTCGAAGGACAACAGTCGAGAGTGGACATCCCCCCTCGCGCGACGGATCCCAACATGACTTGATTCATGTCAATGACTCGGTCGGCACGACCCGCATGATACACTGCTTGGCGAATCAAGGAGCGGCTCTGCGTGTACTATTCCCCCCCCTCGTCACCCGCCGCGTCGGCCTTGTCGTTAGTTCCCGAGCCGGTGCTTGCTCGGTTCGTCGCGTTGTTAATGCGCGGAATGCGGCGGCGCCACCCTAAGCTGGTGGCGGCCTTCGTCCGACTGGATCCGGCAGTGGTGCACGTGGCTCCGTTCGATCTGTCGCATCGTTTTTCCATTGTATTTGGCGGCGGCCGGATGGACGTCTGTGTGCTGTCGGCCGCCGACACTACGAGGGCCGATGCCACCATCCGCGGCAACTTGGCTGCGTTGATCGACCTGCTGGAAGGGCGCATCGACGGCGATTCGATGTTCTTTACCCGCGATATTGAGATTTCCGGCTCGACGGCTGTCATCGTTGCGGTGCGCAACACGCTGGATCGGGAGGAGATCCTGATGCGCGACGAGGTCGCGGCCCTGTTCGGCCCGCTGGAGCGGCCGGCACGGCGATTGGCACGGCGGCTCCAGGGGACTATCCGCGGCGCCCGTGACCGTGCCGCGGCAATGCATGCCAGCTTGCATGCGCACGACGCGCCAGTGCGCGATATCGCGGCGGAGTGCGATGGGCTTCGCGCCGAAGTGAAAGCCCTAAAAACCAGGCTGGCAAAGCTGGATGTCAGGCAACTGCGGGCGGATGCCGCCGCGCCAGGAGTGTCATGAGTCTCGAACTCGTCTGTCCCGCCGGGACCCCGGCGGCGTTGCGTGCGGCGATCGAAGCCGGTGCCGACACGGTCTATTGTGGCTACCGGGACTCGACCAACGCGCGCAACTACCCCGGCCTCAATTTCGACCGCGACGAGATGGTTGAGGGCATAGCCTACGCCCACCGGCACGGCCGCAAGGTTCTGGTCGCGGTCAATACGTTTCCGAACGCCGGGGATCCAGCGCCGTGGCATCGCGCCATCGATCATGCTGCCCAGGCGGGCGCCGATGCGGTGATCCTCGCCGATATCGGCGTGCTCGACTACGCTGCCCGGCGCCATCCGGCGTTGCGGCGGCATCTGTCGGTGCAGGCCTCGGCGTCGAACGAGCTGTCGATCGCCTTCTTCCGTGACCGCTTCGACATCCGCCGCGTGGTGCTGCCGCGTGTGCTGTCGGTCGAGCAGGTAGCCGCCCTGGTCCGACGGATCGAAATCGAGACCGAGGTGTTTGCTTTCGGCAGCGTTGGCCCAATGTCGGAAGGGCGCTGCTTCCTGTCCTCCTACATCACCGGACTGTCGCCGACGTCGGAGGGCGCCTGCGCGCCGGCGAGCCATGTGTCCTACACCGAGGATGGAGACGCGACACTATCCCGCCTCGGCGGCGTGACACTAAATCGCTTCGGTCGCAACGAGCCCGCCGCCTATCCCACACCCTGCAAGGGTCGCTACGTCACTCATGGCTGCGCGTCCTACCTCTTTGAGGAGCCGGTGGCGCTGAATGCGATCGACATCCTGAAGGACCTGAAGGCCGCCGGCGTCACGGCGATCAAGATCGAGGGGCGCCAGCGTGGGAGGGCCTATGTCGCCGAGGTGGTTGGCAGCTTCCGGCGCGCGCTCGATGCGCTGGAGCGCGGCGATGCCGCGCAGGCGACCAATGGGCTGAAGGCTGTTGCGGAGGGAAACCGGGAAACGCACGGGGCCTACAAGAAGGGGTGGCGATGATGTCCGCAGGCAAGCTCACACTGGGCCCGCTGCTGTTCCACTGGACGGCGGCGAAGCGGCGTGACTTCTATTTCCGCATCGCCGATGAGGCCGAAGTGGACTGCGTCTATCTCGGCGAAGTTGTCTGCTCCAAGCGGGAGCCCTTTTTCGAGCCCGATCTCGTGCAAATTGCCGCCCGGTTGACCGCCGCAGGCAAGCAGGTTGTGTATTCGACCCTGGCGGTGATGACGTTGGATCGGGAGGTGGCGGCAGTGCGGGCGCTGGCGGAAAGTGGCGCATTAGTGGAGGCGAACGACGTCGCCAGCCTGCAGGAAGTCTCAGGCCGTCCGCATGTGATCGGGCCCTACATCAATGTGTTCAACGAGGGCGCCCACGATTTCCTGGTTGGCGGCGGCGCAACGCGCGTCGTACTACCAGTGGAAATCACCGCCAAGGGCGTGCGAGTGCTGGCGAGGCGTTCGGTCGAGACCGAGATGCTGGTGTTCGGGCGGCAGCCGCTGTCGGTGGCGATGCGTTGCTACCACGCACGCGCCCACGGGCTGTCGAAGGATACCTGCCAGTTCGTCTGCGGCCTCGACGCCGACGGCTTGCCGGCCGACACGATCGATGGGCAGGGACTGCTGACGGTGAACGGCACGCAGACGTTGTCGAACGGATACCTAGTATTGCTGGCGGATATGGCGGCGCTACGCGAAATGGGAGTGACGCATTTTCGCCTGTCGCCGCAGGACGTCGACATGGTGGCGGTCGCCGGGCTTCACCGCGCGGTGCTGGACGGCCGTCGGGCAAGCGAGGACGCGGCCGAAGCGCTGCATCGGTTGACGGGGGACACGCCCTGGCAGAATGGCTTCCTGCATGGCCGCGAAGGCTTGGCATGGGTAGAGCCTGCGTTGACGCCAGCCTGACGAGCGTCACCGCCGCCGGGAATACCCGACTGTCGGCGCTCGCAGCAGCCCCACCCGCCGGTTCTGCTCCTGACTGGCGGACCTGATCCTGATGTCGAGACGCGGATCGCTCCGGTCCGGAGGTCGTGCCTGTCGAAGCCTGCACGCTTCGCTGTGATCAAGGCGGTTCTGAGCGAACTCGTTCAGTGACGTCAGGCGCATCATCCCGCTCAGCGCGGACGGCATCCCGAGTTGTTGGTCACTCGCCGCAACGTGACCAGAAACGCATCGATCGTGCCCACGCAAGCCGGCCTACCGCCACCGCCGTGACGTGATTGAGTCGGATGCGGCTGAAGCAAGGGCCGATCTGGACAAGATCTGGATTCCCGACCCAAGTGGGGCATCGTTCATCGACCGCCAGAACTCAGCGTAATGTCAAATCAACGGGGCGCTGATTTTCCTTCTGGGGGTGCTCGCCGGGTTCTCGTGCGACGACGAAGGCCCGCTGCTCCCCCCACTCCACCGCAAACGTCTTCATCAACAACGGTAACGTCATCTCGGCATCTGCTTCCACGAGAAGCCAAGTTGCACCATCCAATGGTTTCGCGCTGTCGGTCACCAGGATGCTGATCGGCTACTCACCGTTCTTCCTGCGACTGGAGAGACCGCGCGCCGCGACAGTTGCTAGAATCCGCGCCTCACAGACAACATGGCCTGGACTGAAACGCCTGCAGGAGAGTGCTATGCCGCCAGCGAAGAAAGCCGCCCCCGCGGCCAAGAAGGCAACAACCCCGACAAAAACGGCGCCTCCAGCCAAAATAGCAAAGGTGGCTCAACAAGCCATTGCTAAGAAGGCCGAGCCGCAGGTTACCGTCACGCTGAAGCAGCTCGCCGCCAGCCTAGCGGAGCGCCACGCCCTGCCGAAGAAGAACGCCGAGGCCCTCTTGGGAGACCTGGTCGCGCTTGCTAGCCAACATCTAAAAAAGGGTGACAAAATCCGCTTGAACGGTCTGGGCACACTGCAAGTGCGGGCAAGGCCTGCTCGTATGGGCAGAAATCCATCGACCGGCGAGGCGATCCAGATCAAGGCAAGCAAAAAGATCGCCTTCCAGCCGGCAAAGGAATTGAAAGAGAGCGTGTAGATCGGTTATCCGCGCGGCCGCTGCCCCGCCCAATCCAACGCAAACGGCTTCATCAAAACCGGAAGCGTCATCTCCACCGGCTGCCGCCCCTCTACAATGGCCTCCACGATCGCCGGCGCCAGAAGCGTCAACCGCAGGATGTCGCCGGCATAGGTCCGATCGATCTTCTCCGCCCGCGCGATGTCGCTGACGGATGCGTAGCGCCCGTCCTCCAGCATTCGCCGCCACCGGAACGCCCGCGCCAGCGCCTTGAGCAGCGCCGGATCGGCGGTTGTCCGCGCCTGCCGTGGCGCGCCCGGCAGCACCGAGCCGTCCGGCGCCACTACAATCTTCCTCCCTCCCCGCTTCTTGATCGCAAGCGGCACCCGCACCGTGATGGTGGTCGCGCTCATCACGCGGCCTCCTGCACACGACGCCGCGGCGCGAGATCCTGCACTAGTCCGGCCAGGCCCTCCACCTTCAACCGGATATCAACGCCGGCCGGCCCGACCGTGACGCGGTCGACCAATGCCTGCACGATCCGCGCCTGCTCGCCGGGGAACAACTCGTCCCACATCGGGTCCAGGCTCTCCAGCGCCGCGCGTGTATCTGCCTCGGTGATGTCCGGCGCGTCCGCCTGCGCCGCGCGCCAAGTGCCGACGATGATCTCGGGCTGCCGCAGCAGCGCCCGCACCTGCGCCATGACGGCATCTTCAATCTCCGCCGCTGCAATGCGCCGCACCAGCGACGGGTCATCGATGGCATCGCCCTTCAGGACGGACTGGCTGACATAGTAGCGATACTGCCGCCCCCGCCGCAGCGTGTGTACCGGCGACAGTGCGCGCCCGTCGATCCCAAAGATGAGGCCACGCAGCAACGCCGGCGTCTGCGAGCGGTTCTGGTTGGCCTTGGTGCGGGGGCTGACCTGCAACATGGCATGCACCCGGTTCCACAGGTCCAGTGGCACGATGGCCTGGTGCTCGCCCTTGTGGATCATGCCCTTGTGCGGCGCGTCGCCAATATAGGTGCGGTTGGCCAGCAACTTGTAGAGGTAGCCCTTGTCGATCGGGCGGCCGGTCTTGGTCGTCACGCCACGCTGCTGCAGCATCTGGGCCAGTTCAGTGCAGGAGCCGATCTCGATGAACTGCTCGAAGACCATGCGCACCGTCGCCGCCTCCGCCGTGTTGACCACCAGCTTGCGGTCCTTCACGTCGTAGCCGAGCGGCACCTTCCCACCCATCCACATGCCGCGGGCGCGGGAGGCGGCGAATTTGTCCCGGATGCGCTCGCCAATCAATTCGCGTTCGAACTGGGCAAAGCTGAGCAGGATATTCAGTGTCAGTCGGCCCATGCTTGTCGTTGTGGAGAACGACTGAGTTACCGAGACGAAAGTAACCCCGTTCGCGTCGAAAACCTCGACCAGCTTCGAGAAGTCCATCAGGGCGCGGCTGAGGCGATCGATCTTATAACAAACGATAACATCCACCCTGCCTGCCGCGATGTCGGCCATCAACCGCTTCAGGGCCGGCCGCTCCAGCGTGCCGCCGGAGTAGCCGCCGTCATCGTAGCGGTC
>CAIMWH010000174.1 GCA_903845065.1 uncultured Rhodospirillales bacterium | reverse complement strand
CGTCACCGGCCCGCGCATCATCACCGACGCCACCAAGGCCGAGATGAAGAAGGTCCTGGAAGACATCCAGACCGGCAAGTTCGCGCGCGACTGGATGCTGGAAAACAAGGTGAACCAGGCCAGCTTCAAGGCGATCCGCCGCCGCAACGCTGCCCACCCGATCGAGGAAGTCGGCGAGAAGCTGCGCGCCATGATGCCGTGGATTGCTAAGAACAAGCTGGTTGATAAGACGAAGAACTAGAACTCGTTAGGGAAGCAAGGCGAGGGGCTCTGCCCCCTCGACCCCTGCCAGGGGCCGAGCCCCTGGACCTCCTGACTCAAGAAAGAGGGGCTACCTGGTGGTTTCAACCACCGGGTAGCCCCTCTTTTCGTTGAACCTTTAGGCTGGAGCGGCGCGCGCGGTCTGCTCCGCTCAGTGGCTCCAGTTTTCCGGCCGGTTGTTCTTGAAGTTGTCGGCATACGCCTTGGGGCGGAACTTGCGCACCTGCGGCAATTCAACGCCGTAGTTCAATCCCTTCTTCTCGGCATAGGCCACCGCTTCGTCCCGGCTGTCGAATTTCAGCCGCACCTGGGCCTGGGTGTCGGCGCTGCCGATCCAGCCCATCAGCGGATCGGCGCGACGCGGCTCGGAGGGCTCGAATTCGAGCACCCACTCCTGCGCGTTGGCCTGGCCGGATTGCATGGCATTCTTGGGCTGCTGGAAAATACGGACTTTGGAAGGCATCGACTAAGATCCTCTCAATAATGGTCGGGGCGGCCGGACTCGAACCGGCGGCCTCGTGTACCCAAAACACGCGCGCTACCAGGCTGCGCCACGCCCCGATTGCGGCGGACCCTATGTGTGCGGCGCGCGTAAAGCAAGCGCTACCCCGCGTTGCCGAATATGCGTTGCAGCACCTTGTCGCCGACACGGATATCGAGGCGTTCGGCAGTGCCGGCGGCAAGCTCAAGCGTGGCCCGCACCGGACCACGGCTGTCGATGACAGCGAGGGACTGCGGCACGGTATGTTCGGCGATGGCGCGGATGCTGCCGTCGGCATTGATGAACAGCATATCGAGGCTGCTGATGGTATTGCGCATCCACATCTGCGAGGCGCGCGGGCTGCCCCAGTCGAACAACATGCCACCGTCAGCCGGCACAGAGGGGCGGAACATCAGGCCGATGGTCTGCTGATCCGGCGAAATCGCCATTTCGACCGAGAAGGCGTGGCGCTTGCCGTCACGGGTGACGATTGTGAGAGATTCCTTGGGCAGTTCGGGCTGCGGGCTGGTCTGCGCGAGGGCCGGACGGGCGGCGAAGCCAGCGAGTCCGGCGAGGAGCAGGCGGCGGGGGATCATGGCGGGGCATCCTTCAACGCAAGGTCGGCGACGGCGCGGACGGTAGCACAAACGGCGCACCGGCCGGGAGGGCGGTGGTCAGGAAATCAGGCTCTCGCAGGCAATCGAGGCGCCAGGCGGAGGGTCGCGCGGCTCGATCTTCATGGCCAGGCTCGCATCGAAGGCGGGCGGAAACGGTCCGCTGTCCCCCCAGCGGCGCAGGATGTCCTGAGCGAGGGCGCTGCCCTGTTCGGCGGCCCGGCGCACCATCAACCGGCCGGCGGCACGCTCGGCGTCCGGCATTGTGGCGTCACCGGCAATGTCAGCCCCGAGGTTGCTCATCCCATTGAGATGCCCCAGCTTCGCCGATTGCGCCCACAGGCTGCGCGCTTCGTCACGGTCGCGCGGAATGCCCTGGCCGTTGAAGAACAGGATGGCGGCATTGTTCATGGCGCGCGGGTTACCGCGCAGAATGGCGCGGCAGTACCAGCGGATGGCATTCGGATAGTCCGGCGGCGCGGCAAAATTATAGCGAAAGCCGACGGCGTTCATGCCCTCGGGATCGCCCGCTTCAGCGGCACGGCGATAGAGTTGCAGGGCGAATGCCGAATCGGCGCGCACGCCCTGGCCGCGGGCGTAGAGGTAGCCGAGATTGACCATCGCCTCCGCCTCCCCGCTCGCTGCCGCGGCGTTGAGCAGGCGAAACGCCCCGGCGAAATCCCCCTTGTTATAGGCCGCAATCCCGAGCACGAGGTCCGCCGATGGGACAGCGGGTTGCGCGCTGGTCGGGCGGGCGGCCAGCAGCAGCGCGACCAGCAGCAACACGGGCAATCGCAGAACGGGCGGCATCGCCTCCTCCTTGTGCCCCATCATACGCGCACGGCAACCCGTCGTCAGGCCGTCCATGCCTGGCCCGGGCGCATCGCGAGGAAGCGCTCGGCGGGAATGTCGTTTTCCGCCAATGCGGCCGCCAGATCGTGGGCCGGGGCCTCGATCGCCTCGTCGGTGAGTTGGAAGGTGCCCCAGTGATGGCCGAGAGCCTGCGGGGCACCGAGGTCATGCATCGCCTGCACCGATTCGGCGGGGTTCATGTGGGCGTGCCGCATGAACCAGCGCGGCTCATAGGCGCCGATGGGCAGGATCGCGAGGTCGGGCGCGCCGTAGCGAGTGCGGATGTCATGGAAGGTGCCGCCGTCGCCGTAGGCGGTGTCGCCGATATGCAGGATTGCGCCGGCCGGCGTGTGCAGCAGGAACGAGCCCCACAATGCCATCCGCCGGTCCTTCAGCCCGCGGGCGGACCAGTGGTGGGCGGGCAACAGGGTGACATCGACGCCGGGGGCAAGGGTGTGGCGGTCATGCCAGTCCATCGCGGTGACGGGGAGATCGCGGTGGGCAGCGCGGATGATGGTGTTGTTGCCGAGTGGGGTGACGACGGGGGCGCGATGGTGGCGCCAGAGGCGGCCGAGGGTGGCCATGTCGAGATGGTCGTAGTGGTTGTGGGTGAGGAGCACGGCATCGATCGGCGGGAGGTGCTTGAAGGCGACGCCGGGCGGGTTGGCGCGCTTGGGGCCGAGCCACTGGGTGGGGCTGGCGCGGCCGGACCATACCGGATCGACGAGCAGGTTCAGGCCGGCGACCTGGATCAGGAAACTGGCGTGGCCGATGAGGGTGATGCGCAGGCCGTCCACGCGTTCGGGTGGGCGGGCATCGGCGTGGGGGCTGGGAAACTGCGCCGGCCAGCGGGACCGGGTGCGCGAGAAGCGCAGTTTCGCGAAGGTCATCAGGTTGGCCTTGCGCTGGGTGGGCACATGGCCGGGCAGGAAGAAGCAGGTGCCGTCGAAATGGTCGGTGACGGGGCCGCTGTAGTACGGATTGGCTGCCATGGCGGGCCTCAGCGCTGGTAGGGGGCGGGCAGCAGGATGCGAGCCGGGACCTTCACCAGGCCGGCTTCGCCGGGAATGATGATCCGGGCGTCGGGCGCGTGGTCCACGAAGAGTTCCCGGCAGGCGCCGCAGGGGGTGACCACGGCGATGCGGCGGTCCGGTTCGTCGGGCTTGGGGTGGCGCACGGCCACCGCGGTGACGATGGTGCCGTCGCCTTCCAGCACGGCGCGGCCGAACGCGATGGGTTCGGCGCAGACCGACATGCGCCCCACGGTGGCGCCGAGGTGAATGCCGGTCCAGATCCGGCCGTCCCGCCCGCGGATGGCGGCGGCGACGGTGTGCCAGAACGGACGATAGTGGCGGCGGAGGACATCCTCCGCCGCCACGATGAGTGCTTCGTCCGATGCGTCGAGCGGGAGCGCGTTCAGTCGGCGGCCTCCGCATCGTCCGCATCGGGCCCGGTGGTCATCGCGGCGGCGATGAGGCCGGCCTGGCCGCGGATCTTCTTTTCGACGGCCTCGGCGACGTCCTTGTGGTCGCGCAGGAACTGCTTGGCGTTCTCGCGGCCCTGCCCGATGCGCTGGCTGTCATAGGAGTACCAGGAACCGGATTTCTCGACGATGCCGGCCTTCACGCCGAGATCGATCAACTCGCCGACCTTGCTGATGCCCTCGCCGAACATGATGTCGAACTCGACCTGCCGGAACGGGGGGGCGAGCTTGTTCTTGGCCACCTTCACCCGGGTCTGGTTGCCGACCACTTCCTCGCGATCCTTGATCGAGCCGGTGCGGCGGATTTCCAGGCGCAGCGAGGCGTAGAACTTCAGCGCGTTGCCGCCAGTGGTGGTTTCCGGGTTGCCGAACATCACGCCGATCTTGAGGCGGATCTGGTTGATGAAGATCAGCAGGGTGTTGGAGCGCGACACCGAGCCGGTGATCTTGCGCAGCGCCTGGCTCATCAGGCGGGCGTGCAGGCCCATGTGGCTGTCGCCCATTTCGCCTTCGAGTTCGGCGCGCGGCACCAGGGCGGCCACCGAGTCGACCACCAGCACGTCGATGGCGCCGGAGCGCACCAGGGTGTCGGCGATTTCGAGCGCCTGTTCGCCGGCATCGGGCTGGCTGATCAGCAGATTGTCGACATCGACGCCGAGCTTGCGGGCGTAAATCGGGTCAAGCGCGTGCTCGGCATCGATGAACGCGCAGGTGCCGCCCAGCTTCTGCGCCTCGGCGATGGCGTGCAGCGCCACGGTGGTTTTGCCCGAGCTTTCCGGGCCGTATATCTCGATGATGCGCCCCTTGGGGAACCCGCCGATGCCGAGCGCGAGATCGAGCCCGAGCGAGCCGGACGAAATCACGTCGACATGCTCGTCCCCGGTGCGCGCGCCCATGCGCATGATCGAGCCCTTGCCGAAGGCCCGATCGATCTGGGCCATCGCGGCGTCCAGAGCCTTGTTCTTATCCATGCGGTCCCGTCTCCTGGGTTTGGCGTGCGGCGCCTCACCGATCCTGCACCGTGCCGTGCGAGTCTGTCACACCGGGTGACGGGCCCGCAAGGAACGACGGAGGGGTGATTAACCTTTTGTTCGTTATATGTTCGTTATTCAGCGTTCGCAAGAACAAAATTAGAACAAAAAGTTAATCCCGCCCGGCTAAACCACCCCGCTAGACCACATTGATCACCGTGCCGCCGTCCACCGGCAGCGCCACGCCGGTGATGAAGTTCGCCTCGTCGGACGCCAGGAACAACGCCGCGTTGGCGACATCCCAGGCGGTTCCCATCTTGCCGCGCAACGGCACGCGGGCATCGCGTTCGGCGGCCACCTCGGCGCGCGAGCGGTTGGTGGAGCGGGCGCGGGTGTCGACTGCCATCGGCGTATCCATCAGGCCGGGCAGGATCACGTTGGAGCGCACGCCGTAGCGGGCGTTCTGGATGGCGATCTGCTGGATGTAGGCGATCATCGCGGCCTTGGTCGCCTTGTACGCCACGTAGGGATAGTTGTGCCAGGCGGCGGCCGAGGAAATGGCCAGGATCACGCCGGAACCCTGCGCCCGCATCACCGGCAGGGCGTGCTTCACCGCCATCACCAGGCCACGCAGGTTGATGGCGTGGATGCGGTCGAACGCCTCCTCGGTGATCTCGGTGGGTGGTGCGTCGCCGCCGGCGATGGAGACGCCGACGTTGTAGTGCAGCACGTCCACCCGGCCCCAGCGGGCCATGCAATCAGCGATGCAGGCCGCGAGCGAGGCCTCGACAGTGACATCGGCGGCAAAGCTGGCGGCACGGCCGCCGGCCGCGGTGATCATGGCGGCGGTCTGTTCGGCGGAGGCGAGATCGCGGTCCACGCACAGCACCGTGCCGCCTTCCTGGGCGAAGCGCAGCGCGGTGGCGCGCCCGTTGCCCATGCCCTCGCCCGGCCCCTGCCCGGCCCCGACGACGATGGCAATTTTGTCCTGAAGACGCATGTTTCCTCCGCGCGCGTGTTGTTGCGGGGCAGTCAGCACCTTGGTTTTTGGCATGTCAAACCGGCGGAGCGGGCGGCTCCGACAACGCTGCCTCAAGGCGGGCGACCAGATCCCGCGGCAGATAGGGTTTGGACAGGAAGATCACGTCCAGCGCCGCGATATCGCGCCGCAGCACCTCCTGCGCGTAGCCCGACACCAGGATGGCCGGCAGGTTGGCGCAGCCAGGCCGGGCCCGCACGGCGCGCACCAGGGCGGCGCCGTCCATCCCCGGCATCACCACGTCACTGACGACGGCGGTGATGGCGTCGGCGGCGGTCTCCAGCATGGCGAGCGCGGCCTCCCCGCTGTCGGCTGCCAGCACCAGCCAGCCGCGGCGCTCGAAACTGCGGGTGGCGAGCAGGCGGACGGGCGCTTCGTCCTCCACCAGCAAAACGGTGCGCGGCACGTCGGGGCTCGCGGCCGGCGCCGCTTCGGCGGCAGGCGCGGGGGTGGCCGCCACATCCGGTTGATCCCAGCGCGGCAGATAGATGCGGAACGTGGTGCCCAGCCCGGCGGCCGACTCGACGCCGAGATAGCCGCCGGTCTGGCGGATGATGCCGTGCACCGTGGACAGGCCGAGCCCGGTGCCGCCGCGTTCGCGCTTGGTGGTGAAGAAGGGATCGAAGATGCGCGGCAGGACATCGTCGGGGATGCCGGCGCCGGTGTCCGCGACGTCAATGGTGACGTAGCGGCCGGGTGGCATGGTGTCCGCCCCGATGGACAGGGGGCGGTAGAGCGTGAGGTGGCCACTGCGCAGGCTCAGCACGCCGCCGGCTGCCATGGCGTCCCGCGCGTTGACGGCGAGGTTCACCAGCACCTGGTCAAGCTGGGTGGGATCGGCGCGGACCGAACGGCCGGGGGTTTCGAGTTCGAGGTCGAGGCGGACTTTTTCGCCGAGCAGGCGCTTGAGAAGGGCCGAGATGTCCCCGATCACCTCGTTCACGGCGAGCACGCGGGGTTGCAGGGTTTGCTGGCGTCCGAAGGCGAGAAGCTGGCGCACCAGGGCGGCGCCGCGCATGGCGCCGTTCTGGATATCTGTGGTGTCGACGAGGGTCTCGCCGTCCATGCCGGGGCGGGTGGCGATGGCGTCGGCGGCACCGAGGATGGCGGTCAACAGGTTGTTGAAATCATGCGCGATGCCGCCGGCGAGCTGGCCGATCGCCTGGAGTTTCTGGCTCTGGGCGAGCAGGGCCTCAAGCTCGGCCTGGTGGCTGATGTCGGTGAACCACAGGGCAGCGCCGGTGATCTCGCCGGCGGGGCCGCGGATGGCGTCGGCCGATACCAGCACCGTCACGGGTTTGGGGGGGGCGTCCGCGGGCTGCATCGGCGGCCGGGTGAGGCGGGCCGGGCGGGCCTGGACCGCGGGCTGGCGGCCGCCCAGGACATTGACGATCTCAAGCCAGATGGTCTCGCGGCAGGAGGGCTCGAACAGCAGGGCGGCGTCCGCCCCCGGGGGCATCGCGGCGGCGGGCCCGAGCAGATGCCGCAGCGCCGCGTTGGATCGCTTCACCGTGCCGGCGGCATCAACGATGAGGCATGCGAGGGGGGCGTTCTCGAACAGCAGGCCGACGAGGGGGTCGCTCTCGGGCGCCTCGGCGGTCATGCGGTCGATCAGCGGTTGCCGTGCGGCACCACGCCAGCGCGCGAGCCATCGTCTCATTCGGTTTCGGCCGCCGTGTTTCCGGCGACCCCGTTCTTGGACACCCTGTCGCGCAGGCGCCATACATAGGCAATGATTTCCGCAACCACGCGGTAGTGCTCCGCCGGAATTTCAGCGCCAAGATCGACTTTGAACAGGGCGCGCGCAAGGGGTGGATTGGCTACAAGAGGCACTTGATGCCGGTTGGCAACGTCTCGGATGCGTGCCGCAACCTCGTCCGCCCCCTTGGCGACCACGCGCGGGGCACCGCCATTGGCGCGGTCATAGGCGAGGGCGACGGCGTAATGGGTCGGGTTGGTGAGGATGACGGTCGCGGTCGGCACGGCGGCCATCATGCGGCGGCGGGCGCGCTGCTGCATGATCTGGCGGATGCGTCGCTTGATCAGCGGATCGCCCTCGGTGTCCTTGTGTTCGTCGTGGATTTCGGTGCGGCTCATCCGTAGTTTGCGGAAGTGCTTGATTTGCCCGGCGATCACATCGGCCACCGCGACCAGGGCGAAGGCGCCCAGCGCGGAGGCGGCGATATGCAGCGTGAGGGCGAGAATGCGCTGGTTCAGCACCGGCGTGGTCCACCAAAGCGCCATCATCGCGCCTGGCATCAGGCCGGCCAGCGCCATCCAGGTGGCGCCGCCCACCACGGCGAGCTTGGCAACGGCGCGGGCGGCCTCCATCAGGGTGGCCGGGCCGAACATGCGGGCGAGGCGGGGCCGAGGGTCGAGCCGTTTGAATTGCGGGCTGAGTGCGCCGGTGTTGAGGAGAAAGCGGGTCTGCCCGAAGGTTGCCAGCGTGGCCATCGCACAGACCACCAGCGCGACCGGGCCGACCAGCCAGGCGGCGGCGAGCAGGGTTCGCAGCACCGCCGCGCCGGGGGTGATGACGTCGGCCGAGGCCAGCACGGCGGCGAGTTCGGCGGCGAAGCGGGCGGATAGGCCGGGCGCCTGGTAGGCCAGCACCACGGCCGCGCCGCCGAGCACGGCGAGACTGATGAACTCGCGCGAGAGGGCGGTTTCCCCCGAGTCGCGGGCCTGTTGCAGCCGTCTGGCGGTTGGGGCTTCCGTCCGGTCGTCGGATTCGGCCATCGCTATAGGCCGGGCAGGGCGAGGAGGTCACCGTGCAGGGTCTCCCGCCAAACCGACAGGGCGCCGCCGGAGAGGGCCGCGAGGAGCAGCAGGCCGCCGGCGATCTGGCCCGGCATGGCGGCGAAGTAGATCTGCAGTTGCGGTACCAGCCGGCTCAGCAGGCCCAGCGCGAATTGCCAGATGGTGCCAGCCAGCACGAAGGGCCCGCCAAGTTGCAATGCCAGCGCCACCGTGCGGGTGGCGATCTCGATCGCCTGGGTGGCGCTGTCGGCGGCGGGCAGCAGGTGGCCGGGCGGGATGAGGGCGTAGCTGCCGGCCAGGGCGTGCAGCGGGATGGCGTGCAGACCGCTTGCCATCACCACCACCGGCGCCGCCAACGCCAGCGCGTGCGACACCGCCGCACTTTGCGGCCCGGTCTCGGCATCGGGCTGGATGACGTTGCTGAGGCCGGCGGCGGCAGCGATCACCTGCCCGGCCATGGCGGGCACCTGGAGCAGCGCGCGAACCAGCCAGCCGAGCCACAGGCCGGTCATCACCTCGCACCCCATGTCACGCACCAGCGCGATGGCGCTGGCCGGCATCGGGGCGAAACCGGGCAGCGCCAGCGGCACGAACAGCACGGCCAGGGCGAGCGCGAAACCCACCCGAACGGTGGCCGGCACCTCGGCCTCGCCGGAGCCCGGGAACAGCATCACGGCACAGCCGACGCGGGCCAGCACCATGACGAACACGAAGGCATAGTCCGGCAGGTCCGCCAGCCCCTCCATCACGAACTGCCGATGGCGACGATGCGGTCCATCACGGCACGGGTGTAGTCCCCCAGCGAGACCATCATGTAGCCGCCCAGCAGCATCAGGGTGGCAAAGATGGCCACCACCTTGGGCAGGAAGGCCAGCGTCTGCTCGTTGACCTGGGTGACCGCCTGCACCAGCGACATCACGGTGCCGACCGCCAGCGCCACGCCCAGCGGCGGGCCGGCCATCTTGACGCAGACCAGCAGGGCCTCGCGCAGCAGGGCGGCGATCTCGGCTTCCTGCATGGGGCTAGATCGGCATCTTGATGATGTCCTGGTAGGCCTGCACCACACGGTCCCGGATGGTCATCGCGGTTTGCAGCGCCAGTTCGGCCTTGGAGACGGCGGTGACGACATCGGTGACGTTGGCGGTGCCGGCGATACCGGCCGTCGCGGCCGCTTCGGCATGGCCGAGGGTACCGATGGTGTCCTGCATTGCCGATTGCAACGCACCGGCGAAGCCGCCGCCACCCACCGCGAACTGGCCGCTGGCGGCGCCACGGTAGGCGTTCGCCGCGTCCGTCGGGCGGACGGTGATGATGGGGACGGCCATGCGGCGGGGCCTACTTCAGCATGTCGATGGTGCGGGAAATCATCGAGCGGGCGATCTGCATCACCGCGAGGTTCGCGTTGTAGCTGCGCTGTGCCTCTCGCATGTCCATCACCTCGATCATGGCATTGAGGTTGGGGGTGCGGACATAGCCGTTGGGGTCGGCGGCGGGGTGGCCGGGGTCATAGCGCAACGGGAAGGCGCTGCGGTCGCGGCCGATTTCCTTCACCGAGACGGTGGGCGTGCCGGTGCCGCGATCCAGCGTGTTGGCGAAGGTGATGGTCTTGCGGCGATAGGGATCACCGCCGGGAGAACTGCCGGTGGTGTCCTGGTTGGCGAGGTTTTCGGCGATCACCCGCAGCCGGGTGGTCTGCACCTGCATGCCGTGGGCCGAGATATTGAGGGCGGTGGACATGTCCATGGCCGGACCTTCATGTTTTCAAGGCGATACGCCTCAGCGACCGATCGCGAGGCGAAAGAAGCCGAGGTATTTCTTGTAGAGGTCACTGGCGAGATCGTGTGCCGTCTCGGTTTCGGCGAGGCGGGCTAGCTGGTCATCGAGGGCGACGGCGTTGCCGTCCGGCGCGCGCTCACCGTGCAACTGGCGGGATGCGTCGGCGTGCGCGGCGGTGGGGCCGAGATGGGCGGGATCGGTGCGCACGATGGTACCACTGGCCTTGCGCAGGTCCACGCTGAAGGCGGGGAGGTCATGCGGTTTCCAGCCCGGCGTGTCCGCGTTGGCGATGTTCTGCGCGAGCAGGCGCTGGCGGCTGTCGATCCAGGCCAGCCGGCGATCGGCGAGTTGGAACAAGGGGATATCGCCGAGCATCACGCACGCCTCCCGCAGGGATGGCCGCCGCGCCAGCGTGAGTGCATGGGGTGGGGTCGTCCGAGGCGGAGGATGCGGCGGTATTCATGAACAAAGCCTCAATGGCGGCGAAACCGTGGGGCGCATGCGGGGCGGAGTTAGGGTTTCGTTCATGTTCAGGGCGCAGCCTATGGGGTATGAGCGAAGCCGGAGCACCCCCCGAAAGTGGCGAACAGGCGGATATCCGCCGCGTTGCCGCCATGGCCGATGGCATTACCGCGACGGTGCGCACGGCGCGTGGATTGGCCGATGGCGACCGGCCAATCGATCTAGCCGGGCTCGACAACATGGTGGGCGTGCTGTGCGCCCAGGTGCTGGATTTGCCGCTGGAACAAGGGCGGCCATTTTGCGCGGTGCTGCGCGGGCTCGATCAGGAACTGGCGCTGCTGCGCGGTGCCCTGGCGGACGGTGACCCAGTATGACGCTGTCGCAAATCCTGATGGCGGTGCCGGCGTTGGCGCTGGTGCTCGGGCTGGCCCTGCTCGCCGGGCGCCTGGCCCGGCGTTTCGGCCTGGATCGGCCGCGTGCCGCCGGCGGGCGCATCGCCATCGTTGAACAGTTGGCGCTCGATGGGCGCCGTCGCCTGCACCTCATCCGCTGCGACGGGCAGGACATGCTGCTGGTGACCGGGGCCGGCGGGGACCTGCTGCTGGGGGCGTGGCCAGCCGCCACGGCGAAGCTGCCATGAAGCGCCTGCTCTGGCTGGTTCCGGCGTTGCTGTTGCTGCCCGGGCTGGCCTGGGCGCAATCCGTCAGCATCGACCTGGGCGCCAGCGGCGGGCCGGGCGCGACCTCGCGTCTGGTGCAGTTGTCGGCCCTGGTCACGGCGCTGTCGCTGGCGCCCTCGCTGCTGGTGATGGTCACTGGGTTCACCCGGATCATCATCGTGCTGTCGCTGCTGCGTAACGCCCTCGGCCTGCAAGGGGCGCCGCCGAACGTGGTGCTGATCGGGCTCGCGCTGTTCCTCACCTTCCACGTCATGCAGCCCGCCATCGACCAGTCATGGACCCAGGGGCTGCTGCCGATGTCCGAGGGGCGGCTGGAGGATATGGAGGGGCTGCGCCGCGCCGCCGAGCCGTTCCGCCATTTCATGCTGACCAATGTGCGATCTGATGACCTTCAACTGTTCATCGATCTGGCCCATTTCCCCGAACCGCCCGCCGTGGAGGAAACCCCATGGCGTGCGCTGGTGCCCGGGTTTCTGGTGAGCGAAATGCGCCGGGCGTTCGAAATCGGCTTCCTGGTCTATTTGCCGTTCCTGGTGATCGACCTGGTGGTCGCCAGCATCCTGATGAGCCTGGGCATGATGATGCTGCCGCCGAACGCGGTGTCCCTGCCGTTCAAGCTGATATTCTTCGTGCTGGTGGACGGGTGGCGGCTGGTGTGCGGCAGCCTGGTGCAGAGCTTTATCGGCTCATAGGGCGGGCAGGTGCCTGGCGATGTACGGCGGCAGGTTGAACGCGCCGGCGTGGATCTCCGGGGTCCAGTACTCGGTCTTGCCGAGCAGCCCGGCGGCCGCGGCGCGGGTGCGCAAGGTCTCCACCGCGACCTGGCCGAAGCCGGGTGCCTTGGCGGCAAAGCCCAGCGTCATGTAGCCGCCGACATAGGTGGGCACCGCGGCGACATAGGCGCCGACATGGGGGAAGAACTTCGCCCGCCGCTCGCTGGTCTCGCGCAGTTCGTCCGCCTGCATCGCCGGCACGCCGCACTGGTTCACGATCACGCCGCCAGCCGACAGGATACGGGCCGCGTTGGCATAGAACTCGTCGGTGAACAGCACCTCGCCGACGCCGATGGGGTCGGTCGAGTCGACGATGATGACGTCAAACGAGGCATCGGCGGCGCGGCGCACATAGTCGATGCCATCGCCCACGATCACCTCGGCGCGCGGATCGTTCCACGCATCCCCGGCGATGTTGGGCAGGAACTCCTTGCTGAGGCGGATCACCTCGCCATCGATCTCCACCATCACGGCCTGCTTGACGGTGTTGTGCTGCAACACCCGGCGCAGCACGCCGCCATCGCCGGCGCCGATGATCAGCACTCGCGCGGCGCTGCCGTGGCCGAGCACCGGCACGTGGGCGATCATTTCCTGGTAGACGAACTCATCCGCCTCGGTGATCTGCACCACCCCGTCCAGCAGCATAACCCGCCCGTGTGTGTAGCTCTCGAACATCACGATGTCCTGGAAGTCACTTTGCACGCGGGCCAGCTCGCGCTTGACGCGGAATCGCTGGCCCCAGTCGGCGTAGAGGGTCTCGTTGATCCAGGAATCGATCGCCATCGTCAGGGTCCTTGACGCAGATCAGGCCGGATGCTTGCGGCACCCGGCCTGCGTTTTATGCCAGTGGTTGAAAACTCAGCTCACGCGGCCGCGGCGCTGCTCGTCCACGTCCACCCGCTCGGGCGAGAACGCCGCGCGCAGAATGGGGATCGACAAATGCGGATCGCACACGCCGCACATGAACAGGTCGATCGCGGCGTAGTTACGCTCGGGCCAGGTGTGGATGGAGATGTGGCTCTCGGCCAGCACCACCACGCCCGACACGCCGCCATTTGGCGTGAAGTGGTGGAAGTGACTGTGCAGGATGGTGGCGCCGGCCACGATGGCGGCCTCGCGCAACGCGGCGTCGATCAATTGCGGATCGTCCAGCTTGCTGGCGCCCCACAAGTCAACGAGAAGATGCGTGCCGGCGAACGTCATCCCGTCCTTCTGGACGAAATAATCGGTCCGCTCTTCGGCAACGTCTTGCCCGAAATGTGCCTCGCGGCGAACAGTGTTAGTCTGGTTCTCGCTCGGCAGATCCGAGACCATCCCCAGTGGCGTGAGTGCGTTCATCACGCATCCTCCCTTTCCGACCAGTAGACAGCCTGTTGAACGCGCGCCTCATGCGTGCGTTCCCTTGGGCTAAGGCGGCGGAACATGATGAAAGGGGGGGGCATGCGCAAGTGAAAAATGGCCTTGGCAGGTGATTTTTTGTGCAGGGCGGCAAAGAGGTCAAAGCTATTGCGTCAGGGTTCGCAACCCGTTCGATAACCCTTTGGCGAGTCGCATTTCCTGCGTGGCGCGCGGAAGGTCAGCCACACCACCCACCGGCTCGGCGCTCAACATGTCGAGCATCGCGGCGGCTTCCTTGGGCAGTCGGGCGAGGTAGGTGGTGCGCAATGTGGTCAGAACCCGCCCATCATTGGCGCGCACGGCGGCGCTGGCGAGTCGGAGCAGCAGGCGCGCGTTGGTGCCGTCGAGCATGCCGTTGGGTGGATTTGCGGCGGCCATAAGGTCTGACAGGGCGGCCAGGGTGCCGCGCCAGTCCTGCGCGGTTTCCAGCAGGTCGGCCCGCAGCGCGAGGCCAGCGGGCGAGGTGATGTCGGCCAGGGCGGCGAGGGCGGAGCCGAGATCGCCGAGGGCAGCGGCCGAACGGGCAAATATCAGGGTGCGGCGTTCCTGGTCAGGCGGCGGCAGGTCGGGCGTTGCGGTCAACGTGAGGGCTTCGAGCGCGCCGGGGTGATCGCCGGCATCCTGGCGCAGGCGGGCGAGCCTGGTGCCGAATTCGGCGCGGGCCGGGCCGGGGGCGGTGGCGTCGACCAGCTTGCGCAACACCGTGGCGGCGCGGGCGGGCAGTTCGAGGGCGGCGAGCCGGTCAGCGATGCGCACCGCCATGGTCCGCCCGGCGTCCCCCTCCGGCAGCAGGTCGGCGTTTTCCTCGGCGAGGGTGACGAGGTCGAACGGTTTCATGGCTGCCTGACCCTCGGCCGTCATGGCGCAGGCAAAAATGGCGGCCAGTTGTGGTCGCATCTGCGCGGCGCGCTCAGGCCACAACGTGGCGGCCTCGCGCAGGGTGGCGATGGCGGGGCGCCACTGGCCGGCGTTATCGCGCAGGGTTGCCACGCGCTGGCGCAGCGCGAGATCCTGGTCATCCCCGCGCCAGCTGTACATCGCCTGTTCGAGCGCATCGGCCGCTTGCATAGGGGAGAGGCTGTGCTGGGCGAGGCGTTGTTCCACCGATGCCCGGATGGCGCGTGAGCGGGCGAGGCGGTCGCGGCTGCCGATGACGCGGGCGAGGATTTCGGCGGCCTCCGTCTCGCGGTTTTCGGCGCGGGCAAGGGCGGCGCGGGCAAGGTCAAGGTCCGGCTGATCCTTCCGGGGGTCCAGCAGCGCGTGCGCCTCGGCGAGCTTGCCGCCCGCCACCAGGGTTTCCGCCGCGCGCGGGAGCAGCCGGGCGCGCAGTGGTTCGGGATAGGTCAGCAGCAGCGGCGCCATGGCAGCGAGAGCCGGGGCAGCGATGGTGTCCCCGTCAGCCCGGGCCGATTGCAGCAGGCCGCGCCACAGGGCGATCTCGTCATTGCCGTCGAGCCGCGGGTCAGCGAGCCCGGTGGCCTCGGCGGGACGGCCGGCGAGCAGAGCGGCGACCCCTTGCAGGGCGGCGATTTCGGGCTGCCCGGCGGCGCGGCTGTCATCGCGCAGGGTCAACGCGAGGAGGGATTGCGCCTCGGCGCCAAAGCCAAGGGCGATCAGGGCCTGCGCGACCTCGACCCTCCGGGCGGTGCGGGTTTGCGCGGTGGCGGCGGCGGCGCTGGATTGGGCGGCCTGGAGGCGGTGGAGCAGGGCATCGACGGGCAGGCCCGGCAGGTCAAACCGGCGGGAAAAATGACGTGCCGCGCTGTCGGCGCCGGCCGCCTCGGTGGAGATCGCCAGCGGGCGGGCGGCGGCGGAGGTCACGGTAAAGCCGCTCCCGGTGGGGCGCATCGACAACTGGTCCGACACCGGTTGGACGACCAGGCCGAGCCAGGTTTCGGGGGTGCCGAATTCCGCCCCCTGCCGCGCGCCCTGGATGGCGGCCGGCGGCTGGCGCAGGGTGCCGACGAGCAGGAGGGCGCCGCTGTCGGGATCGGCAAGGGCGACCACCTGGCCTGGGACATCGGTGAGGAAGCGCACCTCGCTGGCGGCGTATTCGGCGCGCAGGGAGGGGCGCGCCGCGGTGTCGGCGATGGGGCGGCGGCTGATGGTCCAGCCGGCGGGTTCGCGGGCGAGCACCAGGCCGCTGGCGGGATCGATGGGAAAGCTCAGCACGGTCCCGGCCGGCAGCAGCCGCACCGTGGCGCCGGCGAATGCCGCGACATCGCGCAGTCCGGCGAGGTCGATCGGGCGGCGGGCATCGAACACCACCATCGCGACACCCTGGCGGCGGAAGGCCGCGGCACCGACATCGCGCTCGAACGGGATCAGCACGCTCGCCTGGATCGCGGGGTCGGCGCCCGGCGGCGTGGTGGCGACGATTTGCACCGGACCGGCTTGTACAGGACCGGCTTGCGGCACCGGCGGTCTGGCCGGCACGGCGACGCTGGCGGCCGCCGGGCGGGGCATTTCCGGCGGCTCGCGCGCGGCAGGGGACACGGTTTGACGGATGGCGGGAACCGGACGGGGCGGCGGGGCGGCCACCGGGCGCGGCTTTTCGGGCGGCGGGCGCGGTGATGCCGCTGCAACATCCATGAAGTCCAGCACCAGATGCGTATCGAGCATCATGCGCTGGACCGTGCTGCCGGGGGTGGAGATGATCGCCACCTGCCCGGACTCCGAGGTCACCGCGCGAACATTGCGTGGCAATTCGGGTAGGCGGCCGAGGGCGCTGACGGGCGTGAACCGGACCACGACGCGCCCTTCGCCGATGGTGGTTTCGCTGGTGACCCCGGGCGGCAGGTCGAACACGAGGCGGCCGAAGCCGGGATGATCGCCGCTGCGCAGCGGCACCGGCGCGGTCTGGGAATGGCCGGCCGACGGCACCAGGGCCACGGCCAGCAGCACCAGCAGCGCCGCCCGAAGGTGCCGCCGGGTGTTCAATCGAAGCTCGCCAGCAACTGATCGATATCGGTCTGGTCCATTGCCATCGCCGGCAGTTGGGGGCCGTTCAGCAGGGCGGCGTCGATGGATTTCGGTGCGCTGGGCGGCGCGCCCCGGCCGTCAAAGGTGGCGATGATGGTCGCGACCTTGGCGTCGATCGCTTTCAGGGTGGCCACCACCTTGGAGATACGCTGGCCGGTGATGTCCTGGAAGCTGCAGGCCTCGTAGATGCGGGTGGTGGCACCCTGCAACTGGGCGGCGCTGGCGCGGCCGAGCGCGTCACCGTCGCGCAGCAGGGCGTCGGCCACGCCGTCGAGGGTTTCGCATACTTCCAGGATGCCGTCCGTCGCGGCGGCAGTGTGGGCGACGATGGCGTCCAGCTCATCGGTGGCCGAGGGGATATGGCTGTTGGTGATATCGTCCACCCCGAGGGCGGCGATCTCGGCCTTGGCGGTGGCGATGGTGCGGGCGAGGTCCTCGATTTCGGCAAGCAACCCGGCCTCGGAGGCCGACAGATCGCCCTGCATGGTGCTGAGCACGGCGTCCACCACATCCACCACCATTTCGGTGCCGGCGGGGTAGCGCTGGCGCAGCGTGGCGAGGCGCCCGGCGAGTGCGGCGTTATGCATGGGCGAGCACCTTCTCGATTTTCTCGCGCAGGGTTTCCGCGTTGAACGGCTTGACGATGTAGTTCGACACCCCGGCCTGCTTGGCCGCCACCACGTTCTCGGCCTTGCTTTCGGCGGTGATCATGATGAACGGAGTGGTGCGCAACCTTGTATCGGCGCGCACTTCCTGGAGCAGTTGCAGCCCGGTCATCGGCTGCATGTTCCAGTCGCTGATCACCAGGCCGAAATTGCCGCTGCGCAGCTTGGCCAGCGCCTCCGAGCCGTCGGTGGCTTCCTCGACGTTGTTGAACTCGATCTGCTTCAGAAGGTTGCGGATGATCCGCAGCATGGTCTTGTAGTCATCCACGATGAGCACGTTCATGGCCTTGTCGATCGGCATGTCGGTTCCTTCCGCGCTGCCCGCCGGTCCGGGCGGGGCGCGATTGCGGTGTTGTCAGGTGCCGTTTTTGGCGGTGGCGGGCGGAGCGCCGGGGGCTGCGTTGGCCTTGTTGCGGGTTTGCGCGAGTTGCACCGTGACGAGGCGGGCGCGGTCCGGCTGCATGGCGGCAAGCACGGTCGCGGCCTTGCCCTCCTTCATGCGGTCCAGCACCGGTAGCAGCACGGCGAGATCGAGATCGTTGAAGATGGCGGCGGCGTCCTTGGGCTTCATGCCCTCGTAGACCTTCACCAGCCCGGCCCAGTTGGCGGTATCGCGGTCCTGGCGGGCCTTCTCCAGGGCTTCGAGCTTTTTTTGCAGGGTGGCGAGTTCGTCGGCACGGGCACCCAGGCGCTTTTCGGCCGCGGCGATGATCGTTTCGCGCAGGGCGGTGGCGGCTTCGCGCGCTTCCAGCTCCTTGCGGCGCTGGCGCAGATCGAGCAGCAGCGCGCGCTCGGCGTCCGACACCAAGGGTTCGGCCGGTGACTTGGGTGGCTCCACAGCGGCGGATGGGGCGGGCGGTGGGGTGGCGGCGGGCTTGCCTTCCTTGGGCGCCGGCTCCGGCGCGGCCTTGGCCGGTGACGCCTCGGGCACCGCGGCGCGAACGATGTCAATGGATTTCACGCCGAGGAGCAGGGCCATCACCGCGATGGTGAGTGGCAGCGTGCGCAGCCGCACCGGGGCCGCCATCAGCGTGCCCCCGTCAGCGGGCGAGGTTGAGCGCCTTCATCAGGTCCTGCTCGGCCTGGCTGCGGGGCCGGAATGCCGGGGTGACGGCGCGCGGCGGCGGTTCGGCCCATATCGGCTCGGCTGGCATGGGGTCGTGCGGCAGCGGCTCGCTGGCTGCAGCACGGGTGGAGCGCACCAGGCCCTCCAGCCGGTCGGCCTGGCGTTCCGCGCGTTCCATCAGGAAGGCCAGGTCGTCCTGCCGTGCCTTGGCGGTTTCGATCTGCCGGGTGAGCACCCGCCCAGCCCCATCGGTCGCGGCGCGCAACTGCGCGATGCCCTGCTCGGCGGCCTGGGTGCTGGCGTTGAAGCCGTTCACCAGGTCCTGCAACGCAGCACGGTCCCGCTTCAGCACCCCCAGCGCCCGCTCCAGCCGGATGGCATGGAACAGGGTGATGGCCAGCAGGACAATCAGTGCGAGTTCGAGCAACCATTCCATACATTCCGCCTTGCTGCCGATTTTGGCAGGAGATGGTGAACAGGTTCTTTCCGCCGCCCATGCCGGGCTCAGCGGTCAAAGTTCGTGATCCGCGGCACTTCACGCTCGATGCGCACTGCCATGCGGTTCTGCCGTTTGCCGATCTTGGCCTCGAACAGCGTGGTGCCGCCGCAGCGCAACTGCACGGTGGCGCCGATCTGGGCGTTCAGCACAATCCGGCTGCCCGGCTGCAGCGCCATGATGTCGGACAGCCGCATCACCTGCTCGTCCAGCACCACGTCCAGGTCGATCTCGGTGTTCCATAGTTCCTCGGCGAGATGGGTTTCCCAGATCGAGTCGCGGCCGAACTTCTCGCCCATGAACTGCTGCAGCAGCAGCTCACGCACCGGCTCCAGCGTGGCGTAGGGCAGCAGCAGTTCGAGCCGGCCGCCGCGATCCTCCATGTCGATGCGCAGGCGGGCGAGTACGGCGGCGTTGGATAGCCGGCTGATGGTGGCGAAACGCGGGTTCACCTCCAGCCGCTCGAACCGGAATGTCACCGGGCAGAGCGGATCGAAGCTCACCGACAGGTCGGCCAGCACGACATGGATCAGCCGCTCGACCAGTGTGCGCTCGATGGTGGTGTAGGGCCGGCCCTCGATGCGCATGGCCGCGGTGCCCCGCCTGCCGCCGAGCAGCACGTCCACGATGGAGTAGATCAGCGCACTGTCCACCACCATCAGCCCGTAATTGTCCCACTCCTCCGCCTTGAACACCGCCAGCATCGCCGGCAGCGGGATGGAATTGAGATAATCGCCGAACCGCAGGGAGAGGATGTTGTCGATGCCGACTTCGACGTTGTCGGAGGTGAAGTTGCGCAGACTGGTGGACATGATGCGGACCAGCCGATCGAACACGATCTCCAGCATCGGCAGGCGCTCGTAAGAGACCAGGCCGGAGCTGATGATGCGTTGCATGCCGGTGCGGTTTTCACCGTCACTCGGGCCGTCATCGAAGCCGAGCAGGCTGTCGATCTCGGCCTGGTTCAGCACGCGGGCGGGCTGCACGGCGGTGCCATCGCCGGCCTGGCCGTCTACGGCCGTACCATCCGCCGCGTCCGTCTCGGCGCCCCAGGCGGCGGCGAGATCTTCCTCGGACTGGGCGCCCTCTGGGGTGGAGCCGCTCACTGGATCAGGATCTCCGTGAACAGCAGGTCCTGGATGCGTACCGGGGCGACCGCGATGTTGGCCCGTGCGATGAGTTCCTCCCGCAGCCGGTAGGTGCCGGCGGAGCCGCGCATTTCCTCGGGCCGCATTTCCCGCAGATAGGTCTGGAACAGGTCAAGCACGCGGGGCATGGCGGCGCGCAGGGCGGGCTCATCCTCCGGGCGGGCAAGCTCGATGCGGCTGCGCAGCTTGAGGTAGACGACGCGGCGGGCGCCGGTGTTGAGGTTGGCAATCATCTCCGGCAGTTCGACGAAATTGCTGGCGCCACCGGCCGGGGCGGCGCCGGCCGGCTTGGCGCCGTGCTCGGCGGCGGGAGCGGCGCCATGCGCTGGGGCCGCCTCGGCGCCATGGGCGGGGGCGGGCTTGGCGCCATGCACGCCCTCCTTGGCCTCGGCGGTGGGTTCGGCGTGGTCGGCGGCTTTGCTCATGCCGAGCAGCGGCGGCAGGATGCCGCCGAACCACAGACCGGCACCCACCAGGGCCAGCACCACCGGCACGGCCAGCAGGATGAGCTTCTTCCTGCCGCCCTTGGCCGCTCCCGCTTCCGCCGCGCCGTCCCCATGGCCGCTCGCTGCCGCCGGGGGGCTGATTGCTGCCGCTGTCGCCATGGGGGCCCTCATGCTTGCGCGCAGCGGGCCGGAGATCGGCCGTGTGGCGTGTGGGTGCATGCTGGGGTGGGCGGCTTAACGAAGCATGAACGCGGGGTGGATGGGGGCAGGTTTGTGCCGGGCTGGATCGGCAGATATTGCCGGGCCTGGCGCAGTCGGCCCGCGGAAAACCGCCAAATTGGGCTGGCACGCGGGTTGCTAGTGTGAGGATGAACGCCGTCACGCCCATGGAGGCCCCGCTTGCAGAACATCACCACCGTCGCCCTCTCCCGCCTGGCTGCGCAGGAACGGGCCCTCGATGTCGGCGCCGCCAACATGGCCAACGCCGCCACGCCGGGGTTCCATGCCGAGCGGATGGTGTTCGCGGACTGGCTGGTCAAGCAGCCCGGGGGCAGCCAGCCGCCGGGCGGCCAGGTGATCAGCTACGCGCAGGACCGTGCCACCTATCGCGACACCAGGCAGGGACCGCTGACCCATACCGGCAACCCCCTCGATATCGCGGTGGGCACCCCGGACGGCTACTTCACCGTGCAGACCCCGGGCGGCACGCGGCTGACCCGGGCCGGGCATTTCGAACTCTCGGCCGGCGGCCGGATTGTTGATGGCACCGGCAACGCCCTGCTCGACATCCAGGGCCGGCCGATCCAGGTGGCGGCGACCGACACTACCTTCACCATCACCGGGGACGGCACGCTGTCGAGCGAAAGCGGCCGAATTGCCCGCATCGCGGTGGTGCAGCCGGCCAACCAGCAAGCTCTGCGCCCCGAGGGCAGCCGCCTGTTCAGCACCGACAAGCCCACTATCCCGGTCATCAAGCCCGACATCGTGCAGGGCGCCATCGAGGACAGCAACGTGCAGCCGGTGATCGAGATGACCCGCATGATGACGGACCTGCGCGCCTACCAGTTCGTCAGCCAGCTCGTGCAGGCGGAGTCCGAGCGCGAGCAATCCGCCATCGACAAGCTCACCCAGAAGCGGCCGTAAGGGAGGCATCGCAGCATGCGCGCGCTCGATATCGCCGGCACCGGGATGCAGGCCCAACAAACCAACGTCGAAGTCATCTCCAACAACATCGCCAACATGACCACCACCGGATACAAGCGCCGGCGGGCCGAATTCCAGGACCTGATCTACCAGAACCTCCGCCGTGTCGGCGCCAACTCGTCCGACAGCGGCTCCGTGGTGCCGGCCGGCGCGCAGGTTGGCCTGGGCGTCAAAACCGCCGCGATTTACCGCATCAACGAGCAGGGCAACCTGCAACAGACCAACAACAGCCTCGATCTCGCCGTCCGCGGCAACGGCTATTTCCAGGTGACGCTGCCCTCGGGGGATACCGCCTACACCCGGGACGGCACGTTCTCCCTTTCCCCGGCGGGCGAAATCGTCACCGCGGACGGGCATATCGTGCAGCCCGGCGTGACCATCCCGTCGAACGCCACCTCCGTCACCATCAACAGCACCGGCCAGGTGCAGGTGACCATCGACGGGCAGACCGCACCCAGCACGCTCGGCCAGATCCAGCTCGCCGCCTTTCCCAACGAGGCCGGGCTCGATGCCCAGGGCGACAACCTGTTCCTGCAAACCGCCGCGAGCGGCAATCCGGTGACGGGTTCGCCAGGTTCGCCGGGGTTCGGGTCGGTGCTGCAGGGCTTCGTGGAGAGCTCCAACACCAACGTGGTGAGCGAGATCACCAACCTGATCACCGCCCAGCGTGCCTACGAAATGAACAGCCGGGTGATCACCACGTCCGACCAGATGCTATCCACCCTCACTAACCTGCGGTAGGAGCCACCATGCGCCTCGTTCTTGCGATGCTCGCGATCGCCATGCCGGCCGGCGCCGCGACACTGCGGCCGGTGGCCAGCGTGGAAGCGGCGACCATCCGGCTGGCCGATTTGTTCGACGATGCCGGGCCGGCTGGGGAGTGCGTGCTGGGTCAGGCGCCACCGCCCGGCACCCGCATCGTGGTGGAGGCCGCGCAACTCGCCGCCATTGCGCGGCAGTTCGGCGTGGACTGGCGGCCGGGATCGACATCCGACCGGCTGGTGATCGACCGGCCCGGCCGGGTGGTACCGCGCGAGACGGTGGTGGCGGCGCTGCGGGCGGCGCTGGCCGACCTGGGCGCCGGCAGCGACCTGGAGATCGACATCGGCGGCTTCAGTGCGCCGATGGTGCCGCCGGGTTCGGCGGTGCTCGCGGCGATCGAGCAACTGGACTGGGACGGCGGCACCGGGCGGTTCACCGGACAGTTGGCCCTGAGCGCGGACGGCATGGCGCCCCAGCGGCTGCGCCTGTCCGGCACGGCGCAGGAGATGGTGGCGTTGCCCGTCGCGGTGCGGCGGCTCAATCCGGGCCAGGTGATCACCGCGGATGACCTGCGGATCGGCCGGGTGCGCGCCGGGGTTTCGCGCGGCGAGGTGGTGCATGCGGCGGACGAGGCCATCGGGTTGACCCTGCGGCGCCAGGCCGGGGCGGGGCAGCCGATCGCGCTGGGGGACCTGTCGCGCACGCCGCTGGTGCAAAAGGGCGCCCGCGTCACCATGCGGCTGCGGGTGCCGGGGCTCGCGGTGGTCGCCACCGGGCAGGCGCTGGAGGCGGGCGGCGGTGGCGAGCACATCCGCGTGCTGAACACCACCTCCCGCGCCATCGTGGAGGCCGAGGTCACCGGGCCTGACGAGGTGCGGGTGTTGCCGGGGAGCCAGCCGGTGGTGGTGGGCACCGGGCGCGTCGCCCAGTTGATCAATGCGAACGGAAACACGCCATGAACCGCCCTGCCCTGCTGCTGCTGGCTCTGCTCGGCGGCTGCGGTTCGCTCACCCGGCTGTCCGAAATCGGCCGGCCGCCCGCGATGACGCCGAGCGGGGACCCGACCCAGGAAGCCGGCTACCGCCCGCTCAGCCTGCCGATGCCGGCGCCGCAACGCCTTGAGCCGCAGGCCAACGCGCTATGGCGTAACGGCAGCCGCGCCTTCTTCAAGGACCAGCGGGCGGCCAATGTGGGGGATCTGCTCACCGTGCTGGTGCAGGTTTCCGACAGTGCCAACCTCAAGGACGAAACCACGGCGACGCGGGCGACGACGCAGAATTTTGGGTTGCCGAACTTTTTCGGCCTGGAGGCGGCCATACCGCACATGCTGGCGGGTGCCACGGCCGCCAGCCTGCTCACCGGCAGCGGCGGCACCGGCACCACCGGCAAGGGCGGCGTTTCGCGTAATGAAACCATCCAGCTTCGCCTCGCTGGCGTGGTGACGCAGGTGCTACCGAACGGCAACCTGGTGATCGCCGCGCGTCAGGAAATGCGGGTGAACAACGAGCTTCGGGAGTTGCAGGTGAGCGGCGTGATCCGTTCGCAGGATATCGCGTCGGACAACACGGTGATGCATGACCGCATGGCGGAGGCGCGGATCGCCTATGGCGGGCGCGGCCAGTTGATGGACATGCAGAGCCCGCGCTGGGGCCAGCAGTTGATGGATATCGTGTTGCCGTTCTGAGCAACGGCCCGCCCACCTGTGCGGTGGGCGTGCGGTGCGCGATCAGTCGCGGCGGTTGCGGCGGTTGCGGCGCAGCAGGCCGAGGCCCGCGAGGCCGGCGCCGAACAGCGCCATGCTGGCGGGTTCCGGCACCGGCACGCTGGTCAGCCCGATCACCGACTGGCTGCCACTCAGCGTGTACTGGGTCACCTGCTGGGTGGTGCTGGCAGCCCAGCCCGAGCAGATGCCGGTCACGGTGCCGCCGAAGGCGCAGGTGAGGAAGGCATTGGCGTCCGTGATGGCGGCGGCATCGCTGGAACTGTTGAGGTAGAAGCTGGTGCCGGTGGTGGTGGTCACGGCCGTCGCGGCGCCGTTATAGACCAGCGCCCACACGGCGATCTGCATGGCGACCGAGGCGGTGGTCTTGAGCGCCGAGGTGCCCTGGGTGGTGATGAAGTTGGTGCCGTTCACCATCAGCTTGTTCATCGCCGTCGCCTGCGCCGAGGTCAGCGTGAGCGAGTTCACCGACGGCTTTGAACCAGCAGCCAGGACGGACACGCTGTAGGTGCCGGAGGTGGCCAGCGAGGATTGGGTGGTGAGGTAATCGAACAGGTCATCGCAGAAGAAGATGGTGGGCGTGGTGGCACCGTTCAGATAGCCGGCGAAACCGCCCGCCGCGTCGGACCCATTGTTCCAGTTGGTGGTGATGTCGGCGGACTGGTTGAGCGAGCCGATATTGGTGGTCATGTTGATCGACTCCGAACCGTAGAGGTTCAGGCTCGACGACAGGAAGGTGATGGTGTCGGCGTTGGCGGGCGCTGCATGAAACGCCAGGGACAGCGCGGCGGCGCCCATCATCAGTGCAAACTTGCGGCTCATAGCGCATCTCCTGCGAACTCGTCATCGATGCGCCCAAGCAGCGGGAATGGCCGCCCGGATAGCACCGATGTTATTGAGTGTTCAGGATGATCAAAGCAAATCACGTGCCAGTTGGCACAATGCACCCGATTCAACGCTTTACCGTGTCGCCCACCCCCGCGCGGTAAGAACCTGTAAAGAAATCCGACACAACCCGCGTGCCATCCTACATCGGCAGCGGCGGCATCGAGGCCACCCAGGCCTCGCGGCCGGGGGCGTAGCTGTTGTTGGTCTGCTCGGGGTTGCGGTTGACCATGGCGCGGGCGAACATCGGGTGGCGCATGCTGCGCACCTCATGCTCGATCAGTGCGAGATCGGCGCCGGTCTGCGGATCGATGATACGCTCGAAGCGGTACTGCGACTGGTTGCTTTCCTCGCTGATCAACCCGCGCGCCAGCAGGCGGCGATGGGGGCCGGAGAAATCCGCCACCGCGATCTGGATATGGTGGCCATCGAAGGGCGGAAGCGCGGCGCTGGTTTCGCGGAACACCAGAGTTTCGCCGAGCCCGATGGCGATGCGGGCGGTGGTGCCATCCACCTTGCCGGGGGCGCCGAGGAACTCCTGATAGAATCGCACGATCCCCGCACTGGTGCCGGGCGCCACGTCAATCTCGACATAGGGCATGCCCAGCGTGATCCGCCCGAACCGCGCGGCATCGGGAGCATGGCAGCGGATGCGGTTGCCCCACGGACACGTCACCTCGACGGTGTCAGCGGTGCGGCTGAAGCCGAAGCGGGTGCCGGCCAGGCGCGGGGCCACGGCGGTCAGCCGGGCCGCCAGCGCATCGATATCCGGCAGCACCAGCCCAGTGGTGCCGCGCAGCACCTGGGCGGGGCCGACCGGCAAATGGAACTGGCAGTTCCCCGCATTCACCCACATGTTGTCCACACCCACCACGAGGTAGGGGTCCCGCGTGAGCCCCAGCCCCATGATGTAGAACAGGGTCGCCAGCCGCTGGTCCGGCACCCGCACATTGACGTGGCCGAACTCGACGATGTTGCCGACGTCCTCGGTGGTGCGGTCATAGACGGGGCGCGCGGGCTGGGCGTCGTTCATGGCGGTTCCTATGTCCCGGTCCAGGACGGTTGGCGCTTGGCCAGGAAGGCATCGATGCCCTCCCCGGCGTCACGCGTTTGCATATTGCGGGTCATCACGTCGGACGCGTAGGCGTAGGCGGCATCGAGATCCATTTCGGCCTGGCGGTAGAATGCCTCCTTGCCGATGGCCACCGTCAGCGGGCTTTTCGCCGCGATCTGGCCGGCCAAAGCGAGCACCTCGGCATCGAGTTCGCCCTCCGGCACCACGCGGTTGACGAGGCCGATTTCGCGCGCCCGGCCGGCCGCGATCATATCACCGGTCAGCAGCATTTCCATCGCCGCCTTGCGCCCCACCGCGCGGCTGAGCGCCACCATCGGGGTGGAGCAGAACAGCCCGATGTTGACCCCGGGGGTGGCGAAGCGGGCGGTTTCGGCGGCCACCGCCAGATCGCAGCTCGCCACCAGCTGGCAGCCGGCGGCGGTGGCCACGCCATGCACCCGCGCGATCACCGGCTTGCCCAGCCGCACGATGCGCGTCATCAGCGCGGAACACTGGTTGAACAAGGCCCGCATGGCGGCGGTGCCGGAATCGGCCCGCACCTCGCGCAGATCATGCCCGGCACAAAACGCCGGCCCGGCGCCCGCGATCACCACCACGCGCACGGCGGGATCGGCCGCCACCGCTACCAGCGCGTCATCCAGCGCACGCATCAAGCCGGCCGAAAGTGCATTGCGCGCCTGCGGCCGGTTGAGGGTAAGCCACGCCACGCCGTCGAGCGGCGTGGCGTTGAGGATCAGGGCATCGACACTCACGGATGCTTGGCGAGCCAGGCCTTCATGAAGGCGATCTCCTTTTCCTGCGCCGCGATGATATCCGTCGCGAGTTTCCGCAGGTCCGGGTCGGTGCCGTATTTCAGTTCCACGTTCGCCATGTCGATCGCCCCCTTGTGGTGCGCCGCCATGGTGGCCGCGAAGTCCTTGTCCGCATTGCCGGTGTACCGCACCGCCATTTCACGATGCATGCTGAGCGCCGCATCCTTGAACTCGGTGGTGGACGGCGCCGGCGGCGGCACTTTTACGCCGGATGGGGGCGTGCTTGTCATGGTGTGTCCCTGCATCGAGCCCTGCCCCGCAGGCTGGGCGGTTTGGGCCGCCGCCATGGTGGCGGTGGCAACGAGAGCGGCAGCAATCACGGCAGTACGGCGCATCATGCGGTTCCCCTTCGGCTGGATCATCGGATCAGGCCGCGAGGGCCTCGGGGGTGAACCCGGCGTCCCGCATGGCCTCGGCAAGCACGTCCGCGCTTGCCGTAGCGGTAACCTCCACCTTCTTTGTGGCGAGATCAGCGACGACCTTGGCTTCAGGCGACACGCCACGGATGGCCGACGTGATCGCCTTGACGCACCCGTCGCAATGCATATCCGGCACCGAGAACGCAGTCATGTGTATCTCCTCACACGCGTTCGATCAGAGCAGCAATTCCCTGGCCGACGCCAATGCACATTGTCGCGATGGCGCGCTTCACGCCGCGCACTTCCATGGCGCTCACCGCCGTCATCGCCAGCCGCGCGCCCGACATGCCGAGCGGGTGACCGAGCGCGATGGCGCCGCCATGGGGGTTCACATGCTCGGCATCGTCCGCCAGGCCCAACTGCCGCATCACCGCGAGCCCCTGGCTGGCGAACGCCTCATTCAACTCGATCACGTCGATATCGGTGATCTTGAGGCCGGTGCGCGCGAGCAGGCGCTGCACCGCCGGCGCCGGGCCGATGCCCATGATGCGCGGCGGCACGCCGGCGGTCGCCATCGCCACCACGCGGGCGCGGGGCGTGAGGCCATATTTCTTCACCGCCGCCTCGCTGGCGAGCAGCAGGGCGGCTGCCCCGTCATTCACGCCCGAGGCGTTGCCGGCGGTCACCGTGCCCGGGTTGCGGAACGGGGTCTTGAGCTTGGCCAGCCCCTCCAGCGTGGTATCGGCGCGGGGGTGTTCGTCGGTGTCCAGCACCGTCTCGCCCTTGCGGGTCTTGAGCGTCAGCGGCGCGATTTCGCGGGCGAAGAACCCGCTGTCCTGGGCCGCCTTGCAGCGCATCTGGCTGGTGTAGGCGAACCGATCCTGCGCCTCGCGCGAGATCTGGAATTCCTCGGCCACGTTCTCGCCGGTCTCGGGCATCGAATCGACGCCGTACTGCCCCTTCATCAGGGCGTTGACGAAGCGCCAGCCGATGGTGGTGTCATAGATTTCGGCCGAGCGGCT
>CAIMWH010000173.1 GCA_903845065.1 uncultured Rhodospirillales bacterium | reverse complement strand
GTCCCAGCGTTCGAGGTAGGTGGTGTCGGGCAGGATGAGGTCGGCGTAGGGGACGGTTTCGGAGAAGAAGGCGTCCGAATAGATCACCTTGGGGATTTTGTAGTCGCCGTTCTCGTCCTTGTCGGTGAGTTGGCGCATGGCGTCGCCGGGGTTCATCGAGGAGTTCCAGGCCATGTTGGCCATGAACATGAACAGCACGTCGATCTTGTAGGGATCGCCGGCGTGGGCGTTGGCGATGACGGTGTGCATCAGCCCGTGCGCCGAGATCGGGGCTTCCCACGAGAACGCCTTGTCGATGCGGCTGGGGGTGCCGTCGTCATCGAGGAGGAGGTGTTCGGGGCCTTGGGGGAAGCCGAGGGCCATGCCCGGCATTTCCTTGTTGGGCGTGGCGTTCTTGCCGACCGGGGGCGGGCCGGGGGGGATGGGCCGCGGGTAGGGCGACTTGTAGCGCCAGGAGCCCGGGGTATCGATGGCGCCGAGCAGCATTTGCAGGACGTGCAAGGCGCGGCAGGTGTGGAAGCCGTTGGAGTGGGCCGAGATGCCGCGCATGGCGTGGATGGCGACGGGGCGGCCGACCATGGTTTCGTGGCGGCGGCCCTGGGTGTCGGTCCAGGGTTGATCGAGCGTGATGGTCTGGTTGAAGGCGACCTCGGCCATTTCGGCGGCGATGCGGCGGATGGTCTCGGCGGTGACGCCGCAGCGTTCGGCGACGGCGGCGGGGGCGTATTCGGGCGAGAGGTAGCGCTCGGCCATCAGGTTGAAGACCGGGATGGCGCGGCGGCCGTCGGGCAGGGTGACTTCGCCGATGATGCCGGGGTTGAGGCCGGCGGTGGCGGCGTCGGCGGGGGCTTGGGCGGCCTTGTCCCAGGCGAGGGGCTTGC
Organism: uncultured Rhodospirillales bacterium; assembly: GCA_903845065.1. GTDB lineage: Bacteria > Pseudomonadota > Alphaproteobacteria > Acetobacterales > Acetobacteraceae > CAIYPH01. The sequence goes on along the minus strand of CAIMWH010000173.1, from coordinate 2,787 downwards.
CGAGTTCGTCCCGCGCGAAGAGGCCGTCATCGGCGCCGCCGGGGTTGCGGATGACCAGCCAGTGGGCGTTGGTGTAGCGGACGAGGTAGTCGAGATCGATTTTGTCGGTGCGCAGGAGTTCGTGGACGATGGCGAGGACGAACAGGCCATCGGTGCCGGGGCGGATGCCGACCCATTCGTCGGCGACGGCGGAGTAGCCGGTTTTGACCGGGTTGACCGAGACGAATTTGGCGCCGCGCTGCTTGAGGCTGGCGATGCCGGCCTTGATGGGGTTGGAATCATGGTCCTCGGCGACGCCGAGCATCAGCATGTACTTGGTGCGTTCCCAATCGGGCTCGCCGAATTCCCAGAAGCTGCCGCCGATGGAGTAGAGGCCGCCGACGGCCATGTTGACCGAGCAGAAGCCGCCGTGGGCGGCGAAGTTGGGGGTGCCGAACTGCTTCGCCCACCAGCCGGTGAAGGACTGGCTCTGGTCACGCCCGGTGAAGAAGGCGAGCTTCTTCGGGTCGGTGGCGCGCACGGTGCGCAGCCAGTCGGCCGCGGTGGCGATGGCTTCGTCCCACTCGATTTCCTTGAATTCGCCCGAGCCGCGCTCACCGACGCGCAGCAGCGGCTTGGTGAGGCGGGCGGGGGAGTAGTGCTGCATGATGCCGGCGGAGCCCTTGCCGCACAGCACGCCCTTGTTGACGGGGTGGTTGGGGTTGCCCTGGATGTAGCGGACCTTGCCATCCTTCAGGTGCACTTTGATGCCGCAGCGGCAGGCGCACATGTAGCAGGTGGTGAACTTCACCTCGTCGGAGACGGCGGGGGAGAGGTCGATCGCGGGGCTGGGCGTGGAGATGCTGTTCATGCTCGCTCGGGCGGCTCTGTGGCCGCTGCTGGTATCGTTGCACGCGCGGGCGCGGCGTCGCGGCAATTTGTGCCAGGGCGGGGCGGCTGTCCAGCATGGTGGCGGGGGCGCCGCGTTGGCGAAGCAAGGCAGGGATTGCACCACCCGCTTCGCTTGAGACGGGGAGACGGGGAGAAGGGACGGGAGTGAGGGTATTTTGGCTGTCGGCGAAGCCCGAACCTACTCGTTTCTCCCTGTCTCGCTGTCTCAAGCGAAGCGGGTGGTGAAAAAGCTGCCTTGCTTTGGGCTCCGCCGGCTTCACCCGATCGGTTCTCGCTGTCTCCAGGTGAAGCTTTGCTTTCCGTGCGGCGCGGGTGGGGGTACGATGGTGGGGAGGGAAGCGCGATAAGGAGTCTGCGATGTCAGGCACGGCCATGAGCTACGTCAGCGGAACGTCATCGGTGCCGCTGATCGGCGAGACGATCGGGCGGTATTTCGATGGCGTGGTGGCGCGACATGGCGAGCGGGTGGCGCTGGTGGCGCGGGGGCAGGGGATCAGGTGGACGTGGCGGGAGCTGGCGGCGCGGGTGGATGCGTTTGCGGCGGGGCTGGTGAGCCTGGGGCTGAAGCCTGGCGAGCGGATCGGCATCTGGTCACCGAATAACGCGGAATGGGTGATCACGCAGTTTGCCTCGGCCAAGGCGGGGTTGATCCTGGTGAATATCAATCCGGCGTATCGGCTGTCGGAGCTGGAATATGCGCTCAACAAGGTGGCGTGCCGGGCGCTGGTGACGGCGACGGCGTTCAAGTCGAGCGATTATGCCGGGATGCTGATGCATCTTTGTCCGGAACTCGGTTCGTGCGTGCCAGGGAATCTGGAGGCGGCGAAGGTGCCGTCATTGCGGCTGGTGGTGCAGGTGGGGGCGCGGACGATTGCGGGGGCTTTGCCGTTCGCCGAGGTGGCGGACCTGGCGACGGCGGCGTCGCGGGCCAAGCTGGCCGACCTGGCGCCGCGGTTGCAGTTCGATGATCCGATCAACATCCAGTTCACCTCGGGGACCACGGGGGCGCCGAAAGGCGCGACGTTGACGCACCATAATATCCTCAACAACGGGTTCTTCACCGCGGAGACGATGAAGCTGACGGCGGAGGATCGGCTGTGCATTCCGGTGCCGCTGTATCACTGCTTCGGCATGGTGATGGGGGTGCTGGGGTGCCTGACGCATGGCTCGACGATGGTGTTTCCGGGGGAGGGGTTCGATCCGCTGGTGACGCTGGAGACGGTGGCGGAGGAGCGGTGCACGGCGCTGTACGGGGTGCCGACGATGTTTATCGCGCAGATGGATCATGCGCGGTTCGCGGAGTTTGATCTCACCAGTTTGCGGACCGGGATCATGGCGGGCTCGCCGTGCCCGATCGAGGTGATGCGCCGGGCGATGAGCGCGATGCATCTGACGGATATCACTATCGCGTATGGGATGACGGAGACGAGCCCGGTGAGTTTCCAGACCACGCTCGATGACGCGCTGGAGCGGCGGGTGGCGACGGTGGGGCGTATTCATCCGCATCTGGAGTGCAAGATCGTCGATGCCGAGGGGCGGGTGGTGCCGGCGGCGACGCCGGGGGAACTTTGCACGCGCGGGTATTCGGTGATGCGGGGGTATTGGGACGACGAGGCGCGGACGGCGGAGGCGATCGACAAGGGGCGGTGGATGCATACCGGGGACCTCGCGACCATCGACGCGGCCGGGTATTGCGCGATTGTGGGCCGGATCAAGGACATGATTATTCGCGGTGGGGAGAACGTGTATCCGCGCGAGGTGGAGGAGTTCCTGTATCGGCATCCGAAGATTTCGGACGTGCAGGTGTTTGGCGTGGCGGATGCCAAGTATGGCGAGGAGATCGCCGCGTGGGTGAAGCTGCGGGAGGGGGAGAGCATGACGGAGGCGGAGGTGCGG
>CAIMWH010000172.1 GCA_903845065.1 uncultured Rhodospirillales bacterium | reverse complement strand
GGCCTGGATGACGTCCCCTGCCCCGGTGCCGGCGGTCAGCACGTCGCCCGCGCCGCCGCCGAGGATGATGGATTGGCCGGAGCCGCCGGTGATGGAATTCGCGCCGCCGGGGCCGCCGAGGTAGAGCCCGCCGCCGGCGCCGCCGGTGACGGTGATGGAGCCGCCGAAGCCGGCGATAGTGTCCGCCCCGGTGCCGCCGATGTAGCGGGTGGCGTGGTAGCTGAGATCGATGATGGAGCCGCTGCCGCCTTGCAGGGTGGCGGTGCCGGTGGCGCTGCCGAGAATGGTGTCCACGCCGCTGCCGCCGAAATAGCGCAGTGCGCCCGCGCCGGAGAACATGAAGCCGTTGCCGGCGGTGGCGTTCACCGTGGCAGCACCACTCGATCCGATGATGGTGTCCGCGCCGGTGCTGTTCACCACGTCCTTGTTGGAGCCGAGCCAGATCTGGGTGCCGCCCTGGGCGTTGATGGTGGCCTGGCCGACGGTGCTGACCACGGTGGCGTTGCCGGTGCCGGCGTTGAAGGTGGTGTTGCCCGGACCGAAGAAGGCGACCGGGCTGTTGGCGCCGGCGGTGATGGTGGCGGCGCCGATGTCGCCGGCGGCGATAAGGTCGGCGCCGGTGGAGTTGATGATGTCGTTGCCGCGGCCGGTGAGGATCTGGTTGTGGCCGGTGCCGGCGTTCACCGTGTCATTGGCGCCGAGCACCACGATGGTGTCATCGCCGGAGCCGGACTGGATGTACTGGTCCCCGGCGCCGGGATAGACGGAGATGAGGTTGTTGCCGCCGGCGGCGAATACCGAGCCGGCGCCCGCCCCGGCATTGAAGGCGAGGCCGCCCGATCCGGCCACGATGACCTGGCCGTTGGAGGCGCCGCCGAGGACGGTGACCGGGGTTGGGCTGTCGGTGGCGACGGCGGTGTAGCCGGTGGGGAGCGACACGGTGCCGCCGGTGTGCATCAGGAGCAATCCGCTGGTGCCGCCGGGCAAAGTGGGGATGGCGGCGCCGGTGGTGAAGGTGAACGGCACCACGGAGCCCAGCGCCACGCCGGTGTTCAGCGGCGCCACGGCGGCGGCGGCCGGTGCAGCGGCGATGGTGTCAGCAAAGGTGATGGTGACGAGGTCGCCATTGGCGCCGCTCACCGTCACCACGCCCGGGGGGGAGGGTGGTGCGGGGTAGAGGGCGAGGATGCCGGCAATGTCGCTGGTGGTGGCGTCCTGGTTGATGATGCCGGATGCGGTGGGGTTCATCACCGCGTTGGGGTTGGTGGAATGATCGAGGCCGAGGGCGTGGCCGAGTTCGTGGACGGCGATCTGGTAGAGGGTGGAGGCGAAGCTGGAATAGACCAGGCCGCCGATGACCCCGGGGTTGGCGACGAGGGGGGAGAGGCTGGGGTCTTCGAGGCGGACGATGGTGCCGGGCTCGAAGGTGTTGCCGATGTACTGGTAGGCGGCCTGGCCGATTTCGCCGCCGCCGGACAGCAGGTCTCCCCAGCCGATGCGGATGTCGGCGGCGTTGGCGGCATCGGAGGAGTCGGCCACCTGGACGAAGGTGATGCCGCTGATCGCGGTCCAGCGGCCCAGCGCGTCGGTGATGACGGTGGCCGCGGCGGCCTGGAGGGCGGGGTCGATCAGGCTGCTGAACGGGTGCGCCAGGTCGAACGGGGAGCCGTAGTTGAAAGCAGCGTAGCTCCAGGTGAGGGTGCGGGTTTGCCAGACCGGGCCTTCGAACTGGAAATCCTGCGGGGCGACGCCGGTGAGGGTGAGGGTGGTGCCGCCCGCGCCGTCAGACCCGCGGGCGAAGGTGGCGCCGCTGTAGTTGCCGTTGAGCGCGAGGGCGTAGGCGAGGCTGCCGCCGTTCATCACATCGAGGGTGCTGCCCGACAGGGTAACGCCGGTGGAGATGATGCCCGCGAGGTCGATGGTGTCGCCGGTGCCGAAGCCGGTGATGCTGCCGGTGAAGCTGGCCGGGGCCTCGAGCTTGAGGGCGGCGCCGGCGCCATTGAAGGTGATGACACCGGAGCGGGCGCCCGCCAGATCGAGGGTGGTGGTGGGGCCGGTGATGACGCCGGAGGGGCCCTCCTGCACGCCGCCCTCGATAAAGTAGCCGCCGGTGCCGGTGGCGGTTCCGGTCAGCCGCAGGGTGCCGCCGGTGGCTTCGATGGTGCCGCCGTTGATGAGGGGCTGGGCGTAGGTGCCGGTGAGGGCGAGGGTGGCCTGGCTGTCGGTTTGCAGGGTGCCGCCGGTGGCGATGCCGCCGGCGAGCGTGAGGGTGCCGAGTTGCGCCTCGATCACTCCCGCGTTGGCGACCTGCGGGATCACGGTGCCGTAGCCGACCAGCACGCCGGTGGCGGCGATGTTCAGCGCCCCGGCATTCAGGGTGCCGCCGGCCAAGGCGAGGACGCCGGCGTTGGTGAGGGTGTTGCCGGTGATGTAGTCGCGCCCGCCGAGGATATCGAGGACGCCGGCGGCGGTGATGCTGGTGAGGGAGAGTTCGAGGGAGTCGTAGTTGCTGAGCGAATTCGGGTTGAAGCCGAAGATCGCGCTGCTCGGGCCGTTGAGAATGATGGTGGCCGCGTCGACGCTGACGGCGGAGAGGGGGAACTTGTTGGTGGAGAAATTGTAGGGGCCGGGGACGAAGTCGATCGCGGAGAGATCGTCCGCCTCGTAGGTACCGCCGGTGAGCACGGTGTTGGTGAGGTTGGTGAAGGTGTTGCTGGTGATGAACAGCACGCCGCTGTTGCTGGCCTGGAACACGCCCTGGTTGGTGAGCACCGGGGTATCGAGTTGCAGGGTGCCGGTGGCGTCGATTACGCCCTGGTTAAGCAGCGTGCTGGAGGGACTGGTGCCGCCGATCACCCCCTCCACTGCGAGGGTGCTGCCGCCCTCGATGATGCCACCGGCGCCGAGGGTGATGGAGGCGTGGACGGTGAGGTTGCCGAGCAGCAGGGTGGTGCCGCTGGTCTGGGTGACGCTGTTGACGGTGAGGCTTTCGGCCTCCGCGATGGTGGCGGTGAAATCGCCGGGGACGGCGAGGACGGCATCGTCGGCCGGGCCGGGGGCGACACCGCCGAGCCACAGGGCGGCGGTACTCCAATCGCCGGAGAGGGTGCTTTTCCAGGAGATAGTGGCCATCGGGGGGCTCCGTTCGGCGGGCGGCGTGCAGCGGGGAGAATAGCATGCGAGATATGGCGACAATGCGCCGGTATCGGTTCTTTCATGAGTTGGTTAGATGGTGGGGTACGTGGGGGGCTCAGCCGGCCGATGACCGATACACCGCCGCTGATGACCGACGGCACCACCATGTCGGTCGGGACATTCCTGGCCACCGCCCCCGCCGTGATCCTCGGCATGTTGGTGACGGACGATGCTCGGCGGTTTCGCAACAATGAGCCGGCCCAGGTACGGGCCTATGAGGGCACCATCGCCTGTCTGCGAGGGGCTTTGGGTGGGTGGCCGGCGGCGGCGGACTGGCAGTTGGTGTTGGAGTACCCGATCCGTCGGCTGGGGCGGCGGATCGATGCGGTGTTGGTGAGTGAGCGGGCGGTGATTGTGTTGGAGTTCAAGTCGGCCAGCCGGCATGAGCAGGCCGATCGGCGCCAGGTGGAGGATTATGCTCTCGACTTGCAGGATTTCCATCGCGACAGCCGGGGGTGCCCGATCGTGCCGATCCTGGTGGCCGAGGCGGTGCCGGGGCCGGTGGAATGGGAACTGCTGCTCGCCGGGGCCGGCCGGGTGATCGATGCGTCGCCGGCCTCGCTGCCTGGGTTGTTGCGGGAGTTGGCGGGGCGGTTCGGGGTGTTGTCGGTGCCGATTGATCCGGCGGGTTGGCCGGGTGGGGAATATCATCCGGTGCCGGGGATCGTGGATGCCGCACGGACGCTTTATGCGCGCCATGGGGTGACGGATATCACCACCTCGCGGGCCGGTTCGCAGAATCTTGGGGCGACCAGCGATGCGATCGCCGCGGCGATTGCGGGGGCACGGGCGGATGGTGGGCATCGCGCCCTGTTCGTGACCGGGATTCCGGGGGCCGGGAAGACGTTGTGCGGGTTGAACGCGGTGTTCGGGGTGGGGCGGGCGACACAGGCGGCGTTTCTGACGGGTAATCCGACGTTGGTGCATGTGCTGCGGGAGGCGTTGGCACGGGATGCGGCGGTGAGCGAGCGGATCAAGATCAGGGATGCCAGGCGCAATGCGGAGACGTCGATCCAGGCGTTGCCGTTGTTTCGGGATACCTATGTTCGCAATGCGGGGCATACGCCGCCCGAGCATGTGATCGTGATCGACGAGGCGCAACGGGCGTGGTCGGCGGGGTATGCGATTGCGAAAAGCCGGGGGCGGGATGTGCCGTTGACGGATTCCGAGCCGGGGCATCTGCTCGATATCATGGCCCGGCATGGGGATTGGGCGGTGGTGGTGTGCCTGGTGGGGAATGGGCAGGAAATCCATGATGGCGAGGGTGGCTTGGCGGAGTGGGGGGTGGCGTTGGAGAGGCGGCCGGGGTGGCGGGTTTCGGCGTCCCCGGGGGTGTTGACGGACCCGACGGCACGGCAGCAGATGCCGCGGTTGGCGGGGATGGAGGCGGTGGCGTCACTGCATTTGGATGTGCCGGTGCGGAGTATTCGGTGTGCGGCCGCGGCACCTTGGGTGGATGCGGTTTTGTTGGGGGATGCGAGGGCGGCACGGCGGATTGCGGAGACGTCGGGGCCGGTGCCGTTTCGTCTGACGCGGGATTTGGCGTTGATGCGGGGATGCTTGCGGGAGGGGGCGCGGGGATTGCGGCGGGCCGGGCTGGTGGCGAGTTCGGGGGCGCGGCGGTTGCGGGCGGATGGGTTGGGGGCGGAATTGCCGCATATGGATGACAAGGCGGTGGCCAACTGGTTTCTCGATCGGTGGCCGGAGGATGTTCGGGCTTCGGATGCGTTGGAAGTGGTGGCGACGGAATTTTCGTGCCAGGGGCTGGAGTTGGATCATGTCGGGCTGTGCTGGGGCGGGGACATGATCCGGGCGGCCGGCGGTTGGCGGGTGCGGCGGTTTGCCGGGACGAATTGGCAGAATGTGGCGGCCGCGGAGCGGGTGGCGAACCAGATCAATACGTATCGGGTGCTGCTGACGCGGGCGCGGTATGAGACGGTGATTTGGGTGCCGCGGGGGGATGTGGCGGATCGGACGCGGGGGCCGGGGGAGATGGATGGGGTGGCGGATTTCCTGGTTTCGTGTGGGGTGATGGAGGTGTCCGCCGCGGCGGCGCCGGTGGTTCGGGCGCCGCCGCAGGGGGTTTTGGTGTGAGGGGTTACTTCCAACTGGAGAGGTAGAAGCGGGGCATTTCGTCGGCCCAGGGCTTGAAGTTCAGGGCTTTGGAGACGCCGTAGGTGGTGGTGTAGGTGCCGATGGGCAGGATGTAGGCCTGGTCGGTGATGCGTTTGATCGCCTTGGAGTAGGCGGCCTTGCGCTTTTCGGGATCGTTCACCGAGCCGCCTTCCTGGAGGAGGGCTTTGACTTCGGCGTCCTGGGACATGTCATCGGACGAGCCGCCGAAGAAGTAGGGCAGGATGGCCGAGACGTCGTTCACCGAATAGGAGCCCCAGGAGGACATGTAGATGGGGGCATCGCCTTTTTCGGCGCGTTGGATGCCGGCGACGGCCTGCACGGTGGTGACCTTGGCGCGGATGCCGACGGCGCCGAGGTAGCCTTGCAGGGCGCCGACCCAGGAGGAGAGCAGGTTGCCGTTGACCAGTTCGGTATCGAAGCCGTTGGGGTAGCCGGCTTCGGCGAGCAGGGCCTTGGCCTTGGCGGGATCGAAATCATAGTGGACGGCGGCGGCCTGGTCGCAGCCGAACTGGGTGAAGTAGCAGGGGGCATCGGGCACGCGGGAGCCGCCCTGGATCAGTTTGTCGGCGAAGGTTTGCCGATCGATGGCGTGGGCGAAGGCTTTGCGGACGCGGACGTCCTGGAAGGGGCTTTTCTGGCCGTTGCGGCCGGCGGATTCGAGGTAGAGGAACAGGATGCGGAAGGCTTCCTGGCGCATGGCGTTCAGGGTGGGGACGGCGGCGATCTTGTCGAACTGATCGGGGTTGTATTGCCAGATCCAGTCGGCCTGGTTGCCGAGGAGGCCGGTGATTTCGGCCGTGGCGTCGGTGACTTCCTTGATGATGAGTTTGCGGATGGGCGGGCGGGGCTTGGCCATGTCGGCGGGGTAGGCTTCGAAGCGTTCGAGGTCGATCTGGCTGACGCCGTCCACCTTGGTGATGCGGTAGGGGCCGGAGCCGATGGGCTGGTTCTTGTAGACGTCATGGCCGACTTTTTCGCGGTAGGCCTTGGGGTAGATGGGGGTGACGAAGGCGAGATATTGCAGGGCGGCGGGGAAGGCCGACTTGGTTTTCAAGCGGACGTGGCTGGCATCGATTTCCTCGGCGCCGGCGATCCAGGAATAGTTGGAGGGGACGGCGATGCCGGACTTGGGATCGGTGAGGACGCCGATGGTGTAGACGACATCGGCGGCGGTGAGTTTGTCGCCGTTATGGAAGGTGAGATCGGTGCGGAGTTCGAAATCGAGCGTGGTTTCGTCGGTCCATTTCCAGGACTTGGCGATGAGCGGCTTGATGACGTAGCCGTCGGGGTCTCGGTAGACTAGGCCGTCCCAGGCGTGATGGGCGACGATGAGGCCGGTGCGCAGGCTGTTGTAGTAGGGGTCGACGTCGTTGACCTGGTCTCGCCAGTAGACGCGCAGGGTGTCGGCGGATTTTTGCGCCAGGGCGGGGGTGGCGAGGGCGACGCCGGCTGCCATGAGCAGGGCGGCGGACAAGGCTTTTGCGGCTTTACGCATCATCGTCGCTCCGTTTTTGCTTGGGGCAACGCTATTGCCGGCGATGGCGGGGCGCAATGGGGGATTTGGCTGCGGTTCGGGGAATGTTGGCGGTATTTGTTTTGTTTTGGCAACTATTGTGGCATGGGTGCGCGCGGCGGTCAGGCGAGGGATGCGGCGTGGCGGGCGAACCAGGGCCAGCGGGCGCGGGGGCATGGCGGTTCGAGGGTGGGCGCGGGGGTGAAAGCGGCGGGTGGCGGGGTGGGGGGTTCGGGTGGGGTTGGGGGGATGGCGGGCGGTTGGTGGGTGGCGGCGCCTTGGGGCAGGCCGAGCATGCGGCAGAGCGGGCGGAGGATGCGGCCGGCTTGCGGGCTGTGGGCGATGAGGGCGGCGGTTTGCGGTTCGGCGAGGAAGGCTTCGAGTTGGCAGGCGTAGGCGGCGGCTTCGTGGCGCAGGGCGACGACGAGCCAGCCGTGGGCGGTGGGGAGCGGGGTGGGCGGCGGGCCGGAGTGGCCGGGGCGCGATGGGCGGGGGGTTTTTCCCTCGGTGAGGCGGGCCATCAGGCGCTCGAAGCGGCGGGCGGCGCGGGTGAGGCGGGCCCAGAGGGGGAGGATGACGGCGACGTGGCGCGGGTGCTTGAGGAAGGCGCGCGCGATGAGGGCGGCGAGGCCGGCGAGGATCATGCCGAGGCGGACCGCGAGGAGCGGGGCGGCGGCGCGAAGCTCGGGCGGGATCGGCGCGGGGTTCATGAATTAATTCCTATGATGGTTTGGGGGACCGGTTCAAGGGAATTCTGGGGGGGTGGGTGGAGGGTGGTGGGATGCTGAAGGGCATCCCACCCTACGGTTTGCTAACTCATCGGCGTGTCACAGGCGGGTGGTTCGGGCCAAGTGCCGCGCACCTTGCCGCCGCGCGGGTTCGGCCGCATCGCACCGGTCACGTCTTCGAAATAGCATCGTGGCACTCGGCCTCCTGGCTTTGCCCAGGCGGACCAATCTCCACACGCGCGGCCCGCGCGGTTGATGCTGTAGGGGCACGGGCAGGGGTGACCCGTGGCGAGGTACTCGGCAATGTCCCGGTGGATCGCGGCGCACATCTCGGCCGAGGTCATGGCCGATGCTGGCGACGCGAGCAGTATAAGAACGGCAGTGAGCCGCATCACTACTCGAACGGGTTGGAGCCAGGCGCGCCGGACGATGAGCCCTTCATACCCGCGCATGTGCGGAAGGCGTTGGTGGCTCGCGTGCTGCCAGCCAGGGACACATTGCGCGGTGTCGCTTTTCCAACGGTGACCGTCATCGCGGACGCCCTGTCCATCGCGTCGAGCAATTCGACGGCTAGCCCGTCCTATTCATGGGGCTGACGTTCGTTTCGCGATTTGAGCGGCGGGCATGGATTTCCTGTCGCCTGTTTCATCGCGGTAGCCGGTGGTTTTTGATGGGCGTTGGGGTTTCGGGCTGCGGTTGGTTCGGGGGC
>CAIMWH010000171.1 GCA_903845065.1 uncultured Rhodospirillales bacterium | reverse complement strand
GCAAGCGCTTCTTTTTGAAAAAAGAAGCAAAAACTTTTTTATCCAATGGCTTCGCCGCTCTCCCGGGAGACGGCGAAGCCATCGGATAAAAGTTTTTTGGTTCTTTTTTTTCAAAAAAGAACCGCTTGCTGCGCCCTACTCGCTCAGCCCCTGCACCCGAATGAGCCCATCCGGCACCGGGACGAATCCCTTGAGGGCCGCGCTGTGGGCGAAGAGCCAGGTGACGTTGTAGAGAACGAGCATCGGGCGATCCTCGGTGTAGATCGAGGTGACCTGCTGGTAGATGGCGGCGCGTTTGGCCGGGTTGGTTTCGGCGCGGCCGCTTTCGAGGGCGGCGTTGAAGTTGGGCGGGCAGTATTTGCCCCAGTTCTGGAAGCTGTCGCAGGCCAGGAAGATGGAGATGTTGGTGTCCGGGTCGGCGCGGCCGGACCAGTTGTTGATGTGGGCCATGAATTCCCCGCGGTTCATGGCTTCGATGTTGGCGTTGGCTTCGCCGGGCATGACTTTGACGGTGATGCCGGCTTCGGCGGCCATGGACTGGATGACTTCGCCGACCTGCTGGTCACGGGGCGCGTTCTGCATGCGCAGTTCGAGGACGGGATTTTCGACGCCGGCTTCCTTGAGGAGGGCCTTGGCGCGGGCGATGTCACGGGCGGGGATGGGGATGGCGTGGTTGTTGTAGGGGCTGGTGGGGCCCTCGGTCTGGTTGTTGGGGGTGAAGAGGCCGTCCATGACGACCTGGTTGATGACATTGCGGTCGATGGCGGCTTCGAGGGCGGCGCGGACGCGCTTGTCCTTGGCGAAGGGGGTGTCGCCCTTGAGGTTGAAGTAGAGGGCGGCGTAGGCGAGACCGGTCTGGGTGGTGAGTTTCAGCTTGGGATCGGCGCGGACCTTGCCGGCGTCGGTGGGGGCGAGGTCCTGGATGATGTCGAGCTGGCCGGATTGGAGGTTGACCAGGCGGACGGTGGAGTTGGGGGTGGGGCGGATGATGACGCGATCGAAGTGCAGGGCGGCCTGGTCGCGGTAGCCGGTGAAGCGATCGAGCGTGATGTGGTCCTGGGCGACGCGCTCGGTGAATTTGTAGGGGCCGGAGCAGACCGGGGCGGTGAAGAAGTCCTTGCCGGCTTTTTCGACCGCCTTGGGGGAGACCATCATGCCGGCGCGATCGGACAGGACGGCGAGGAGGGGGGCGTAGGGCTGGGCGAGGCGGATGCGGACGGTGTGGGGGTCTACCACGTCCACCCCGGCGACGGGTTTGAGTTCGCCTTTGCGGACACTGTCGGGCGCGGTGCGGTAGCGTTCGAGGTTCCAGGCGACGGCTTCGGCGGTCATCTTCTCGCCGTCATGGAACGTCACGTCATCGCGCAGCGTGATGGTGAGGGCGCGGCCGTCGGCGGACCATTCCCATTTGGTGGCGAGTTGGGGGGAGAAGGTGAGCTGGGGGGTGAGGTCCCAGAGTTTGTCGCACATGGCGGTGAAGACGAAGCGGCCGCCGAGGGTGCCGCCGAGGGCGGGGTCAAGCCGGTCGGGGTCTTCCTGGGTGCCGATGCGCAGGGTGCCGGCGGCGGATGCGGGTTGCAGGGGCGTGGCGAGGGCGAGCAGGCCGAGTCCCAGAAGCAGGCTTTGCCATTTGCGCATGGTCATTCTCCCCGTTGGTGGCATGGATGCTAGGCGGGGATTTCGGGCGTGGCTAGCGGTGGGTGTAACGTGGGGCGGGGTGTGGGGTCTGCCGGACAGTGAATTCGGAGGTTGCCATGTATCGTGCGCTGATTGCCGCAGTGTTTGCCGGGTTGCCGTTGGTGGCGTGGGCCGAGGCCCCGCGGCCGGTGGTGGTGGAGTTGTTCACCTCGCAGGGGTGTTCGTCGTGTCCGCCGGCGGATCGGCTGTTGCGGGGGCTGGCGCAGGGGCGGGCAGATGTGCTGCCGCTGGCGTTCCATGTGACGTACTGGAACCGGCTGGGCTGGGTGGACCCGTATTCGTTCGATGGGGCGACGGAGCGGCAGCGGGGGTACGAGCGGCTGTCGTCGATCGGCGGGATCTATACGCCGCAGGCAGTGGTGGATGGGGTGCAGGATGTGGTGGGGTCGGACGCGCCGGGGCTGGAGCGGGCGATCCGGGCGGCGGCGGCGCGGCCGGTGGTGGTGGCGGTTTCGGCGGTGCGCGATGCCGGCGGGGTGGCGGTTTCGCTGGGCGATGGGGCCGGCGCGGGGCGGGTGCTGGTGGTGGGGTATGATCCGGAGCACGTCACCAAGGTGGGGCGTGGGGAGAATGCCGGGGAGACGCTGGTGGAGGCCAATATCGTGCGCGGGTTGATGGTGGCGGGCGAATGGCGCGGGGTTTCGGCCCGGTTGCATGTGACGGCGCCGGTGGGGGCGGCGCTGGCGGTGCTGGTGCAGGGACGGGACGGGCGGATTTTGGGGGCGGCGCGGGTGGCGGGGGCGGGGAGCTAGCGGCCGATGAGGACGAGGACGACGCCGGACATCACGAGGGCGAGGCCGACGTAGTCCCCGGGCTTCATGCGTTCCTTCAGGTAGAAGCGGCTGAACAGGACGGTGAAGACCATTTCGATCTGGCCGACGGAGCGGACGAGGGCGACGGGGGCCATGGCGAAGGCGCTGAACCAGCAGGCCGAGCCGCAGGCGGAGAGGGTGCCGACCCAGGCCGAGTGGCGCCAGGTGGAGAAGGCGCGCTTGAACTGGTTGGGTTCGCGCCAGGCGAGCCAACTGCCTTGCATGAGGGTTTGCAGGACGTTGGTGACCACCAGGGTGAGCAGAGCTTGGTGGATGAGGTCATGCCCGCCGATGGAGAAATTGGCGGTTTTGATGAAGATGGTAGTGAACGCGAAGATGAAGCCGGCGCCGAGGCCGCACAGGGCGGCGGGCTGGAAGGTGGCGGCGACGAGTTCGTGGCGGCTGAGGCCGCGGCCGGCGAGGGAGAGGACGAGGACGCCGACCACGCCGAGGCCGATGCCGCCGGCGGCGAGGGGGGAGATCGCCTCGCCGAGCACGATCCAGGCGGCGATGGCGCCCTGGACGGCTTCGGTTTTGGCGTAGGCGGTGCCGACGGCGAAGCTGCGGAAGCCGAAGGCCATGATGAGCAGCGAGGTGCCGAAGATCTGCAGCAGGCCGCCGATGGCGCACCACAGGAAGAAGATCAGCGGCGGTGCCGGCAGGGTGTGGCCCGAGAGTGTGCCGTAGAGCCAGAGCATGGCGAGGCCGGTGGGCAGGGCATAGAGGTAGCGCACGAAGCCGGCGGCGTTGACCGAGAGCACGCCGCGCAGCTTTTGCTGTAGAGCGGTGCGCCAGGTCTGGAACAGGGCCGCCGAGGCGGTAATGGGCACCCAAAGCTCTAGCATCGCGTCAGCCGCCCCCGATTGTCGTTGCCTGGGGATGGTTAGAGCATGATCGCGGGGGTTGGGCAGCCCCGCTGTCGTTTGGGGCAGGTATCAGAGTTTGTGCGTCTCGGCCTGGATGCGGCGGGCGACGTCACCAAGGCATTCGACGCGATCGCCGAGGGTGCCGATGGCGCCGCGGTAGGTGTGCAGCGAGGTGCCGAGGCCGGACATGGTGGTGCGGAGATCGCCGATGGCGGCCTGCCAGGTGGTGACGGCGGCGCGCTGCTTGAGGACGGCGGCATCGAGGGCGGCGAGGGCGGATTGGAGGCGCTGGGTGGGGTTTTCCGACGGCGCCTGGGTGGCCGTGGCGGTGGGGGAGCGGGTGGGGAAGGGGAGGATTTCAGCGCTGTGCTGCGGCTGGGCGGACATGGGAGACCTCGTCGTGCTGGTATTCCTTATCAAACCATGAACGAGGGTAAAATTCCAGGGAAAAATTTAAATAATGATCCTTAATCCCATTATTCGTACGATTGTAGTCACGGTCAGGGTGAGGATGACGATAGTGCTGAGGGTCCACCGCAACCGCATGTAGCCGTTGGGCATGCCGCCACGCTTCCAGGCGCGGTGTTCGGCGGCCAGGGTGGCGGCGAAGCCGAGGATGAGCAGGCCGAGGGCGCTGGTGGGGCCGGTGGCGGGGACGAGCAGCAGGGCGCACCAAGCGATGAGGGCGGGGAGGGTGCCGCCGAGGAGGCGGTTGGCGATGAGGCGGCGGGGCACCTTGTCGGGGTTGAGCACCAGGGCGAACCCCCAGTGGACGGCGCCGAGGAAGCCGAGGATCACCGCGGCGTAGGCGATGAGGGCGGCAAGGTAGCCGGCGGCCTTTTCGGGCGGCAGCAGTATTGCGCCGGCGGCACAGCCGAGGAAGGGGAGCAGGCCGAGGAGACCGAGCAGGATGGCGAGGGGCGGCAGAAGGGGCATGCGCGTGCATAATCCATTCGGGGAGGCGAAGCTATTTTCGCCGCGGCACGGTATGCTGGGCGCCGAACGGACTGGATGGGCTGAGCCGCATGGATATCGCAATCGATATCATCACTGTTTTCCTGCTGATCGTGCTGAATGGGTTGCTAGCGCTGGGCGAGTTGTCGCTGATTTCGTCCAACCGGGCGCGCCTCGCGGTGCTGGAGCGCAAGGGGGTGAAGGGGGCGGCGCTGGCGCGGCAGATGGCGGACGATCCGCAGCGGTTTCTGCCGACGGCGCAGGTGGGGATCACGCTGGTGGGGATCCTGTCGGGCGTGTTCGGCGGCGCGCATCTGGCGGCGGGGCTGGCGCCGTTGATCGAGCGTATTCCGGGGGTGGGCAACCTGGCGGTTTCGCTGTCGCTGGCGGTGGTGGTGGTGCTGATCACCTATTTCACCATGGTGCTGGGCGAGCTGGTGCCCAAGCAGTTGGCGTTGCGGCAGCCGGAGCGGGTGGCGGCGGTGGCGGCGCCGTTGCTGGCGATCCTGGCGAAGGCGGCGATGCCGGTGGTGTGGGTGCTCAGCACGTCCTCGGCGGCGGTGCTGTATCTGCTCGGCGCGCATCGGGCGCCGCCGCAGACGGTGACGGAAGAGGAGTTGAAGGCGCTGCTGGTGGAGGGCGAGGAAACCGGGGTGCTGGAGTCGGGCGAGCGGGACATGATCGAGCGGGTGCTGCGGCTGGCGGACAAACCGGTGCGGGCGATCATGACGCCGCGGACGGATATCGCCTGGATCGACCGCACCGATTCGCCCAAGGACATCATTCTGGCGCTGAAATCGGCGCCGCATTCGCGCTTCGTGGTGTGCGACGGGCGGATCGACAATGTGGTGGGGGTGGTGCAGGCGAAGGACATCCTGGACCGGATATTGGACGGCAAGGAGTTGTCCATCGCGGCGGCTTTGCGTCAGCCGATGGTGATCCCCGATACGGTGACGGCGCTCGATGCGCTGGAGCGGCTGAAGGCCGATCCGCGCGGGATGGCGGTGGTGCTTGACGAGTACGGCAGTTTCGAGGGGCTGGTGACGGCGGCGGACGTGTTGCAGGCGATCGTGGGCGATCCCGATCCGCCCGAGGCGGCGCCGGGGGCGGAGCCGCCGGTGGATGGCGAGTTGATGCTGGATGGGGCGATGCCGGTGGATGAGTTGAAGGCGCGGCTCGATCTGCCCGACCTGCCGGCCGAGGGGAGCTATCACACGCTGGCCGGGCTGATCCTGGCGCTGCTGCGCCGGGTGCCGCATGCGGGGGATCGCATCGTGTTCGGGGGCTGGCTGTTCGAGGTGGTGGGCATGGACGGGCGGCGGGTGGAGCGGGTGCGGGCGAGCCGGGAGGCGTTGGCGGAGGGGTAGAGATCAGGCTCGGCGGGGAAGCTGGGCCTGCATGGTGGCGAGGAGGCGTTCGTCATCCTCCGGCATGTCCAGGTGTTCCATGCCGCGATCGGTGGCGTCAGGATCGCGTGCCCAGTCCTGCGGGAAGAGGGCGACGGTGGTTTCGTGGAAGGCGCGGGGCTGGACCGGGAAGGCGTTGGTGACGGCGGCCATCAGGGCAGTGCAGAGGTCTCCGCCGGCGAGGCGGCCGAGATGGGACAGCGGCGTGGGGCGGGCGTTGAACTTGAGGAACCAGAGTTGGCCCGAGGCTTCATCGCGCATGAAATCGAGCCCGGAGAAGCCGGTGAAGCCGAGGCGGCCGACGAGTTTGCGCGCGGCATCGGTCATCGCGGGATCGTGCAGCAGGCGCACCGCGCTGCTGGCGCCGCTGCCGGGGGGGTGGACGCGTTCGGCGACCGCGGCGATGCCGCCGAGCCAGCGGCCGTCATACGAGACGGCGGTGTAGGTGGCGGGGCGGCCGGGGGCCATGGCCTCGATGGCGAGCAGGGCGCCGTCCTGCAGGGGGCGGGTGAGATCGCCGGTCAAATGAAAGCCGGTCATCAGCGACCAGAAGGCGTAGCGCAGGGCCCATTTGGCGTTGCGCGGGGTTTCGTCCTCCTGGGTGAGGGCGGCGTAGGCGGCGCGCAGATCGGTTGAATCGACACAGACGCGGACGCGATCGCCGCCGGTGCGGCCTTCGCGGGTGAGCACCACGGGCCAGCCGTGATCGCGCGCGAAGGTTTCGGCGGCCTGGAGGTAGGGCACGGGGGCGCTGGGCGGGGCGGCGATGCCGAGTTGGGCGGCCATGCGGCGCGCAAGGGGGCGGCTGGAGCGGACCGGGAAGGTGCGGGCCTCGCCGAGTGAGCGGAGCAGGATTTCGCGCACGATGGGCGGCAGGCCGACGCGAAACTGGCCGCCGGGGCCGCGCGCGCCATCCAGGCCAGCACGAGGTTTTGCAGCAGGTGGACGGCGGCTTCGTCGCACGGGACGACCAGGCGGGGGCCGTATTCCATGATGGCGCGGATCACCGGCCAGATCACGCCGAGGCGGACGTTCTCCGCATCGAGGCTGTAGCGGTAGTCGATGTGGCGGGACTGGGCGAGCAGGCCGTTGGGGTCGGCGAGCATGCCGACCTCGAAGCCCGCCATTTTGAGGGCGCGGGGCAGCCGGGTGGGCCCGAACCAGTCGGCCATGGCGACGAGGAGGATGCGTGGTCGCATGCGGGGGATGGGGTTCCTGGGGCGGGCCTGAAGCGCGACGGGCGGGATGCGGCGACGGAGCTTGACGTGATCCGTTTCGATCCTCCCGCAAGATGCGAGACGGGGGCAAGAAGTTAATTCTGCCGTCTTGTACAACACTTTCACGGAGTTTTGCACCGCACAACCGCGGCACTGCGATATAAGGCGTTTTACCCGGAGAACTCGATGCACTTCCTCACGGATATCGATCCGCTCTACACCCTCTCCGGCTTCGTCGTCGGGCTGCTGGTGGGGCAGACCGGGGTGGGCGGCGGCTCGTTGATGACGCCGCTGCTGGTGCTGGTGTTCGGGGTGCATCCGGCGACCGCGGTGGGGACGGACCTGCTGTATGCGGCGGCGACCAAGAGCGTCGGCACGCTGGCGCATGGGCTGCATGGCACGGTGAACTGGCGCGTGACCGGGCTGCTGGCGGCGGGGAGCGTGCCGTCGACGATTTTGACGCTGGTGGTGATCAATCATTTCGAAACGCTGGGGGCGGGTAGCGCGCGGATGCTGTCGTTCGGGCTGGGGGTGGCGCTGGTGGTGACGGCGCTGGCGCTGCTGGCGCGGCGGCGCATCCTGGCGTTGGCGGCGCGGCGGGCGACGGAGATGTCACCGGCGCGGGTGGCGGTGGTGACGGTGGTGACCGGGGCGGTGCTGGGGGTGCTGGTCACGGTGTCATCGGTGGGGGCGGGGGCGATCGGGATGACGGTGCTGGTGATCCTGTATCGCCATCTGCCGCTGCCGCAGATCGTGGGCTCCGATATCGCGCATGCGGTGCCGCTGACGCTGATCGCCGGGCTGGGGCACTGGATGGTGGGCTCGGTGGACTGGGGGTTGCTGATCGCGCTGTTGAGCGGTTCGATCCCGGGGATTGTGCTTGGCACCATGATGTCGGTGCGGTTGCCCGAGCGGGTGCTGCGGCCGGTGCTGGCGGTGACGCTGCTGATGGTGGGCGGGCGGTTGCTGTTCTGACGGCTTGGTTCCTGGCGGGGGTGGTGTTACCCACTGGGCCGTAGTCCAGGGGAGAATGCGGATGAAAATGTTCGATCTGACCGGCAAGGTTGCCATCGTGACCGGCGGCAACGGGGGCATCGGCCTCGGCATGGCGCGGGGTCTGGCGGAGGCGGGGGCGCAGGTGGTGCTGTCCGGGCGGAACCAGGCCAAGGGGGACAAGGCGGCGGCGGAACTGGGGCATGGCGCGATTTTCATCGCCGCCGATGTGACGAAGAAGGCCGATTGCGCGGCGCTGGTGGAGGCGGTGGCGGCGCGGCTGGGGCGGATCGACATCCTCATCAACAATGCCGGGATCGCCATTCGCAAGGCGCCGCAGGATATCACCGAGGTGGAGTGGCACCGGGTGATGGATACCAACATGACCTCGGCGTTCCTGATGAGCCAGCTGGTGTATCCGCACATGGTGGCGGCCGGCGGCGGCAAGGTGATCAATATCGGTTCGGTGATGAGCCTGTTCGCGGCCTCGCACACGGCGCCCTACGCGTCGAGCAAGGGGGCGATCATGCAGTTCACCAAGGCGACGGCGGCGGCGTGGGCGAAGGATGGCATTCAGTGCAACTGCGTGCTGCCGGGATGGATCGATACCGAGCTGACGGTGGCGGCGCGCGAGCAGGTGGTGGGGCTGAACGAGATGATCCTGGCGCGGACCTCGGCGGGGCGGTGGGGCAAGCCCGAGGACCTGGCGGGGATCGCGGTGTTTTTGGCGAGCCCGGCGTCGGATTTCGTCACCGGGGCGGCGATACCGTGCGATGGGGGGTATATGGCGCGGGGGTAGGGCAGCGGTTCTTTTTTGAAAAAAAGAACCAAAAAACGTCTATCCGATGGCTTCGCCGCTCTCCCAGGGGAGGGGCGAAGCCAGTGGATAAAAAGTTTTTGCTTCTTTTTTCAAAAAGAAGCGCTTGCTTCGACTGGAGGCCACCATGACTGACGCCCTGGCTAGGATTTGCGCGGATACAAGGGTGGAAACGGCGCGGCGAAAGGCGACGGTGTCGCTGGCCGAGATGGAGCGGCGGGCGGCCGACCAGCAGCCGGCGCGGGGGTTTGCGGCGGCGTTGGATGCGTCGGTCGCGGCGGGGCGGTTTGGGTTGATTGCGGAGATCAAGAAGGCTTCGCCGTCGGGTGGGCTGATCCGGCCGGTGTTTGATCCGGCGGCGCTTGCGGTGGCGTATCGCGAGGGCGGGGCGACGTGTTTGTCGGTGTTGACCGATGGGCCGCATTTCCAGGGGCGGGCGGAGGATTTGGCGGCGGCGCGGGGGGCGGTGGCGATGCCGGCGATCCGCAAGGACTTCATGCTGGAGGCCTGGCAGATCGTGGAGAGCCGGGCGATGGGGGCGGATTGCGTGCTGCTGATCCTCGCCGCGCTGAGTGACGCGGAGGCTGCGGAGTTGGAGGGGGTGGCGGTTTCGCTGGGGATGGATGTGCTGGCGGAGGTGCATGATGGCGGCGAACTGGCGCGGGCGTTGAAGTTGCGGACGCGGCTGATCGGGATAAACAACCGCAATCTCAAGACGTTGAAGACCGATATTGCGACGACGGAGGCGCTGGCGCCGCTGGTGCCGGGCGATCGGGTGGTGGTGGGGGAGAGCGGGCTGCGGGTGCATGGGGATTTGGTGCGGCTGGCGGCGGTGGGGGTGCGGCGGTTTCTGGTGGGGGAGAGTTTGATGCGGCAGGACGACGTGGCGGCGGCGACGCGGGCGTTGTTGGCGGCATGAGCGGGCTCACCCATTTCGACGCTGCTGGCAATGCGGTGATGGTGGATGTGTCGGGCAAGGCCGAGACGGTGCGCGAGGCGACGGCGCGGGCGCGGGTGACGATGCAGCCGTCGACGCTGGCGATGATCCGGGCGGGGACGGCGAAGAAGGGTGATGTGCTGGGGGTGGCGCGGTTGGCCGGGATCATGGCGGCCAAGCGGACGGCGGATTTGATCCCGTTGTGCCATCCGCTGCCGCTGTCGGCGGTGACGCTGGAGTTGGCGCCGGATGGGGAGGATGGGGTGGAGATCAGCGCCACGGTGAAGACCACCGGGCGCACGGGGGTAGAGATGGAGGCGTTGACGGCGGCTTCGGTGGCGGCGTTGACGGTTTACGACATGTGCAAGGCGGTCGATCGCGGGATGCGGGTGGACGGGTTGCGGGTGGTGGCGAAATCGGGCGGCAAGAGCGGCGATTTCCGGCAGGAGTAGGCGATGATCAGCGTTGACGAGGCCCGCGCGCGTATCCTGGCGGATTTGACGGCGACGGCGGCGGAGTTGGTGCCGCTGGCACAGGCGTGGGGGCGGGTTTCGGCGGCGGCGGTGGCGGCGCGGTTGACGCAGCCGCCGCATGATGTTTCGGCGATGGATGGGTATGCGCTGCGGGCGGCCGATGGAGGGCTCGGGGCGGAGTTGGAGGTGGTGGGCAGTGCGCCGGCGGGACATCCGTGGGCGGGGACCATTGGGCCGGGGCAGGCGTTGCGGTTGTTTACCGGGTCTGTCGTGCCGGACGGGGCGGATGCGATCCTGTTGCAGGAGGATGCGACGCGGACCGGCGCGCGGGTGCGGGTGGATGAGGCGGTGGTTGGCGGGCGGCATATTCGGCGCGCCGGGCAGGATTTCGCGGTGGGGGATGTGCTGGTTCCGGCCGGCAAGCGCTTGAATGCGCGGGATATTGGCTTGATGGCGGCGGGCAATCATCCTTGGGTGGGCGTGCATCGGGCGCCGCGGGTGGCGATTTTGGCGACCGGGGATGAGATTGCATTGCCGGGAGAGCCGATTCCGGCGGGGGGGATTGTTTCGTCCAATTCGCATGCGCTGGCGGCGCTGGTGCGGGCGTGCGGGGGGGACGCGGTGGTGCTGCCGATCGCGCCCGATGATCGCGCGGCGATTGCGGCGGCGGCGGATGGGGCGCGGTCCTGCGATATCCTGGTGACGACCGGGGGGGCGAGCGTGGGGGAGCATGATCTGATCCAGGATGCACTGGGGGAGCGCGGCCTGGTGGTGGATTTCTGGAAAATTGCGATGCGGCCGGGCAAGCCGTTGATCCATGGGCGGCTGGGTTCGGTGCCGTTGCTGGGGCTACCGGGAAATCCGGTTTCGTCGCTGATAACCGCCATTTTGTTCCTGGTGCCGGCGCTCGGCGTGCTGTCGGGGTTGCCCCCTGCCCCGCCGCCGGTGAGCCTGGCGCGGCTGGGGGCGGGGTTGGCAGCGAATGACCAGCGGGCGGACCATTTGCGGGCGCGGATGACGTTTGACGCGGATGGCACGCCGGTGGTGAGCGCGTTCGGGCGGCAGGATTCGGCGATGTTGCGGTTGCTGGCGGAATCCGACGCGTTGATTCTGCGGCCGCCGCACGCGCCGGCGGCTTTGGCTGGCGAGATGGTGCCGGTTATCCGGCTTGATACGCTGGGGTTGTAGTTTGCGTTGACATGCCAACGGGAACGCATATAGAACATCGCGTGAGTTGCTGGTTTGTTCCGCGACGCCACGGGAGTTTCGCCCATGCTCACACGCAAGCAGCACGAGTTGCTGACCTTCATTGACCAGCATTTGAAGGCGACCGGGTTTTCGCCGAGTTTCGAGGAGATGAAGGCGGCGCTGAATTTGCGCTCCAAGTCTGGGATCCATCGGCTGATTTCGGCGCTGGAGGAGCGGGGGTTCCTGCAGCGGCGGCATCATCGGGCGCGGGCGCTGGAGGTGATGCGGTTGCCCGATGATATCGCGGCGCGCGATGCGGCGTTGAGCGAGGCGTCGCAGGCCAGCGAGGCCCCGGGGTTCGCTCCCAATGTGATCCATGGGGACTTCGGCGGCCGGCTGGCGGGGGTTCGCGCGGCGACGGAGGCGGGGTCGGTGCAGTTGCCGCTGTATGGGCGGATTGCGGCCGGTATGCCGATCGAGGCGTTGAACGACAGTGTCAGCCACGTGGATGTGCCGATGGCGATGTTGGGGGCGGGCGAGCACTTCGCGCTAGAGGTGGCGGGCGAATCGATGCTCGAGGCCGGGATCTGGGATGGGGACACGGTGATTATTCGCCGCACCGACACCGCGGATAGTGGGCAGATCGTGGTGGCGCTGGTGGATGAGGGGGAGGTGACGCTGAAGCGGCTGCGTCGGAAAGGCAATGCGATTGCGCTGGAGCCGGCCAATGCGACGTTCAAGACGCAGATTTATCCGGCCGACAAGGTGCGGGTGCAGGGGCGGCTGGTGGGCTTGCTGCGCAAGTACTGAGGGGTTGCGCGGGGGCGGCTTGCGTCCGCGCGCGGCCTGACGGAGGCTTCGCCTTCATCGCCGCCGGAGTTTGCCATGCCCCGCCCTGTTCGCCAGTTGCCTGAACCTCGCGCCATGATCGTGGCGCCGCAGCCCGAAGCAGTGGAGGCCGGCACCGCGGTGCTGGCGCAGGGTGGTAGTGCGGTGGATGCGGTGTTGGCGTGTGCGTTCACCCAGGGGGTGGTGGACCCGCTGATGTGCGGCATCGGCGGCCTGGGCTCGATGCAGGTGTTCGATCCGCGGACCGGGGCGCATGTGATCCTGGACGGGATGTCGACCTGCCCGGCGGCGGCGACGGCGGATATGTGGGCGGGGATTTTCGAGGGCGAGTGTTCGGACGGATTCGGCTACGTGCTGAAGGGCGCGGTGAACGAGCTGGGCCATAGCGCGGTGACGACGCCCGGGATTCTTCGGGTGTTCGAGGCGGCGCATGCGCGGTTCGGGCGGCTGGACTGGGGGGCGTTGTTTGGGCCGGCGATCGGGTTCGCCGAGAAGGGCTGGGTGGTGCGCCCGCATGTGGGCGGCGTGTTTGCCACCAACGATGCGCCGTATGGACGGCGGCCGTATGTGGACAAGCTTGCGTGCACGGTGGACGGGGCGGCGCTGTATCTGCGGGCGGATGGGTCGCCCAAGCGGGTGGGGGACCTGGTGCGCAATCCGGCGCTGGCGGGGACGTTGCGGGATCTCGCGGCCAATGGAGCGGAGAGTTTCTATACCGGGCCGCTGGCAGCGCGGATTGTGGCGGATATGCAGGCGCATGGCGGGTTGTTGTCGGCGGCTGACCTGGCGGGGTTCCGGTTGCGCGAGCATGCGCCGCTGGAGATTACCTATCGCGGGCGGCGGGTTGCGGTGCCGCCGCCGCCGGCGGGGGGGATCGTGGTGGCAGAGATGCTGCGGATCCTTGAGCGGTTTGACCTGGTGGCGCTCGGGCACAACAGCCCCGAATATATCCGGGTGGTGGCGGAGGCGATGAAGATTGCCGGGCGGGACAAGGATCGACATATCGGCGATCCCGATTTCGTGGTGCCGCCGCTGGAGATGCTGTTGTCCGATACCTATGCCGACGCCTGCGCGGGGCGGATCGAGGCGGGGGAGAAGACCCCCCTGCCCCGCGCTGGCGGCGATGCCAAGCATACGACGACGATTTCGTGCATCGATGCCGATGGCATGGTGGTTTCAGTGACGCATACGCTGGGCACGCCATCCGGGGTGATCCCGCCGGGGACCGGGTTCATGCTGAATGGGGCGATGAACTGGTACGATCCGCGGCCGGGGCTGGCGGGGTCGATCGCGCCGGGGAAGCGGCGGTTCTCGACAATGTCACCGACGATCGTGTTCGACGAGGGGGCGCCGGTGATGACAGTGGGGGCGCCAGGCGGGGCGTGGATCGCGGTGGCGATCCTGCAGGTGCTGCTCAATGTGCTGGATTGGGGGATGGGGATGCAGGAGGCAGTGCAGGCGCCGCGGTTTTCGGCGACGACGGATGCGATCGATATTTCCAATCGGATTCCGCGCGCGACGCAGGTTGTTCTGGAATCAATGGGTTATGAGGTGAAACGGTCTCCGCTGTCGTTCCCGTTCGCGGCTCCGCATGGGATTACGGCGTGGGACGGGCGGCTGGAGGGTGGGGCTGATCCGCAGCGCGATGGGTATGTTGGAGTGGTGGCGTAAGGGCGAAGCCAACGGATAGAACGTTTTTGCTTCTTTTTTCAAAAAGAAGTGCTCGCTTCTTTCTAAACCTAAATCGACTGGAGACTGGAACATGGCGACCCGCTTCGGAGTGATCGGGCTTGATCACCGGCATGTCTATGAACTCACGCAATATCTGATGGATGCCGGCATGGAGTGTGCCGGGTATTGGCCGGTGACGTCAGATGCCGGGGTATTGGACGGGTTTCGCAAACGGTTTCCACATCTGCCGGAAATTGCCGAGAAGGCGCGCCTGCTGGAGGACACGACGATCGATGTGATCGTGACGGCGGGGATACCGTGCGAGCGGGCGCCGCTGGCGGTGGCGGCGATGCGGGCCGGCAAGGATGTGCTGGTGGATAAGCCCGGGATCACCGACTACGCGCAGCTGGCCGCGGTGGAGCACGCGGTGGCAGAGACCGGGCGGATATTCTCGGTGTGTTTTTCCGAGCGATTCCAGACGCCTTCGACGCAGGTGGCGTTGGATATGGTGCGGGCGGGGGCAATCGGGCAGGTGGTGCAGACGGTCGGTTTGGGGCCGCATCGGCTCAATCGGCCGTTGCGGCCGGACTGGTTCTGGGATGCTTCGACGTATGGCGGGGTGCTGGTGGATATTGCCAGCCACCAGATCGACCAGTTCATCGTGTTTACAGAGAGCCAGAAGCCGGAGGTGGCGTTTGCCTCGGTGGGGCATTTCGCGGTGGGCGGCGGGTTCGAGGATTTCGGCGAG
Organism: uncultured Rhodospirillales bacterium; assembly: GCA_903845065.1. GTDB lineage: Bacteria > Pseudomonadota > Alphaproteobacteria > Acetobacterales > Acetobacteraceae > CAIYPH01. The sequence goes on along the minus strand of CAIMWH010000171.1, from coordinate 28,406 downwards.
GTGGTGCTGCGCAGCGAGCGGGCCCGGGGGTATGTGCGGGTGGATTGGTTCACGCCGGACGGGCTGCCGACCTGGGGGGATGGAAGGCTGACCATCCTGGGGACCGAGGGGACGATCGAATTGCGCAAGTATATCGACATCGAGGGGCGGGCGGGGACGGACCATTTGTTCATGTCCGACAAGAAGGGCACCCGACATATCCACTGCGAGGGGCAGAAATTGACGTATTTCCGCAATTTCGCCGCCGATGTACGGGACCGCACGGAAACGGCGATGCCGCAGGCGCATGCGTTAACCGTATGCCGGCTCGCGCTCGATGCGCAGGCTTTCGCGGCTCGGTAGTCCTGGTTCCAACGCCTCACCGATGATGAGGAGGGTGGGGCCGCCGGTGCTCCAGCCTGGTGCGTCGGCGGCGAGGCTGTCCAGGGTGCCGCGCAGGATGCGGCGTTGGGGCATGCTGCCGTTTTCGACCAGGGCGGCGGGGGTGGTGCGCGGGAGGCCGTGGGTGCGGAAGCCGTCCCGCACGGCGGGGAGGGTTTTGAGGCCCATGTAGATGGCGACGGTGCCGCGCAGGGCGACGAGGGCAGCGAAATCGAGATCGACTTTGCCGTCGGCGGTGTGGCCGGTGGCGAGGGTGACGGTGCGGGCGTGGTCGCGGTGGGTGAGCGAGGCGCCGAGGTCGGCGGCGCAGGCCAGGGCGGCGGTGATGCCGGGGACGATTTCGCAGGCGATGCCGGCGGCTGCGAGGGCGGCGGCTTCTTCGCCGGCGCGGCCGAAGATCGTCGGGTCGCCGCCTTTGAGGCGGATGACTTTGTTGCCGCCCCGGGCGAGGCGGATGAGGAGGGCGTTGATTTCGGGTTGGGGGACGCAGTGGTTGGCGCGGGCCTTGCCGACGTAGATGCGCCTGGCGTCACGGCGGGCGAGGTCGAGGACTTCGGCGGAGACCAGGCGATCGTGGACGATGACGTCGGCTTCGCCGAGGAGGCGGAGGGCGCGCAGGGTGAGGAGGTCGGCGGCGCCCGGGCCGGCGCCGACGAGGTGGACGGTGCCGGTGGGGCGGATGGCGTCGGCCATTTCGGCGCGGGCGACGGTTTCGGCTTCGGCGTCACGGTGGGCGAAGACGAGGTCGGCGGCGGGACCGGTGAGGATGCGTTCGAGGACGCGGCGGCGGGCGCGCAGGTCAGTGAAGCGGGCGCGCAGGTCGCGCGAGAGTGTGGCGGCGAGGGCGGCGAGGCGGCCGAAGACGGGGGGGATGATGGCCTCGATGCGGGCGCGCAGGAGGCGGGCGAGGACGGGGGCGGCGCCGCCGGTGCCGATGGCGATAGTGATGGGGTCGCGGTCGATGATGGCGGGGGTGATGTAGCTGCACAGGGCGGGCTGATCGACGGTGTTGACCGGGATGCCGGCGGCGTGGGCGGCGTGGAAGAGGGCTTCGAGGTCGGGCTGGGGGGCGTCGGCGCCGATGGCGAGGGCGCAGCCGGCGAGGTCGGCGGGGGAGAAGTGGGGGCGGAGGAGGACTTCGGCGCCGGCGGTGGTGACGGCGGCGGCTTTGCGGTGGGCGACCTCGCCGGTGCCGAGGATGAGGACGCGGCGGGCGTGGAGATCGAGGAAGACCGGGAAATGGCGCATCAGGCGGGCTCCGGGATGCGGGCGAGGAGGGCGCGGATTTCGGGTTTGCAGGAGCCGCAGCCGGTGCCGGCGAGGGTGGCGCGGCCGATGGCGTCGATGGTGCGGCAGCCCGCGGTGATGGCGGCGTCGATCTCGGCGGCGGCGATGCCGTTGCAGACGCAGATGGGGGGGGAAGCGGCGGGGGCGCCGGGGAGGGCGCCTGCGAGGAGGGCGATGCGGGAGGGGAGCGGGATGGCGGGGGCGAACTGGGTGGTGAGCCAGGCGCGGGAGGGGAGGTTGGGGCCGAGGAAGAGGGCGGCGAGGAGGGCGCCGTCGCGGACCAGGATGGCGCGGTGCTGGGTGTGGGCGGGGTCGTCGAAGCGGAGCCAGGCGGGGCCGATGTCGAGCAGGTCGGTGAGGTGCGCGAGGGCGGTTTCGGCAGCGGTGTCGCCGGCGAGTTCGTGGCGCCAGACGCCGTTTGGTTCGGGGACGATGGCGCACCACGGGGCGATGGTGGCGGGGAGGCGGTGGCGCAGGAGGATGAAGGCGGTCCAGCTTGTGGGGTAGGGCGAGACCTGGATGGGGGTGTGTTTGAGTTCGGGCTGGCCGCTGATGGGGTCGGTCGCGTCGCCGATGGTGGTGTTGATGCGGGCCTGGGGGCAGAGGTCAGAGGTCCAGTGCATGGGGGCGAAGGCGGTGCCGGGGCGTTGGGTGGGGTCGTGGCGGAGGCGGAGGATGGTGGTGCCGTGGGGGGAGGTGGCGCGGACGAGGGTGGCGTCCGGCAGGGTGGTGTCGGCGGGGTGGAGGGAGAGGATGGGTTCGGGGGCGTGGGCCATCAGGCGGGGGACCGGGCCGGTGCGGGTCATCATGTGCCACTGGTCGCGCAGGCGGCCGGTGAGGAGGATGAGGGGGAATTCGGCGGTGGCGTTGGCGGCCGGGGGGCGGAATGGGGTGGGGATCATGCAAGGGCGGCCGTCCGGTGTGGGGAAGCGGCCGTCGCCGAGGAGGCGGGCGGGGGCGGGGCCGTCGGCGGGGCATGGCCAGCGGGTGGGGGCGAGGGTGGCGTAGTCGGCGGTGGCGAGGGCGGAGATGTTGAAGCGGCGGGCGCCGGTGTTCTCGAAGCCGGAGAGGGTGGCGTGTTCGCGGAAGATCTCGGCGGGGGTGGTCCAGGCGAAGGCGGCGGCGTGGCCGAGGCGGGCGGCGACGGCGGCGAGGGCGTGCCAGTCCGGGCGGGCTTCGCCGGGGGGTGGCAGGAAGGCGCGCTGGCGGCTGATGACGCGTTCGGAGTTGGTGACGGTGCCGTCCTTTTCGCCCCAGCCGAGGGCGGGGAGGCGGACATGGGCGAGGCGGGAGGTGTCGGTGTCGGCGGCGCATTCGCTGACCACGACGAAGGGGCAGTTGGCGAGGGCGTCGCGGATGGTGGTGCCGCGCGGGAGGGAGACGGCGGGATTGGTGCCGATGATCCAGACGGCCTTGATGCGGCCGTCGGCGATGGCGTGGAACATGTCGACGGCTTTGAGGCCGGGGGCGGCGGGGAGGTTCGGGGTGTTCCAGAAGCGGGCCAGGCGGTCATGGTCACCGGGGGTGGTCCAGTCGAGATGGGCGGCGAGCATGTTGGAGAGGGCGCCGACTTCGCGGCCGCCCATGGCGTTGGGTTGGCCGGTGATGCTGAAGGGGCCGGCGCCGGGGAGACCGATGCGGCCGGTCAGCAGGTGGGTGTTGATGATGGCGTTCACCTTGTCGGTGCCGGCCGAGGACTGGTTCACGCCCTGGCTGAACAGGGTGACGGTGCGTGGGGTGGCGCGGACGAGGGCGAAGAAGACGGCGACGTCCTCTTCGGGGAGGCCGCAGAGGGCGGCGGTGGTGGCGATGTCGGGGGTTTCGGCGCGGGCGGTGGCGATGGCGTCGTCGAGGCCGGTGGCGTCGGCCCCATACCGGGCGTCAGTTTGGCCGCCGTGGGCGTGGAGGTCGGCGAGGAGGCCGTTGAAGAGGGCGACGTCGGTGCCGGGACGGAGGGGGAGGTGGAGGTCGGCTTCGGCCGCGGTGGTGGTGCGGCGGGGGTCGATCACCACGATGCGCATGGTGGGGCGTGCGGCGCGGGCGGCCTGGATGCGTTGGAACAGGACGGGGTGGCACCAGGCGGTGTTGGAGCCGACGAGGATGACGAGGTCGGCGATTTCGAGGTCTTCGTAGATGCCGGGGACGAGGTCTTCGCCGAAGGCGCGGCGGTGGCCGGCGACGGCGCTGGCCATGCAGAGGCGGGAGTTGCTGTCGATGTTGGCGGTGCCGAGGACGGATTTCGCCAGCTTGTTGGCGGCGTAATAGTCCTCGGTGAGGAGTTGGCCGGAGACGTAGAGGGCGACGCTGTTGGGGCCGTGGGCGGCGATGGTGGTGGCGAAGCGCTCGGCGATGAGGTCGAGGGCTTCGGTCCAGGTGGCGCGGGCGTTGTGGATTTCGGGGTGGAGCTGGCGGTTGGCGAGGCCGAGGGTTTCGCCGAGGGCGGTGCCTTTGCTGCACAGGCGGCCTTGGTTGGCGGGGTGGGCGGGGTCGCCCTTGATGGTGCCGTTGGGCGTGACGAGGATGCCACAGCCGACGCCGCAGTAGGGGCAGGTGGTCCTTACGGGTTCAGTAGACATCGCGGAGATACCGGCCCTGGCGGGCGAGGGCGACGATCCAGTCTTTCGACTGGTCCGGGGTGAGGCCGCCCTGGGTGATGGCGATGTCGCGCAGCGCGGTGTCGACGTCACGCGCCATGCGGCTGGCGTCACCGCAGACGTAGAAGTGGGCGCCGTCCTGGAGCCAGCGCCAGAGGTCGGCGGCTTCGGCTTTCATGCGGTCCTGGACGTAGGTTTTGGCGGTGCTGTCGCGGCTGAAGGCGAGGTCGAGGCGGGAGAGGGTGCCGTCGGCGAGCCAGGCGGTGAGTTCGGTTCCGTAGAGGAAGTCGGTGGCGCGGCGGCGGTCGCCGAAGAAAAGCCAGGTTCGGCCTTTCAGGTTGGCGGCGGCGCGGTCCTGCAGGAAGGCGCGGAAGGGGGCGATGCCGGTGCCGGGGCCGACCATGATGACGGGGGTGGCGGGGTCGGCGGGGAGGCGGAAGTGGCTGGGTTGGATGCGCGCCGCGATGGGGCCGGCGGTGGCGGCGCGCTCGGCGAGGAAGGAACTGGCGACGCCGTGGCGGCGGCGGCCGCGGCGGGTTTCGGACACCACGCCGAGGCAGAGATGGACCTCGCCGGGGGCGGCCTGGGGGGAGGAGGCGATGGAGTAGAGGCGGGGTTGCAGGGCGGGGAGGCTGCGGGCGAGGTCGGCCAGGGGGGGGCGGGCGGAGGGGAAGGCTTCGAGGAGATCCAGCAGGTCGGCGTCGGCGGGTTCGGCGGTGTCCTCGCCGTCGGACAGGCGGCGCAGGGCGGTGGCTTCGCGGGGGTTGGTGGCGGCCATGGCGAGGAGGTCCATCGTTCGGTCGAGCGGGCGGGCGATGGCGAAATGGTGGGCAAAGGCGTCGCGGACCGGGCGGGCGGTGCCGTCCGGGCAGGGGACGGGTTCGTCGCCGGTGAGACGGAGGTGCGTGAGGAGGGCTTGGACGAGGGTGGGGTCGTTGGGGGCGGCGAGGCTGATGCTGTCGCCGGGGAGGTAGGTGAGGCCGGAATTGGCGAGGTCGATGACGACGTGGCGGACGTCCTTGTCGGAGCCGGGGGTGGTGAGGCGGGTGGCGCTGCGGATTTGGACGTGGCGGGCGCTGGGTTTGGTTTCGACAGGGGCAATGGCGGGCGCGATGGCGGGGGCTTCGGCGAGCATGGATTTGAGGGCGCGGGCGGTGGGTTTGGCGCCGGGGACGCAGAGGGAGGCGGAGGTTTCACGGCCGTCGGCGAGGGCTTCGGCGTAGGACTGGCAGAGGTAGCCGCACTGGCCGCAGTCGAGCTGGGCGGTGGCGGCCATGAGGCGGCGGTTGAGCGGGCGGCCCTGGGCGAGGGTGAGGCGTTCTTCGAGGTCGAGCGCGGGATCGTGCCAGGGGAAGTCTTCGGCGGGGGCGGGTGGGGTGGCGGTGGACATGTTGGCGGTGCCGCCGCCGTAGAGGCCGGCGAGGAAGCCGTTGAGCCAGGCGCGTTGCGGGGCGCTGAAGGGGGCGTTTTCCGGGATGATGGGCATGGGCGGGTTGATGGCGTTCATCTCAGGCCTCGGTCAGTTCGCGGCACAGGGTGGCGAGGGCTTCGGTGTCATGCGCGGCGCACCAGGCGTGGAAGCTGTCCTGGCCGTTCCAGGCGCGCAGGAGGGCGAGGATGGCGGGGGCGAGATCGTCGAAGGGGATGGCGGGGCGGATGAGGCGGCCGATGGCTTGTTCGGGGCCGGCGCCGCCGCCGACGTGGAGGTCGTAGCCTTCGATGAGGTCCTCGCCCTGTTCGATCTTGGCGCCGAGGAGGCCGATGTCGGCGATGAAGTGCTGGGCGCAGGAGTGGTGGCAGCCGGTGAGGTGGATGTTGATGGGGTGGTCGACGGTGATGCGGGCGTCGAGCCAGTCGGCGAGGCTGGCGGCATGGCGCTTCGTGTCGGAGGCGGCGAATTTGCAGCCGGCGTTGCCGGTGCAGGCGACGAGGCCGCCGCGGAGGTGGCTGGCGGTGGTGCCGAGGCCGAGCGCGGTGAGTTCGGCGGTCACCGCGGCGAGGGCCGTGGTGGGGATGTCGGAAATGAGGAGGTTTTGCCAGACGGTGAGGCGGATGGTGCCGGAGCCGCGGCGGGTGGCGATGTCGGCGATGCCGTGCAGGTGGGCGGCGGTGAGGCGGCCGACCGGGCATGTGATGCCGATGTAGTGGAGGCCTGGCTGCTTCTGGTCGTGGATGCCGATGTGGCCGTGCTTGAGTTGGGGGGTGGCGGGGGCGATGGCGGCGGGGTCGAGGCGGCGGAGGGGGGTGCCGAGTTCCTGTTCGACGAGGGTGAGGAAGGCTTCGAGGCCGAGGCGGTCGAGGACGTATTTCAGGCGGGCCTTCTTGCGGTCGGTGCGATCGCCCTCGCGGATGAACACGCGCAGGATGGCGTCGCAGACGCGGGTGGTGTCGGCGGGGGGGACGACGACAGTGGTGGGGCGGGCGAAGTCCTGGTGGCCGGTGATGCCGCCGAGGGCGAGGCGGTAGAGGATTTGCTCGCCCCCCTGCCCTTCCGTAGCGCGGATCGCGGTGAAGGCGATGTCGTTGGTGTCCTCCAGGACGGGGACGCGGCCGCCGCCGTCGAAGGCGATGTTGAATTTGCGGGGGAGGCCGTAGAGGTCGCGGTGGTTGAGGATGTGGTGGTGGATGGCGCGGGCATGGGGGCGGGTGTCGAGGAGTTCCTGCGGGTCGATGCCGGCGGTGGGGCTGCCGGTGATGTTGCGGACGTTGTCGGCGCCGGAGCCGCGGGCGGTGAGGCCGAGTTCGTTGAGGCGGATGAGGAGTTCGGGGGCGGCTTCGGCGGGGATTTCGCGGAGCTGGAAATTGGCGCGGGTGGTGATGTCGGCGTAGCCGCCGGCGAGTTCGGTGGCGATGTCGGCGATGCCGTGGAGTTGGTGGGCGTTGAGGATGCCGCCGGGGATGCGCAGGCGGCACATGAAGCTGTCCTGGGCGGGGGCGACGTGGAACAGGCCGTGGTACTTGGTGAGGAAGACATCGGTGCCGCGGGGGAATTTGCCGGCGGCGGCGGTGGCGGCGATTTCGTCCCAGCGGTCGAGCGGGTGCTTGCGGCGCTTGGCGTCTTCCTCGGGGGTGAGTTTGCCGCCGGCGGCGATGGTGGCGTCCTGCGCGGCGCGCTGGGGGTCGGCGGGGTCCGGCGCGGGCTCGGCGGGGGCGAGGGGGAGGCCGAGGGCGCCGCGGCGGGCTTCGACGCCGGACATGAAGCCCTTGAGGTATTCCTGCTGTTCGGGGCTGAAGGGCTGTTCGCTCATTCCGCCGCCTCCGCGTGGGTGTAGGCCGGGCCGAACGGGAGGGTGGCGCGCAGCGCGCCGAGGGGGGCGGCGTCACGGATGAGGCGCATGTACCAGGCGGCGTCTTCGGTGGCGCCGTAGAGCAGGGCGCCGACGAGGCGGTCATCGCGCAGGAGGAGGCGGCGATAGGCGCCGTCGGGGTCATCGAGGATGAGGGGTTGTGTGTCGGTTTGCTCGACCTCGCCGGCCGACCAGACCGGGGCGCCGGCGACCTTGAGGGCGGCGGAGTCGGCACTCGGGGTGTAGCAAGCGGGGTGGCCGCAGGCGGTTCGGGCGGCGACATCGGCCTGGACGAAGGCGGGGGCGACGAGGCCGACGCAGGCACCGTCGTGTTCGGCGCATTCGCCGATGGCGAGGATGGCAGGGTCCGAGGTTCGCATGGCGGCGTCCACCTGGATGCCGCGGGCGGTGGCGAGGCCGGCTTCGCGGGCGAGATCGATGCGGGGGCGGATGCCGACGGCCATCACGACGAGATCGGCGGGGAGGATCTGGCCGTCGGCGAGGCGGACGGCCTGGGCGTTTGTGTCGCCCTCGATGGCGACGGAGCGGGCGTCGGTGATGAGGGTGATGCCCTTGGCGGCGAGGTGGCGGGCGAGGCGGGCGGCGGCGGTGTGGTCGAGCTGGCGTTCCATCAGGCGATCGACAGCGTGCAGGACGGTGACGCGCATGCCGCGGGCGGCGAGGCCGGCGGCGGCTTCGAGGCCGAGGAGGCCGCCGCCGATGACCACGGCGGGGGCATCAGGACGGGCGGCGGCGATCATCGCGTCGACATCGGCCATGGTGCGGTAGGCGAGGACGCCTTGGAGGGTGGCGCCGGGCATGGGGAGGCGGATGGGGGTGGAGCCGGTGGCGAGGATGAGGCGGGTGTAGGCGAGCGTGGCGCCGTCATCGAGGGTGATGGTGCGGGTGTCGCGGTGGATGGCGGTGACGGCGCGGCCGGGGCGGTGGGTGACGGTGGCGGGGAGGTCGGAGATGAGGTCCTGCTGGCTCACTTCCCGGGCGAGGTAGCGGCTGAGGGCGACGCGGTCGTAGGGCTGCCCGGGTTCGTCGCCGATGAGGGTGACGGGGTGGCCCGCTTCGGCGATGCGGGTGGCGCAGCGGGTGCCGGCGGGGCCGGCGCCGATGACGATATTCATGCTGCTTCCGCCGGGTTGCGGTGGCGGGCGTAGAGGAACTCCATCACACCCGCCCGGGCCGCGAGGAAGCGGGGGTCCTGGGCGAACGCCAGGCGGTCACGCGGGCGGGGGAGGTCGACGTGGAGGATTTCGCCGATGGTTGCTTCGGGGCCGTTGGTCATCATCACGATGCGGTCGGAGAGCAGGACGGCTTCGTCGACATCGTGGGTGATCATCAGGACGGTGGTGCCGAGGCGGGCGTGGATTTCCGTCACCTGGTCCTGGAGATGGGCGCGGGTGAGGGCGTCGAGCGCGCCGAAGGGTTCGTCGAGCAGGAGGACCTTGGGCTGCATGGCCAAGGCGCGGGCGATGCCGATGCGCTGCTTCATGCCGCCGCTGATTTCGCCGGGCTTCTTCTCGGCGTGGGGGAGCATGCGGACAAGGTCGAGGTTTTCGTCCACCCAGGCGGCGCGTTCGGCGCGGGATTTCTTGCGGCCGAAGACCTGGTCGACGGCGAGGCGGACGTTTTCGCGGCAGGTGAGCCAGGGCAGCAGGCTGTGGTTCTGGAACACCACGGCGCGGTCGGGGCCGGGTTCGTCGACCTCGGTGCCATCGAGCAGGACGCCGCCGGTGGTGCATTTGAGCAGGCCGGCGACGATGTTGAGCAGGGTGGATTTGCCGCAGCCGGAGTGGCCGATGATGGCGACGTATTCGCCCTGGGCGATTTCGAGGCGTACTTTTTGCAGCACGTCGGGCGCGTTGGGGGCGAAGCGGATGGAGACGTCGGAGATGGAGAGATGACGGATGCTCATCACGCGGTACCCCGGGTGACGATGCGGCCGGCGAGCATGACGAGGCGATCAAGGACGTAGCCGACGAGGCCGACATAGATGAGGGCGACGATGATGTCGGAGATGTTGGAGCTGTTCCAGGCGTCCCAGATGAAGAAGCCGATGCCGACGCCGCCGACCAGCATTTCGGCGGCGACGATGGCGAGCCAGGAAAGGCCGATGCCGATGCGCAGGCCGGTGAAGATGAAGGGGGCGGCGGAGGGGAGCAGGATTTTCCAGAAGTAGCCGATGCCGCGCAGGCGGATGACGCGGGCGACGTTGCGGTAGTCGGACGGGACGTTGCGGACGCCGACCGCGGTGTTGATGATCACCGGCCAGATGGCCGTGATGAAGATGACGAAGATGGCGCTCGGCTGGGCGTCGCGGAAGGCGGCCAGCGAAAGCGGGAGCCAGGCGAGCGGGGGGACGGTGCGCAGGACCTGGAAAATCGGGTCAAGCCCGCGCATGGCGATTTCGCTGGTGCCGACGAGCAGGCCGAGGGCGATGCCGGCGATGGCGGAGAGTAGGAAGCCGAGGGCGACGCGCTGGAGGCTGGCGAAGAGGTGCAGGCCGAGGCCCTTGTCGAGCCCGCCGTGATCGTAGAACGGGTGGATAATGAGGTCCTTGCTGTCGGCCCAGATTTTGCTCGGGGCGGGCAGGCTGGCGGTGGGGCGGTCGGCGGCGATCTGCCAGGCGCCGAGGATGAGCACCAGCATGATGATCAGCGGCAGGGCGCGGACGATGGCGCGGCGGAGCATGGCGCCGAGGGCGGCAGGGCGGAGGGCCACGCGGGGGAGGCGGAGGCCGAGCGGGGCGGCTTGGGCTAGGTCGCTCATGGTGCGGTGCCCGAAGCAAGGAAGGGCGACTTTTTTTGAAACAAAAGGTGCAAAAAAACTTCACTTGTGGCTTCGCAGCGCATTGGCCCGAACACTCCAATGGACAAAAGTTTTTTGCTGCTTTTTTTCAAAAAAGCAGATCTTGCTTCCGCGCTGATACTTCCGCTCATGCCACTGACTTCTTGATGGCAAGGCTCGCGAGATAAGCCGCCGGCGCCGCAGGGTCGAACGTCTTGCCGTCGAAGAAGGTTTCGACGCCGCGCGAGGTGCTGGCGGGGATGTCGGCCGCGGCGATGCCGGCGAGTTTGGCGGCGCTGCGCCAGATGTCTTCGCGGTTGACGGCGGCGATGAGGGAGGTGGTGTCGAGGTCGGGCGGCAGGACGCCCCAGCGAATGTCTTCGGTGAGGAACCACAGCTCGTGGGAGCGGAACGGGTAGCTGGCGTGGTCGGCGAAGAATTTCATGCGCAGGGCGGAGGCGGCGAGTTTGCGGCCGTCCCCGTAGGCGATGTCGCCCTTGCTGCGGGGCAGGATGTCGGCGGGGGGGACGTTGAACCAGGCGCGGCGCCCGAGGATGGCGGCGAGTTCGTCCTTGTTGGCGAGGTCATCGGCCCAGAGCTGCGCCTCGATGACGGCGGCGGTGAGGGCTTCGGCGGCGCGGGGGTTTTTGGCCACCCAGTCCGCGCGCATGCCGAGGGATTTCTCCGGGTGGTCCTTCCAGATTTCGCCGGTGATGCAGGCGGAGTAGCCGAGGCCCTGATTGACGAGCTGGTCGTTCCAGGGTTCACCGACGCAGAAGGCATCCATGGTGCCGACCTTCATGTTGGCGACCATCTGGGGGGGCGGGACGACGATGGTTTCGACGTCCCGGTCGGGGTCGATGCCGGCGGCGGCGAGCCAGTAGCGCAGCCAGAGATCATGCGTGCCGCCGCGGAAGGTCATCGCCACCTTGTTGCTACCCTGTTTGGCGGCGAAGGCGGCTTTCAGGGGCGTGGCGTCGAGTTTGGCGCCGAGGGGCATGAGGGCTTTGGAGACGCTGATGGCCTGGCCGTTGGTGTTGAGGCGGGCGAGGATGGCCATGGGCACGGGCTGGCTGTTCTGGGTGATTTTGCCGGTGTGCATGAGGTAGGGCATGGGTGTGAGGATGTGCGCGCCGTCGATGCCGCCGCTGGCGCCGCCGAGGACGAGGTTGTCCCGCGTGCCGCCCCAGGAGGCCTGCTTGTTCACCTCGACATCGGGCATGCCGTACTTGGCGAACAGGCCGCGCTCTTTCGCCACGATGAGGGGGGCGGAGTCGGTGAGGGCGATGTAGCCGAGGGTGGCTTTTTTGGTCTCCGGGCCGGTGGACTGGGCGACGGCGCCGGAGGGGAAGGCGGCGCGGGCGGCGGCGAGGGTGGCGGAGGCGCGAAGGAGGGAGCGGCGGGCAATACGGGTCATGGCAGGAGGCTCCGGGGCGTGGGAGGGGTATCGATGAAGGGGGCCGGCAGGGCGGTGACGCGGTGCCAGATGTCGGGGCGCCAGACGCCGGCGGGGGCGGCGCCGCCGCGGGCGACGTGACCCCAGCGGCGCATGGCGGCGAGGAACCAGGCGGCGTGGACGGGGTCGGGGTAGGTTTCGGCGGTGCCGTGGACGATGGCGCGGGGCACCGGCGTGGGGTCGGCATCGGGCGACAGTGGGAGTTGGCCGCGCAGGGCGAAGGCGACCACCGCCTCGGGCACGCCGGGGAGGGCTTGGTGGTGGAGGATGTGGGCGGCCTCCTCGATATTCTCGGGGTTGGCGAGCCATGTGGCGGCGGCGATGACGGACCTGGTGGCGGCTTCGATGCGGGCGGGGTCACGGGCGGCGAGATCGGCGTTGAGGGCGAGGACCTTCTCGGGGTGGTCGGGCCAGATGGCGCCGCTGGTCAGCATGATGCGGCCGACGCGGAGATCGACGGCGCGGGAGCCCCAGGGTTCGCCGGCGCAGAAGCCGTCGATCTGGCCGGTGGCGAGGGCTTCGGGCAGGGCGGGCGGGGCGAGGACGACGAGGGTGACGTCCTGCTCGGGGTTGACGCCGGCTTCGGCGAGCCAGTGGCGCAGGAGGTAGTTGTGGGAGGAGTAGGCGAAGACCACGGCGAGGACGGGGGGCGGGGCGCCGGTGGCGCGGTGGCGGCGCAGGCCGGCGGCGAAGGCGCTGCCGGTGAGGGGGAAGCTGGCGTCGCCCATTGCCTCGGCGAGGCTGCCGCCGAGGACGAGGGTGTTGCCGTTGCGGCCGAGGGTGGCGGTGACGACGAGGTCGGCGCGGACACCGCCGAGGCCGAGGGCGGCGGCGATGGGCATCGGGCCGAGCATCTGGCCGCCATCCCAGGCGCCGAAGGCCACGCGATCGCGTAGGGCGGACCAGGACGCGGCGGGGGTGAGCGCGACGCACAGGCCGTTGGCGCGAAAGAAGCCCTTGGCGTCGGCGACCAGGAGCGGGGCGGCATCGGTCAACGGGACGTAGCCGAGGCTCAGGTCCGGCAGGCCGGTGTGCAGGGCGGGGGCGGTCTGGACGTGTTCGGACGCAGGCATGGCACACACTCCGCCCGGCACGAGGGCTGGGACTGGGTGCGGGCCGCCATTGGACCGCGTCGATGGGAGGGGGCATCGTGGTCCGGTCGCCATTGACCGGGATGCCGCGAAAGCGAGCAAACGGACAAAAGCAAGCGGCGTGCCAGCAGTGGCGGTGGGGTTTCCGGGGGTTTTGGCGGGGGTCGATGCGCACAATTCACGCAGTCGCCTATTTTTTGGTCGATATCCGCTTTGTTTGCAGCAGGCTGCCCACGGTGACGACGCCTTGGGCGACCTCCACCAGGCGTTGGCCCTGGTCCATCGCCATGGTGCGCAGGGTGCGGAAAGCGGCGTCCTCGTCCATGCCGCGGGCGCGCATCAGGATGCCCTTGGCGCGTTCGATGATCTTGCGGTCTTCCAGGGCGCCGCGGGCTTCGGCGAGTTCGGCGCGCAGGGCCTGGTGGGCGCGGAAGCGGACGATGGCGACATCCACCACCGCGCGGACGCGGCGCGGCGACAGGCCCTCGATGACGTAGGCGGCGACGCCGGCCTCCATCGCGGCGGTGATGGCGGCGGGGTCGGACTGGTCGACGAACATCACCACCGGGCGGGGCTCGCTGCTTTGCAGCGCGCGCATGCTCTCGATGGCGTCCCGCGAGGGGTTGTCGATGTCGCAGACGATGACGTCGGCGGCGGCGCGGCGGACTTGGGCGACGAGGTCGGCCACGTTGGGGAGGACGCCGACGACCTGGCAGCCGTCCGCCTCCAGGCCGGCACGGACGGCGGCGGCGCGGGAGGCGTTGTCGTCGATCAGCAAGACGCGGATGGTGGGCTCGGTCACTGCGCAGTGGCTCGGGTCATACCGCAGTGCAGCAAAAACCGGGCCAGTTGGACGCGCGACGATGGCCGCCGCTATCGCGCCTCAGACGGCGAGGGTGATCTCGTTGCGATAGGCCACGGTGGCGGAGAGCGGCCAGAGGGCGAAGCCGCGGCGGGAGAGGGTGGGCACCCATTCCTCGAGGGCGGCGATGGTGAGCGGCCAGGGGTGGCCGATGGCGACGACATGGCCGTGGGTGCGGGCCTGGGCCTCGATCTGGGCGAGCTGGCCGCGGATGATGGCGGCGTTGGGCTGGAAATCGATGAAGATATCGCGCGAGGTGGCGGGAACGCCGATGGCGGCGGCCTGGCTGTAGACGCGGCTGTGCGGGATGGTGACGCTGTCGAGCACCAGCATTTCGCGGCGCTTGGCCTCGGCGGCGACGATGTCCATCAACCCGGCATCGAGGGTGGCGACGCTGCCCATGTGATTGTTGAGGCCGACTGTATCGGGCACGGCATCGAGCGCGGCTTGCAGCCGGCGGAGGTTTTCGGCGGGTGGGAGGTCCGTGCGCAGCGGGTCGGGCCCGGTCCAGGCGATGGAGGGGCCGTGGGCCTGCATGGGCATGTGCAGGATGGTTTCGTGGCCGCGCGAGGTAGCTTCGCCGACCTGTTGCGGCAGGTTTCGCGCGAAGGGGAACCACGCCAGGGTGAGCGGGCCGGGCAGCGCCATGATGCGGTTGGTGCCGGGATGCACGACGCCCATGTCATCGATGACGAGGGTGATGGCGGGGCGGCCATCCTGCTTGGGGGCCGGCACGGCGTTGCGCTGCCAGCGCGGCTTGGGGCCACCGGGCAGCGGCGGCGCGGCACCACCGAAGGCGATCTGCGCCGCCGCGGGGCGGGCAAAAGCGGCGGTGGCGGCAAGGCCGGTAACGATGGTGCGACGGTCGATCATGGCCATATTATGTCGACCCGGGCGCCGGTTTCGTCAACGCATACAACTGTGAATGCTGCATTGCGGCCACATGGTGTGGTACCGGGATGACGGTGGGCGAGGTACCCACCATCACTTGTCCAAATCAGAAGATCAGCCACGCAAAGAGATAGAGAGTATTGTTGTTTCGGGCATTGCGGCCGCTTCCGTCATAGTTCGTCGCCGACCCATCGAACTCGGTATAGGCGGTGTATTGCAGACCGATCTTGAGGTTCGCGAGCGGGCTGGCCCAGCTGTCATCCTTGCCGAACGGAACCCAGTCGGCTTCGAGCATCAGGCCGGTGCTATTGGGCCGGCCGGTGGTGGTGCCATAGTAGGTGGCATCGCCCGTGCCCCAGGTGCGCACAACGCCGGCGGTGAGGCCATAGGTATGCTGGTAGAAGTAGACTGCGTTCAATCTCACCTGCTCAAGGCTGTGTTTTGCCGCATCGCTGCCGCCCTGGCCGAGAGTGGCATCAAGCTGCTGGCGTTCATGCAGGGCGATGCCTTGCAGCGTGACGCTGTGGGTGCCGTCGCCTGTCCATTGGTAGGAGGCATCGGCTGCGATGTCGGCGTATTTGTCAGTGCCGACGCCAGACATGTAGTTCGGCTTGATCGCCGCCATCATGCCCAGTGCGCCGATATGCACGGTCTGGCCGTTGAAGTTCCACTCGTAGGCGATGCGGCCGTAAGGGGCGACGCCGTCAATGGTGCCTGGACCGGCGAAGGTGCCGACGAACTTGGCGGCGCCTGGGTCAAGCGCGCGGTAGATACCGAGTTCGCCGTAGAGCGCGTTGTTCCACCAGGCATAGGCATTCACGCCCACGGCGGTGCCGGCAAAGCGGCCAGCGAGCAGCGGTTGTGCGGCGGGCGTGGGGGCAAGGGCCGATGAGACGTACGGAACACCCCAGGCGAAGGTGGTGTGGTAGGGGTCCTGCACGGTCGGGTTGTTGTTCAACGAGACGCCGAGGCGCAGCGTATTGTCGCCGACGTCGAAGGGCGCGGTGAGACGGATATCGGTGTTGTCGAGTGTGAAGCTGGGCGAGCCGGGATCGGGCGAGGCGCCCTTGACGCCGTTGTAGGTGGCCTGGATGAGAGCTCCCATGTAGTCGTTGATCCGGTGGCCAAAGAAGACACTGACCTGATCGACGGCAAAGTTGTTGTTGGGAGCGAAGTGCGTGGCGGCACCGCCGGGTTGCGGGCTGGCCGTGTTGTTGAACGAGGTCAGCACCATCGCGGAGAGGGGGATTTTGGATCGCAGGCCCTCCCCACCATCCTGGGTGAAGCCGCCGATCTTGAAGGCGCGGCCGAAGGGGGTAAGCTGCGGCCCGAACGCACCGACATGGCACGCTGTGCAAGGCTGCCCGGTCTGGGCGGCAAAGCTGGGCACCGCCTGCGCGGAACGATGGAAGCCGACAAGCGCGATGGTGGCGAAGACCAAGGCGGCGGAGAAAGACGATATCGTTCGCATTGAAAGTATCCCCGGAGAATCCGGGGATACCTTGCACTGATCGAGCCGCGGCAGATTGATTGAGATCAATCACTCGCGGTTTCGTGACAAACTATTTCAGCGTGGCGAGATAGGCGATGACATCGGCGCGCTGGGTCTCGCTCTTGAGGCCCGCGAACGTCATGGTGGTGCCGGGGACCACGGCCTTGGGGCTCGTGAGGTACTTGTCCAGCGTGGCCTCGTCCCAGGTGAGGTCGGCGGCCTTGTTGGCGGCGGAGTAGCGGAAGCCCTCGACCGAGCTGGAGTGGCGGCCGACGATGGCGTGCAGGCTGGGGCCGACGACGTTCTTGCCGGCAGCGGTGGAGTGGCAGGCGCCGCACTTGGTCTTGACGATCTTGGCGCCGGCTTCCGGATCGGCGGCGAGAGCCGGCTGGATGGCGAAGAGCGCGGCGATGACGGCGGCCGGGGCGAACATGGTGCGCATGAGAAATATCTCCGGAAGAACTAAACCGTGTCCCTCTACGCCCAGTGCCGCAGTGCAGCAAGGTGCCGGCGGCGGATCTCAGGCCAGCAGGCACTCCACCCGGCGGGTGCCGATCATGCGCGGGGCCGGGGTTTCGATGGCGCAGCGCGCCTCAGCTATCGGGCAGCGCGGATGGAAGCGGCAACCGGGGGGGATGTTGGCGGGGTCCGGGTAGGAGTCGCCGAGGCCGACATCGGGGATGCCGAGGCCGGGTTCGGGGGTCAGCACCGAGTCGAGCAGGGCGCGGGTGTAGGGGTGGGTGGGGGCGTGGAAGAGGGCGTCGGTGTCGGCGTGTTCGACGACGCGGCCGAGGTACATCACCGCCACCTCGTCACAGATGTGTTCGACGACGGCGAGGTTGTGGCTGATGAAGACCAGAGTGAGCCCGAGGTCCCGGCGGAGTTCGTTGAGCAGGTTGAGGATTTGGGCCTGCACGGACACATCGAGGGCGGAGGTGGGTTCGTCGCACACCACGATGCGCGGGCCGAGGACGAGGGCGCGGGCGATGGCGACGCGCTGGCGCTGGCCGCCGGAGAGTTGCGAGGGCAGGCGGTGGGCCATTTCGGCGCGCAGGCCGACGCGTTCGAGCATGGCGCCGACGCGGCTGGTGATTTCGCGGCCGCCGATGCCTTGGGCGGCAAGCGGCAGGCCCACAATGTCGCGGATGCTGCGGCGCGGGTTGAGGGAGGAGAACGGGTCCTGGAAAACCGGCTGGATGAGGCGGGCCCGTTCGCGACGGCCCATGGCGCCGAGGGCCTGGCCATCCACCAGGATGTCGCCGGAGGTGGGCGGGTGCAGGCCGAGGATGAGGCGGGCCAGGGTGGACTTGCCGCAGCCACTTTCACCGACGATGCCGAAGCAGCCGCCGGCGGGCATGGAGAGCGACACGCCATCGACGGCGCGGACCTGGCGCGGGGCGGAGAACAGGCCGGTGCCCTGGCGGAAGATTTTCGCGACATCGCGGATTTCGATCGCAGCACTCATGCCACGGGCTCCGCGACCCAGCCGGCGGGCAGGCGGCAGGCGTAGGCGTGGCCGGGCTGGCGGGTTTGTTGCGGTACGATGGTGGCGCAGGAGGCGTCGGCGTGGGCGCAGCGGTCACGGAAGCCGCAGCCTTGGAAGCCGAGGGGGATGCGGGGCACGGTACCGGGGATACTGCCGAGCGGGGCGCCGCGGGCGACCTTGCCGGGGATGGGCACGCAATCGAGCAGGCCGCGGGTGTAGGGGTGGGTGGGGGCGGCGAACAGGCTGTCGGCGGTGGCCGACTCCACCACCTTGCCGGCGTACATCACGCTGACGCGGTGGGCCATGCGGGCGACGATGCCGAGATCATGGGTGATGAGCAGGATGGCCAGGCCGAGTTCGCGTTGCAGTTCCATCAGCAGGCGCAGGATCTGGGCCTGCACGGTGACATCGAGGGCGGTGGTGGGTTCATCGGCGATGAGGAGTTCGGGATCGCACATGAGGGCCATGGCGATCATCACGCGCTGGCGCAGGCCGCCGGAGAGCTGGTGCGGGTACTGGGCGAGGCGCATGCCGGGGGCGGTGATGCCGACGCGGCCGAGCAGGGCGGCGGCACGATCGAGCGCCTCGCGCTTGCTGCCGCCGCGGTGGCGCATGCGGACCTCGGCCATTTGCGAGCCCACGGTGTAGGCCGGGTTCAGCGAGGTCATCGGTTCCTGGAAGATCATCGCGATCTTGTCGCCGCGCAGGCGGGACATCTGGCGTTCGGAGAGGCGGCTGATGTCCTGCCCGGCGAATTCGAGGCGATCGGCGGTGCGGATGCCACCCTTGGCGAGCAGACCCATCACGGCGAGGGCGGAGACGGATTTGCCGCAGCCGCTTTCGCCGACCAGGCAGTGGGTCTCGCCGGTTTCGACGCGCACGGAGACGCCGCGTACCGCCTCGGCGGCGGTGTTGAAGCGGACGCGCAGGTCCTGGACGTCAAGGAGGGTGCTCATGCGTCCCGCGTCGCGCCGAGGAAGTCCCGCAGGGCGTCACCGAGGAAGTTGATGCCGAGGACGAGGATGAAGAGCGAGATGCCGGGGACCATGATCACCCAGGGGCTGAAGAACATGTAGTCCTTGGCTTCGGAAATCATCAGGCCCCAGGACGGTAGCGGTGGCGGGACGCCCAGGCCGAGGAAGGAGAGTGCGGCTTCGAGCAGGATGGCGATGGCCATTTCGAGCGTGGCGACGACGACCAGGTGATGGACGATGTTGGGCAGTATCTCGCGCAGCAGGATATGGGTGCGCGAGCAGCCGGCGGCCCAGGCGGCGCTCACATAGTCAAGCGTGCGAACCTGCATCACGGTGGTGCGGGTGACCACGGCGAAGCGCTCCCACAGCAGCAGGCCGAGGGTGAGCACCACCACGGTGAGCGAACTGCCGACCAGGGAGACCACGGCGAGGGCGACCAGGATCAGCGGGATGGAGAGGCGGCAGGTGATGATGAACATCACCACCATGTCGGCGCGGCCGCCGAGGAAGCCGCCGAGCATGCCCAGCGTGATGCCGATGAGGCCCGAGGTGATGACGGTGGCGACGCCGATCAGCATGGAGATGCGGGCGCCGTAGATCAGGCGGGAGAAGTAGTCCCGGCCCAACTGATCGGTGCCGAGGAAATGGTCGGGCTGCCCGCCGTCCATGAAGGAGGGCGGCACCAGGCGCAAATTGAGGTCCTGGGCGAAGGGGTCATGCGGGACCAGCAGGGGGGCGAAGATCGCCATCAGGGCGACGCCGAAGACGATGATGGCGCCGAGGGTGCCGGCGATCTGACGGATGCTCACGAGGTGCGCAGCCGCGGGTCGAGGAAGGCGTTCAACAGGTCCGCCATCAAAGTGAGGAAGATGTAGACCACGGCGAGGAACAGCACGACGGCCTGGACCACCGGGAAATCGTTCTTGCTGATCGATTCCCAGCCGAGATAGCCGACGCCGTGCAGCGCGAAGACGCTTTCGATGACCACCGAGCCGGACAGCATGAAGCCGAGTTGCACCGCGGCCACCGCCACCACCGGCATCGCGGCGTTGCGCAGGGCGTGTTTGAGCACGATAGAGGCGCGGCTGAGTCCCTTGGCGCGGGCGGTGCGGATGTAGTCCGACGCCAGGGCATCCACCATGCCGGAGCGGGTGAGGCGCATCATGGCGGGGATGGCGGCGAATGCGAGCACGATGCCGGGCAGGACGTAGCCGTCCCATTCGTCGACGCCCGAGATCGGCAGCCAGCCCAGTTTCAGGCCGAAGGTGATGATGAGGAGCAGGCCGAGCCAGAAGCTGGGCATCGCCTGGCCGATGACCGCGATCATCATGATGCCGCGATCGAACAGGGTGCCCTCGCGCATGGCGGCGAGGATGCCGATGGGGATGGCCGTGGCCATGGCGATCAGCAGGCCGGTGAGGCCAAGCGTAAGAGTGACGGGCAGGCGGTCCTTGATGAGGCGGGCGACCGGCTCGTGGTAGATGTAGGAGCGGCCGAGATCGCCGGAGGCGGCCGAGACCACCCAGTCAACGAACTGCACCACCACCGGGCGATCGAGCCCGTAGGCCTTGCGGATGATGATGATGTCCTGCTCGGTGGCCTGCGGGCCGGCGATGGCGATGGCGAGATCGCCGGACAGGCGGGTCAGCGCGAAGCTGACGGTGAGCACCGTCAGCGTGACCAGCAACGCGACAAGAAGGCGGCGACCGAAGAAAACCAGCATGGATGGCAGCCTAGGGTCGCAGGGGGGATGGGGGCAAGACGGTTTCGGTGCGCGTTAGTAGCCGCGGGTGAGATCGACCTTGTGCGGCATGTGGTTGCCGGCCCGGTGGGCGAGCAGGTTGGCGAACAGGATATCGAGGCTGTCCGGGTTGTAGGTGAGCGGATCGTCCACCGAGACGTGGGGGGTGATGACGAGATTGCGGGTGGTCCAGGTGCGGTGGCCCGGCGGAATGGGCTCGGGGTTGAACACATCGAGCACGGCGCCGCCGAGATGGCCCGAGTCGAGCAGGTCGCACAGGGCTTCCTGGTCGATCAGCGGGCCGCGGCCGATGTTGATGACGCCGGCGCCCTTAGGGAGGAGGGCGAGGCGCTCGCGGGTGATGATGTTGCGGGTGGCATCGGTGAGGGGGGCGGCGAGGAGGAGGTAGTCGGTGGTGGGCAGCACGCTGTCGAGGCTGGTGCTGGCGACGATGTGGTCGAAATCGGGGTGCGGGGTGGCGGTGGTGCGCACGCCGGTGGTGATGGCGCCGAAATGGCGGGCGGCGCGGCTGGCCGGCGCCCCCATGTCTCCGGTGCCGAGGATGGTGACGCGGCGGCCGCGGATGGAGGAAGAGAACAGCGCCTGCCACACCTGGTCGCGCTGCTGGGTGAGCATTTCGGGCACGTGGGCGTTCAGCATCAGGAGCGCCATGGCGCTGTATTCGCCGGCCTTGCGGCTGTGCACGCCGGAGTTGTTGAGCACCTCGACCCCGGGGGGCAGGGCGGAGAAGGGTTGCAATTTGTCGACGCCGGCGGAGAGCAGAAAGATGAAGCGCAGGTTGGGCGCCGTGCAGGGGAAGCGGTGGGCGAGGGCCGAGGTTTGCGCCATCAGCACGTCCGCCCAGGCGACGCCTTCGGCGAATTCGGCATCCGTGGTGCCGCAGCGGAACTCGTGGCCGTGTTCGCCGGCGCGGGCGACGGCTGCGTCCCACTGGGCCTGGGTGACCGGGAACAGCTCGTCACCGGCATCGTTCATCGCGAAGAAGCGCATCAGGTTCAGTCCCCCAGGAAGGCGTGGAGCAGCACGGCGGCGGCCTGTGCCACGTTGAGGCTTTGGACGTTGCCGGTGCCCGGGATGCGCACCTCGCGGCGGCAGCCGGCCAGCACGGCGGGCGAGACGCCGGTCTCCTCGTTGCCGAGGACGAGGGCGATCGGACGGTCACGCGGGAGTTCGGACGGCTTGACCGCCAGGCGCGAGAGGGAGCTTGCCACCGTGCGGTAATGCGGGTCCAGGGACTGCATGGCGCGCGGCAGGTCTCGGGTGCGGTAGAGGTTGAGGTGTTCGAGGCCGCCCTCGGCGGTGCGGTAGGCGGCGGGTGAGGGCATGGCATGGCCGGGGCCTTCGCCGATGAGCAGGGTGGAGGCGCCGAAGAAGGCGGCGCAGCGGGCGATGGCGCCGAGATTATGGGGGTTGCCGATGCCATCGAGGATCAGCAGGAATTTCACCCGGGGCGGCGCTTCGTGATCGAAATTGGTGAGCTGGCGCGAGCGGGCGACGGCGACGATGCCGCCGTGGTGGGCGGTGCCGGCGATGGTTTCCAGCTCAGCGGCCTCGACCATGCGGTAGGGTTTGCGGGCGGCGGCGAGGATGGCGCACCAGGGGCCGACGGAGTCCTTGTGTTCGGCGAGGTAGAACAGGCGCTGCACCTCGCCGGGGCGGCGGGAGAACAGGGCGGCGACCGGGTTGGCGCCGCAGATGGGTTCGGGCTTGTTCATGGTGGTGGCTTCCGCCGGGACGGGGCGGGAGTCAACCTTTGAGCGAAAAAGCAAGCGTCACAAAGAGACAGCGAGGCAGCGAGAAGAATACACCCTTGCTTCTCGCTGCCTCGCCGTCTCTTTGTGGAACTGCTTTCCCCCCTTCCCTTCTGGTCAATGCCCGCATGGATATTCCCGAGCTGTTTCGTGACGCGCGCTTTGTGGTGCTGGACAAGCCGGCGGGGCTGAAGGTGCATCCGGGGCCGGGCGGGGGGCCGAGCGTGGAGGATGTGTTTCGGCGGTTGTCGCGGCGCAAGGATGGGCCGTGGCTGGCGCATCGGCTGGATGCGGATACGGCGGGGTGCCTGGTGGTGGCGTTGCGCAAGGCGGCGCTGCTGGAGGCGCAGGCAGAGTTCGCGGCGGGGCGGGCGGAGAAGCGCTACTGGGCGGTGGTGGTGGGCGGGCCGGCAGGGGATGCCGGGGTGGTGGAGCTGCCGCTGCGCAAGGTAATGGTGCCGGGCGGCGGGTGGCGGATGGAGGGGCATGCCGATGGCGATCGCGCGGTGACCGCGTGGCGGGTGCTGGGGCGTGGGGCGGGCATGGCGTGGGTAGAGTTTCGGCCACGAACGGGGCGGACGCACCAGGTGCGGGCGCATGCGGCGGCGCTCGGTTGCCCGATCCTGGGGGACCCGGTTTATGGCGACGGGGTGGGGCCGTTGCATTTGCTGGCGCGCGGCATTCGGCTGCGGCTGAAACCCGAGGTGGTGGTGGAGGCGCCGGTGCCGGCGCATATGCGGGCGGCGATGGTGGCGTGCGGATGGGTGGAACAATCCCCGCCCCGCGCGAGCGGAACGGGGGATGCCGGCTAGAACATATCGGGCGTGATGACGTTCTGCGGGTTGCCGGCCAGGGCGGCGGCCATGGTTTCGGCGGATTTGCGGCGAATGTCGTCCCAGGCCTCCGGCGTGTGGAAGGCCGAGTGCGGGGTGATGACGAGGCGGCCGCGCAGCCATTCCTCGCCGGCACGATAGGCGGTGAGGAGGTCGGGTTCCGGGGCCACCGGGGGTTCGACCGGCAGCACGTCCAGCCCGGCGCCGGCGATGTGGCCTTCGCGCAGGAGGGCGCCGAGGGCGTCGATATCGATGATCGGGCCGCGCGCGGTGTTCACCACCACGGCGCCGTAGGGCAGCACCGAGAGTTCGGCGAGGCCGAGCATCCCGCGGGTTTCGGGGGTGAGCGGGGCATGGACGCTCAGCACGTCGGATTGCAGCAGCAGGGATTGCAGCGAGCGGGCGCGGTGGATGCCGAGGGCGAGTTCGCTGCCGTTGGGGCGGTAGGGGTCGAAGAAACTCACCTTGAAGCCGAACGCCTTGGCGCGCAGGGCCACCGCGATGCCGATGCGGCCGAGGCCGATGATGCCAAAGGTCTGCACGTTGCTGCGGCGGATCAGGGGCGTGGTGATGGATTTCCATGGCGCCGGGGCGGGGCCGCGCTGGAGATCATGGTGCAGGGCGATGCCACGGCGGAGCGCCAGCGCGAGGGCCATGGCGTGGTCGGCCACTTCGGTGGTGCCGTAGTCCGGCACGTTGCAGACCAGGATGTCGCGCGCGGCGGCGGCCTCGCGGTCGATGCGGTCGTACCCCACGCCCATGCGCACGATGGCGCGCAGGCGGGGGAAGCGGGCGATATCGGCGGCGCGGACCCACATGCCCAGCGTCATCAGCCCCTCGACGTCGGCACATTCGGCGTCCGTCAGGTCCGCGAGGGTCTTGGCGTCGGCGACGCGGACGGTGACTTTGCGGCCGAATACTTCGCGTTCGACGTAGTCATCCGCGTAGAGGCGCTCGGGATAAAGAACGATGGTCATGGCTGCGGCGCGCACCCCCCTGCTTGCATGGGCGGGTTTGGCCATGCAGTTTCGCAGCTTGGGTAACAAGAGGGATGGTCTATGTCCATGAATGGGGCGGAAAGCCTGGTGCATACGCTGCTGAAAAGCGGCATCGATACGTGTTTCGCCAATCCGGGCACGTCGGAGATGCACTTTGTCGCGGCGCTGGACCGGGTGCCGGGGATGCGCTGCGTGCTCGGCCTGCAGGAAAACGTGGTGACCGGGGCGGCCGATGGCTATGCCCGCATCGCCGGCAAGCCCGCCGCCACGCTGCTGCATTGCGGGCCGGGCCTCGCCAATGGCTGGGCCAACCTGCACAACGGGCGCCGCGCCAACACCATGATGGTGAACTGCGTGGGCGACCAGGCGACCTATCATCGCCCGCTCGATGCGCCGCTGACCGCCGATACCGAGGGCCTGGCCCGCGCGGTGTCGGGCTGGGTGCGCACCTGCACCTCGTCGGCCGAAGTGGGCGCCCAGGCGGCGGTGGCGGCGCAGGCCGCGCAGACCTCGCCCGGCACCATCGCCACCCTGATCCTACCCTCCGACACCTGCTGGGATGCCGGCGGCATCGTGGCCGCCGCCCTGCCGATCCCGGCGGCGCCGACCACCTCGCCGCACGCCGTCAAGGTGGCGGCGGACCTGCTGCGCAACGGCAAGAAGACGCTGATCATCCTCGGCAACGGCGCGCTGATGGCCGGGCCGCTGGCCGATGCGCACCGCATCGCGGCGGCGACCGGGGCCACCGTGATCGCGGCCGGTTCCAACGGGCGGATCGAGCGTGGGCGCGGGCGGCATCCGGTCAACCGCATCCCGTATCCGGTGGACCAGTCGGTCGCGATGATGAAGGATTTCGCCAACGTCATCCTGGTGGGCACCGCCAAGCCGGTGATCTTCTTCGCCTATCCGAACAAGCCGGGCACCCCGGTGCCGCCGGGCGCCACGCTGCATGTGATGTCCCGCCCTGAGCACGACCAGGTGCAGGCGCTGGCGGCGCTGGCGGATGAGCTGGGCAATCCGAAGCCGGTGGCGGCCTCGGGCGGCACCAAGGGCGACGTGGGGACCGGCAAGGTGACCACCGAGTCGTTCGCCGCCTCACTGGCGGCGTTGATGCCGGACAACGCCATCATCGCCGATGAGAGCGTGACATTCGGGCGGGCGTTCTTCCCCAACACCCACCATGCCGCGCCGCATGACTGGCTGAATGTGACGGGCGGGGCGATCGGCGGCGGCATTCCGCTGGCGACCGGGGCGGCGGTGGCGGCGCCGGATCGGCGGGTGATCAACCTGCAGGCCGATGGCTCCGCGATGTACACCATCCAGGGGCTGTGGACGCAGGCGCGCGAGAAGCTCGACGTGACCACGGTGATCTTCAACAACAAGAAGTATCAGATCCTGATCGGCGAACTTGCCAATGTCGGCGCCAATCCGGGCCGCACGGCGATGGATATGCTCGATCTCGGCAGCCCCGATCTCGATTTCGTGCAGATGGCCGCCGGGATGGGCGTGCCGGCGGCGCGGGCGACCACGATGGAGGAGTTCAACGACCTGTTCGCGCTGTCCCTGAAGACCAAGGGGCCGTTCCTGATCGACCTGATGATCTAGGAGGCAGGCAAGCGCTTCTTTTTTTGAAAAAAAAGAAACAAAAAAACTTCCTCTGTTGGTTACCCGTGGACTGAACGACGGGCTGCCATGGACAAAAGTTTTTTGCTTCTTTTTTTCAAAAAAGAAGCGCTTGCCTGCCCGCTTGCACACGCGCCCATCCCGGCTACGATCACACCAAGACCAAGGGAGACGTCCACGCATGACCGACGCGGCGCGCCGCTTCAAGAGCCTGACGCCGCTGTTCAGCCCGCGTTCGGTCGCGGTGCTTGGCGCCTCGTCCGACCCCGGGCGGATTGGCGGCAAGCCGATCGCCTACATGATCAAGCAGAAGTTCCAGGGCGCGCTCTATCCGGTGAATCCGGCACGGGACGAGGTGCAGGGGCTGAAATCCTACAAGTCGGTGTTCGATCTGCCCGAGGTGCCGGATGTGGCCGTTGTGGCGGTGCCGGCGTCGATCGCGCCACAGGCGATTTTTGATCTGGCGAAGCTGGGGGTGAAGGGCGCGATCGTGCTTACCGCCGGGTTTGCCGAGGTATCCGAGGCGGGTGCGGCGGTGCAGGCCGAGATGGTGGCGGCGGCGAAGGCGGCCGGCATGCGGATGATGGGGCCGAACTGCCTCGGGCTGTTCAATGCGCGGATCGGGTATTTTCCGACATTCACTTCGTCGGTGGAGACCGGGTGGCCGCTGCCGGGGCGGATCGGGATTGCCAGCCAGTCCGGCGCGTACGGCACGCATTTGTATACGGCGGCGCGCAATCGCGGCATCGGGGTGCCGATCTGCGTGACCACCGGCAACGAGAGCGACGTGACGATCGGCGATGTGATCGGCTGGCTGGCCGAGGACCCCGATACGGATGTGATCGCGGCGTATGCCGAGGGTATTCGCGAGGCCGACAGCTTCACCGCGGCGCTGGCGGCCGCCCGGGCGGCGCGCAAGCCGGTGGTGCTGATGAAGGTGGGACGCTCGGGCCTGGGGGCGAAGGCCGCGCAGTCCCACACGGCGTCCATCGCCGGGGATGATGCAATCACCGATGCGGTGCTGGAGGAGTTCGGGGTGATCCGGGCGCGCACCACGGAGGAGATGCTGGATATCGCGCACCTGGCGACGCGGCGGATTTATCCGGCGCGCGGCACGCTGGGGGTGATGACGGTGAGCGGCGGGGCGGGCGTGTTGATTTCGGACGCCGCCGAGGCCTGCGGGGTAGCGATGCCGGAGATGCCGGAGCATGCGCAGAAGAAGCTGTTCGACCTGATCTCGTTTTGTGCGCCGCGCAATCCGGTGGATTGCACCGCGCAGGCGTTCAACGAGTTCCCCAAGGTGGGGCAGTTCCTCGACAGCGTGTGCGCCGATGGCGGGTATTCGACGGTGCTGGGGTTCTTCTCGCAGACCGGCGGGGCGCCGAGCGTGGCGGAGAAACTCCGGGCGACACTGCGGGCGACGCGCGACAAGTTCCCAGACCGGCTCTACGTGCTGTCGATCCTGGCCGATGCGGAGAAGACCGCGGCCTACGAGGCAGACGGCTTCTCTGTGTTCGAGGACCCGACTCGGGCGGTGGTGGCGATTTCGGCCATGCACCGGTACGGCGACGCCTTTGCGCGGGCCACGCCGGTGAGCCCTCCGGCGGTGCCGGCGGTGATGCTGCCGGCGACCACGCCGACGGAGGCCGAGGCCAAGCGGCTGCTGGGGCAGGCCGGGATCGCCAGTGCGCCAGAGCGGGCGTGTGCGGATGCCGATGCGGCGGTGGTGGCGGCGGCTTCGTTCGGGTTCCCGGTGGTGATGAAGATCCTGTCGCCGGATATCCTGCACAAATCGGAAATCGGCGGCGTGCTGCTCGGGGTTTCCGATGCCGGCGCGGTGCGGGAAGGGTTTGCCACGCTGATCGCGCGGGCCAAGGCGCATGCGCCGGATGCCCGGATTGAGGGTGTGCTGGTGGCCAAGCAGCTCAGCGGTGGCACCGAGTGCATCATGGGCATCGTGCGCGATCCGGTGTTCGGCCCGGTGGCGATGTTCGGGCTTGGCGGGATTTTCGTCGAAGTCCTGAAGGATGTGGTGTTCCATCGCTGCCCGTTCGGGCCTGATGTGGCGGAGCGGATGATCCGCTCCATCAAGGGGGCGCCGCTGCTGCTGGGCGCGCGCGGGCGCAAGCCGGCCGATGTGGCGGCGCTTTCCACCATGCTGTCCCGGCTTTCGGTGTTCGCCGACCAGGCGGGCGAGCGCTTGCTGTCCATCGATCTCAACCCAGTCTTTGCCATGCCGGATGGCGAGGGCGCATTCGCCGCTGATGCGGTGCTCGAAATCGGAGACGCCTGAATGGCCATCAATAAATTCGTGCGTGACATGGCCGAGGCCATGGCGGGCATCAAGGACGGATCGACGGTGCTGCTCGGCGGCTTCGGCGCGGTGGGGCAGCCGAACCAGTTGCTCGACGGGCTGATCGAGCATGGCGCGAAGGACCTTACCGTTGCGGTGAACAACGCCGGCTCCGGCCGGGTGGGCCTGGCGCGGCTGATGGAGTTACGGCGGGTGCGCAAGCTGATCTGCACCTTCCCGCGCTCGCGCGATCCGGTGGTGTTCGAGACGCTGTACAAGGCGGGCGAGATCGAGCTGGAAATCGTGCCGCAGGGCACGCTGGCGCAGCGCATCCAGGCGGCGGGCTATGGGATGGGGGCGTTCTATACCGCCACCTCCGTGGGCACACCGATCGCGCGCGGCAAGGAACACCGCGAGTTCGACGGGCGCGAGATGGTGCTCGAATACGCACTCAAGGCCGACCTCGCGCTGATCGAGGCGTGGCAGGCCGACCGCTGGGGCAACCTCACCTACAAGGACGCCGGGCGGAACTTCAACCCGATCATG
>CAIMWH010000170.1 GCA_903845065.1 uncultured Rhodospirillales bacterium | reverse complement strand
TGCGACAGGCGATCTCGTCATGAACACGCAGAATTCGGATCAGATCGTATTCCAGGGCCTTCTAGACGGGAGCTTCGCCACCAACGGCCTGCGCGACATCACCTTCGCCGACGGCACCGACTGGGGCTACGTCCAGGTGCTGGCGCGCGCCACCACCGGCGCCGTGGATAATCCGGCGCTCTATGGTGATGCCGGCGTGAACCAATTCGACAGTCGCGGCATTGCCACCTATGCGCACGGCCACGGCAGCAGCGACACGTTCCTGTTCAACCGGGGCTACGGTGCGCTCCAGATCGACGAGACCACCGCGGGCAGCGCGGTGCTGCGGCTGGGCGCCGGCATCACGTCGGCGGCGGTGACGGTGCGGGCCAGCGGCCTGGATGTGCTGCTTGGTATTGCCGGCAGCGGCGATGTTGTCGATCTCGCCGGCATGCTGGCCGATCCTTCGCGCGGGGTGGCCACGGTGATGTTTGACGACGGCACGCGCTGGAGCCGGGCGGATGTGCTGGCCAGCCTGGATGCCCAGCGGCCAGCCTTCATCACCGGCACGGCGGGTGCTGACCGATTGGATAGTCACGGCGCCGCCGCG
Source organism: uncultured Rhodospirillales bacterium (assembly GCA_903845065.1). Taxonomy (GTDB): domain Bacteria; phylum Pseudomonadota; class Alphaproteobacteria; order Acetobacterales; family Acetobacteraceae; genus CAIYPH01. Next base: position 1,436 of record CAIMWH010000170.1, on the reverse strand, counting down.
ATCGAACTCGGCAATGGCGGGGATGACACATATCTCTTCAATGCCGGCTATGCATCGATCACGATCGAGAATGCATCACCATTGGGCGGCGGCGCCTCTGGCACGCTACTGTTGGGCACCAGTCTCGACAGCAGTGATCTTTGGCTGGCCCAAGTCGGGCAGGACCTAGTGCTCGATCTGCTCGGAACCCATAGCAGTGTGACGATCCGTGATTGGTTCGGGGCCACGCCGTCAGCGGCGCTTAGCGCCATTCACGGCGGCGATGGCCGGGTGCTAGACGGACAAGTAGGCGCATTGGCTGCAGCGATGAGCGCATTCCAGGCAGCGAATCCAGGGTTCGATCCGGTTGTTAGCGCTATGCCGGGTGATGCGGCACTTCGAGTGGCAATTGGGTCAGCTTGGCATGGCTGAGCTTTTGCTTGCCGGGCAGATCCCCGGGTGCCTGGTGTGCCGTCGTCCACGCAGCGAAGAAGCGGCGGGCGAAGGTATTTGCTCGACTGAGCGTTGTGGGTGTGGAAGTGGGACGGGAAGCGATGACAAGTTCTCGGAATATAGATATCGGTGTGGCGCACTTTATGAAAAAGCTGATTGCAAAATACTTATCCCAATAGCCGCTTCAGCACATCGATCACAGACCCCTCGCCGACGAGCAGCAGGAGGACGATGACGCCCAGCACGATCTCGATCCGCGACAGGCGCGTGTTGGTCTGCTTCCAGCGTTCGGCGCAGACGGCCTCGTGCACGGCGATCTGCCGTGCGACTTCCTCGGCATTGGGCATGGGGTTCTCCTAGAGACGTTCGACGATGCGGAAACTGCGGCTGCCGATACGGCCGCTTGTTGGCGATCGGCATCGGTTTTGTCAGTGGGCTGATGATGGTGCCGGATATCGCTGATTGGGCCCTGTTTGGTTTTGGACTTCGGCGATATGGTCTCGCCGCCGACGGCCTCAGGAGAGACGAAATGGTTCGTGGAAATTCAAAGCTCGAAGCCGCGATGCGCGCACCATCGGAGCGCCTTCCGGGGCGGAGACCTGGTGCAGCACAAAGGGCTGAGGTCATGCGCATTTGGGACGCATTGGACGCGGATGGCCGGAAAGTTGTGCTGTTTACTGCCCGGCAAGCCGCCCGAGAGATGGGGTTGATTGATCCAAACATGCCGCTCGTGATCACTGACAGGGCCTTCTGAACAGTTAGCGGTCGCGTGCTGGCGAGCAGTCGGGCCGCCAGGCCTCGCCGGCCAGCAACCCGATTGAGGTAGCGAGCAAGGGTGGTGACGCCCCTCACCCGGCAAGGGCGACGAGCGTCACCACCCCCGATCCTCACATCAGGAGGCCGGCGCCGTCGTAGCAACGACTGGCACCGCCGCCGGATTTGCTGGCGGGGAGACCGGGAAGCCCTTGATGCCGTTGACGATGGGGCAGGTGGCGGCGACGACT
>CAIMWH010000169.1 GCA_903845065.1 uncultured Rhodospirillales bacterium | reverse complement strand
TCAACGGCGATTCCGGCGTGCCCGGCACGTTCTCGCCGAGAAAATGACGAGGCCGAACCCGGCGGATTGCCGCCACGAAGTCGGCACCGCCATCCCGAGCATCAGATGAGGCTTTACGTTTGCCCGCCAGAGAATGCGGCTGGCACGGAAAGCCCCCACAGAGAACGTCGGCATACGGGAGCGCGTCAAGCAATTCGCCGACGCGAGCGTGCCGCACATCGACGCCCGGGAAGTTGGCGCGGTATGTCGCGACGGCATGGGCAGCGACTACCGGGGCGGCACGACGCTCTACAAGCCCTGGCCTGCCGTCGGCGTCTCGCACAGCCACATCCACGCCACCATCGAACTGATGAAGCTGCACGACCTCAACGTCGCCGACATCGCCGAAATCCGGGTTTATGTCGGCGATTATCACAGGCTGATGAGCGAGCCGCTCGAAGCCCGCCGCGCGCCGGCAACCCTGATGGACGCCCGCTTCAGCCTGCCCTTCCTGGTCGCAGTCGCCGCCGTCCGGCGCGAGATGGGCATTTCCGATTTCACCGCCGCCAGGCTGAAGAACCCGGATGTGCTGGCAACGGCGCAGAAAGTTGTCTCGGTCGCGGACGACGCCCTGGATTGGCGGCTCAAATTGCCCGACGGGCGTGTCGAGATGATCATGCGCGATGGTCGCACCTACAGCCGTGTCGGCGAGAACGTGCCGGGCACGCCGGAATCGCCGTTGAGTTGGGACGACATCGCCCGGAAGTTCGCCGATTGCGCTTCCGCCGCCGCCACGCCGCCTTCGGCAGAGCGGATCGCAATGGTGCAGCGGTTGGCGGGAGATCTCGAGACGCTGGATGATGCGACCGAATTGCTGCGGGCTCTGGTCTAACAGGCAGCTGAAGAACGGCGCATTTTGGGCTTTCTGGTGGTCTGTGTCGTGTGTACGCGCCGGAGACAAACTCCCTCACTGAAGCGGCCGGATTTTCTGGATTCGCCGGAGTAAAACTCCATCAGTGAAGCTCTCTGCGTTGATCGCAGTGGGGTGGGGGATGAAGGTCGTGGATCTGTATGCTCGTGTCCGATACGCGGTTCGGATTGAGGGGATCAGCGGTCGGGAGGCAGCGCGCCGTTTTGGGATTGATCCTCGGACGGTTGCGAAGATGCTGACGTTTTCCGTGCCGCCTGGTTACCGGCGCAGCCGGCCGGCGTCGCGTCCGAAGTTGGACCCATTTGTGGGGATCATCGACCGTATCCTGGAAGATGATAAAGGGCGGCCGGCGAAGCAGCGTCACACATCCAAGCGGATCTTCGAGCGCCTGCGCGACGAGCACGGCTACGGCGGCGGTGTGACGATCGTGAAGGATTACGTGCTGGCGCAGCGCCAGCGACAGCGTGAGGTGTTTGTGCCGCTGCGGCACGATCCCGGTCACGCGCAGGCCGATTTCGGCGAAGCGTTGGCAGTGATTGGCGGGGTGGAACAGAAGATCCACTTCTTTGCCATGGACCTGCCGCACAGCGACGCCGGTTTCGTGCAGGCATACCCAGCGGAGACGACGGAGGCCTTCTGCGCCGGGCATGTTGCTGCGTTTGCGTTCTTCGGCGGGGTGCCGCAGTCGATCCTGTATGACAACACCAAGCTGGCGGTGGCCCGGATACTGGGTGACGGCACACGGCAGCGGACGCGCGTATTCAGCGAGTTGCGATCGCATTACCTGTTCGCCGATCGGTTCGGCCGGCCCGGCAAGGGCAACGACAAGGGCAAGGTGGAAGGCTTGGTCGGGTTGATCCGACGGAACTTCCTGGTGCCCGTGCCGCATGCTGAAAGCTTTGCCGCGCTGAACGAGCGGTTGTTGGCGGATTGCCGGCGCCGCCTCGGCGACCGACTGCGTGGCCACGACGCGACGATTGGCGCGCGTCTGGCCGGGGACCAGGCGTGCTTCAACAACCTGCCGGGGGCGGCGTATGACGCGTGCGAGATGCAGGCGGGTCGGGTGAACTCGTTGTCTTTGGTGCGCTACCGCGGGACCGACTATTCGGTGCCGACAGCCTATGGCCATCGCGAGGTGCTGATCCGCGGCTATATCGACAGCGTGGTGATCTCCTGCGGCGCTGAGGTTGTTGCCCGGCACGCGCGCTCCTACGAGCGGGAAGACTTTGTGTTCGATCCGCTGCACTACTTGGCGTTGCTCGAGCGCAAGATCGGCGCACTCGACCAGGCCGCCCCGTTGGTTGGGTGGAACTTGCCCGAAGAATTCACGACGCTGCGTCGTCTGCTGGAGGCGCGCATGGGCAAACAGGGCAAGCGCGAGTTCGTGCAGGTGCTGCGCCTGCTGGAAGTGTTTGAGGTCGAGGATGTCGCGGCCGGCGTGGCCGCTGCCATCGAGCGCGGCGTGATCGGCTTTGACGCGGTGAAGCATCTGGTGCTGTGCCGGATCGAGCGCCGACCGGCCAGGCTCGACATGACGGTATATCCTTATCTCCCGCACGCCAACGTGGCGATCACCTCGCCGCGAACCTATCTGGCTCTGCTCAGCGGGGCGGCATCATGACCGATACGCAGCCCGCCACGCCGCAGATCCTACTGGCGCATCACCTGAAGGAGCTGAAGCTGCCGACCTTCCTGCGCGAGTATGACAAGCTGGCGCGGCAGTGCGCGAGCGATGCCGTGGATCACGTTCGCTATCTGCTGCGCCTGGCCGAACTGGAATTGATCGAGCGGGAACGCCGGATGGTCGAGCGGCGCATCAGGGAGGCTAGGTTCCCGGCGGTCAAAAGCCTCGACAGCTTCGACTTCCTGGCGTTGCCGTCATTGAACAAGGCATTGGTGCTGGAACTCGCCCGCTCGGAATATGTGCTGCGGCGGGAGAACGTAATCGCGGTCGGCAATAGCGGCACCGGTAAAACACACATCGCCCTCGGTCTCGGGCTGGCAGCCTGCCAGAAGGGTCTCTCGGTCGGCTTCACCACGGCGGCGGCCCTGGTCCACGAACTGATCGAAGCGCGCGACGACAAGCGGCTGCTGCGGCTGCAACGCCAACTGGCCGCCTACAAGCTGCTGGTGATCGACGAACTCGGCTACGTGCCGCTGTCGCAGACCGGCGCCGAGTTGCTGTTCGAAGTGTTCAGCCAACGCTACGAGCGCGGCTCGACCATCGTCACCAGCAACCTGCCGTTCGACGAATGGACCGGCGTGTTCGCGTCGGAGCGTTTGACCGGCGCGCTGCTCGACCGGCTCACCCATCATGTCCACATTCTGGAAATGAACGGCGACAGCTACCGCCTCAAGCAGAGCAAACGACGCCAACGCGCTCAGGTCGCCAACCCACCGGCCAACCCTTCCGGCGAATGACTGCGACGCAGCAAGGCGCCCCGTACGGGGCGCCTTGCTGCCATCATCCGTGATGCAATTTTACTCCGGCGCGTCGATGCATTTTCTCTCCGGCGTTGACAGGCTGCCAGTCTCCTCCTTGAGTTTCGTCCAGCGGATTGCCGTCGAGACACCAACCGAGAACATCTTCGCCGCCTGACGGCAGCTCTTGCCACCGCCAACAGCAGCCACAACC
>CAIMWH010000168.1 GCA_903845065.1 uncultured Rhodospirillales bacterium | reverse complement strand
GTAAGCGTCGCGGCAACACCCGTCGGGATTTTACTTGACGTTTTTGGACCGACCCGAGGTGGCCGCTATTTCCTCTGGTGTCGCAGGCGTTTGACCCGGTGCTTCTGGTAGGCGGCGATATCGCGGGCGACCGGCAGGCGGGGGTCGAAACGCAGGTGGGTGATTGAGACGAAGGCCGCCTCTTCGGTTTCCTGCGCGAAGTCGAGCCGGCATACGATCCCGCCCTCGTCGCCGGCGTAGGTGATCCAGGTGATCGAGCAGGTCGGCGGTATCAGGCTTGTGGGGTTCTGGGCCTGCAGCGTCGTTGCCAGTTCGGGCGCCAGGCGCGCCGGGAGCGGCAGCGTGGCTTTTATCCGGGCGATCAGGCGATCGGTCTGATCGGGGTTGTCGATCATGCCGCCGTTGCCAATGCGACTCCGCTCTGCGGGCGCCAGTTCCATGGCAGCAGCGTGTGCAACTCGTGAGCTTTGGTCTGCCCGCAGACGATGCGATCGAGCACGTCCGCGAGCCAGGCCATGGGGTCAATTTCGTTCAGCTTCGCCGTCTGGATCAGCGTCATCGCGATCGCCCAGTGCCGTGCGCCGCCATCGGAACCGGCGAACAGCGCATTCTTGCGGGTCAATGTATTGGGGCGGATGGCGCGCTCGACCACGTTGGTGTCCATCTCGACGCGGCCATCGTCGAGGAACACCACCAGGCCGGGCCAATGCCGTATCGCGTAGCGGATGGCCTGCGCCAGGTCGGAGGCGGCGGACACGCGGTCGACATGATCCTGCAACCAGGCATGCAGCGCCTCCACGATCGGTCGACTTCGCGTCTGGCGCACCTCTCGTCGGTACTCGGCGGGGTGGCCACGGATCCCGGCCTCGATGGCGTATAGCTCGCGGATGCGCGCCAGAACCTCGGCTGCCAGCGGCGACTTCGTCGAGACAAAGAAGTCGTAGAAGGGCCGCCGCATGTGGGCCCAACAGAACGCCAGCCGCACCGAGGCGTCGGCCCGATCCCCGGCCAGCCGCTTGAAGCCGGCATAGCCATCGACCTGGAGCACGCCGCGGAACCCGGCCAGGTGCCCCGTCGGACGGACGGCCTTGCGGTCCTCCGAGTAGACATAGGCCGCCGCCGGGTGTCCTGCTCCGCACCATGGGCGGTCGTCGACGGCATAGCACCACAGCCGTCCGGTCTTGGTCCGGCCACGGCCGGGGTCGAGCACCGGCAACGTGGTGTCATCGGCAAACAGCTTGGCCGACGACAGCACCGTGCCAAGCACCAGCTCGTAGAGCGGCGTCAGCCACCAGCAGGCGCGGCCCACCCAATTGGCCAGCGTCGAGCGGTCCAGCGTGACGCCTTGCCGTGCCAGCATCTGCGCCTGCCGATACAGCGGCAGCGAATCGGCGAACTTGCTGACCACCACGTGCGCGACCAGCGCGACGGTGGGCATCCCGCCGTCGACGGGACGGTCCGGCGCCGGCGCGACGATGACACTCTCCTCGCAACTGCCGCAGACATACCGCGGCCGACGGGTCACCCGCACCCGCAACTGCGCCGGCACGATGTCGAGCTGCTCGGTGCGCAACTCGCCGATTGCACGCAGGGCCTTGCCGCAGCATGGGCAATGCCGGTTGGCGATGTCGACCACCACCTCGTAGCGCGGCAGGTGCGCCGGCAGTGCGCCATGGTTCCGGGCTGGCTGGGCAGCGCGCGGCTTGGGCGCCAGACCGGCAGCCGCCGCCGCCTCGTCCTGCGCTGCCTGGTTGGCGGCGATGGTCTGCTCCAACTCCTCCAGCCCAAACTGCAACTGCTCGGGGCTCAACTGCTCGGACCGACGACCGAACTGGTGACGCAACAGCCGCTGGATCAGCAGCCGCAGCTTGTCGTTCTCGGCGTGCAACTCGCCGTGCTGGAGCAGCACCGTCCGCAGCATCTGCTGCAGCACTGCGGCATCGTCCGGCAGGGAGTCAGGATCGATCTGCACGCCGATCATGATGGCCGACGCCACCGCGTCGAGGCCAGAACTTTCAGCCAAAATACATCGCTTTTAGCCCGCAAGCATGGGCCGGCGGATAGCCGCCGGCGCCCGCCACTCGCAGCCGTCGAGCAAGGCGGCCAACTGCGACGGCAGGAGTGCAATTCGCCCGCTCGAGGTGGCCGACGGCCACACGAACTGGCCCTGCTCCAACCGCTTGGTCAGCAGGCAAAGTCCGACCCCGTCATGCCACAACAACTTAATCAGCCCGGCCCGACGGCCACGAAACGCAAACACCGCGCCGTCGAACGGATCGGCCGACAAGCCCTGCTGCACCAGCATCGCCAACCCCGCCATCCCCTTGCGCATGTCGGTCACCCCGCAAGCCAGATACACCCGCACGCCAGAAGCAAGCGCGATCATCGCCCCTCCAACGCGACGAGCACACGGCGCAGCGCCCGGCCGTCAACATGCCCGTCCACACGCAACGACACTCCGCCGGGCAACAGTATCTCGATCAGCCCATCCAGGCGCGGCGGCGACGAGCTCGGCGCCGGCAACTGCATTGGCGCAGCATCAGTCCCGGGAGCTGACGGAGGCACATCCACCGGCACAAACCGTGGCGCCGCGCGGGTCACCATGGAACCTTGGAAACTCACCAACTGTTTGCGCCACGTGTAAAGCTGCCCCGTGCTGATTCCGTGCTTGCGCGCGACCTCAGTCGGCGTCAGATCCGGCCCGAGGCTCTCGCCAACGATCGCCCCCTTCTGCTCCAACGTCCACGATCGCCGGCGCTCAGCGCCAGTGAGAACCTCAACACGCGGCCTGCGGGCGCTCTTATGACCAATCGTAGGAGCGTCCGATGCCCCGTAGCCCAAATCCGCTGATATCGTGTCCATGCGCAAATCGGATCATGAAACCGAACTGCGCCGCCAGATGTCGCCGTCGCGACGCTTACCTTCCCCGCACAGCACCGCAGCAAGAGCCACAGCACCAACCCGATTGAACGCCTCAACAAGGAGGTCAAGCGCCGCGCCGATGTCGTCGGCATCTTCCCCAACGAGCGCTCGATCATCCGCCGGAACGGTGCAGTGCTGCTCGAGGCCAACGACGAATGGCAACTCCAGCACCG
>CAIMWH010000167.1 GCA_903845065.1 uncultured Rhodospirillales bacterium | reverse complement strand
CGACGGGTGCTCGCGCTCGTGATCCAGCACCAGCCGAACCGCGCGATCGCGCACCTCGGGAGAAAACTTGTTCGTCGTCTTGCTTGTCATCGCTCCACCTTCTCAGGAGTTGGAGCCTCCGACAAACCCGGAGCGGTTCACAGTGCCGCGCCAGGCGCTCCATCGCGGCGCGCTCCACCGTGCCGGCGAGTACGCCGCCGATGGCCTCGTATGTGTCCACCACGTTGACGTCGCGCCCATCGACGCGGCCGGGCAGGGTGGCGCCGCCGTGGAGGAAGATGGAGGGCACATTGCAGCGCACGATGCCCATCATCAGCCCGGGCAGGTTCTTGTCGCAGCCGCCGAGGGCGTAGATGCCGTCGAACTGATGGCCGCGCACGGTGGCTTCCACGCTGTCGGCGATAAGTTCGCGGGAAATCAACGAGAAGCGCATGCCGGAATGGGCGACGCTGAGGCCATCCGAGACCGAGACCACCGGGCACTCATGCGGCATGCCGCCGCCAGCATACACGCCGGTCTTGGCGTGCTGGGCCTGGCCGACGAGGCTGGTATTGCACGGGCTCATTTCGCCACCGGTGTGGATAACGGCGATGTGCGGGCGGGCGATTTCGGCATCATCCTGGCCGAGGCCGTAGAGGAAGCCGCGCGTGGTGGAGCGGATCAGCCCGTCATACATGGTTTGCGAACGGAAGCGGCGCGGTTCGGGTTTGGTGTTGTCGCTCATGGTCGCTCTCCCGTGGGCTTGTTGCACCGCTCGCGGCGCCGGGATGGATGGCGACGGGCAGCATTCCGGTGGATCATGCGATCATCGCGGCGGGTTGAGGAGTGGGGACCATGCGGGAAGTGCCGATCACCGGATATCTCGATCGTTTGTCGGCGCGGCCAGGGGAGGCGCTGGCGACGCAGGTGAGCGTACGGGAGGGCGGCCCGTATCGGGCGCGGCTGGTGCGGGTGCGTAGCGCGGATGCCAATCCGGCGGGGCCCGGCGTGCAGTTCGATGATCTGGCCTCGGCGTTCGCCGGGGACTTCGCCGGGCGGCGGCAGGCTATCCGGTTGGGGTCATACGGGCTGGTGCCGCACGGGCCTCGGCATGACGGCGCGGTGACGTGGACGTGCCTGGTGTGGTCCGGCTTGTTCGAGGCGCCGGCCAAGGCAGTGCTGTCCGAGGATGGGGTGGCGGTGATCCGGGTGGGGATGGAGGGCACGCAGGCCAGCATCGGCGGGGTTGAGGTTGCCATCGGGGTGAAGATGCACCGGCGGACCTGGTACCGGGTGTGGCTGTCGGTCGATCCGGTGAGCGGGGCGGTGGTGCTGGGGCAGATGCCGGTGGACCCGTATGCGCGGGGGGAAACGGTGGTGTTTCGCGCAACGGCCGCTTTCGCGGGCGCGGCCGGTGGCGGTCCGATCCTGTTCGGCGCGGCGGACGCGGCGGCGCCGGGGTTGCACTTCAACGGACGCATCGAGGCGCCCGCCATGCTCGGCGGAATGGTGGAAGAATGGGGCGCACCGCTCGATGTGCCGGCCCTGCCGGTGCTGGCGGCATGGGACTTCGCACAGGGCATCGACGGGCTCGGGCTGGTCGATACCGGCCCGCAGGCGTGCCATGGCACACTGGTCAACCTGCCCCAGCGCGCCGCGCGCGGGGCGCGATGGACCGGGCGGGAGATGTGCTGGCGCCACGCGATGGACGAGTATGCCGCCATCCAGTTCCACGCCGACGATCTCAACGATTGCGGCTGGGACACCGATTTCCGCTTCACCGTGCCGGACGATCTGCCCAGCGGCTCCTACGCGCTGCACCTGGCATGCGATGCCGGCGAGGACTGGCTGCCGTTCTTCGTGCTGCCACCGCGCGGCGTGGCGACGGCGCGGGTGGCGGTGCTGATGCCGACGCTCACCTACATGGCCTATGCCTGCCACGCCCGCGCCAACGTCGATGACTCCCACCGGGCGCGGCTCAAGGCATGGGGCGCCTATCCACACAATCCGGACGACTACCCGATCTATGGAACCTCCACCTACAACCTGCACCCCGACGGCAGCGGCATGGCGTTTTCATCGCGGCTGCGGCCAATCATCACCATGCGGCCAGGCTACATGGTGTTCAACGAGGCCGCCGGCTCAGGCGTGCGGCATTACGTGGCGGACCACCACATCCTCGCCTGGCTCGACGCGCGGGGTATCGCCTTCGATGTGTTGACCGACGAGGACCTCCATGCCGAGGGCGCGGCACTGCTGGCGCCCTACAAGACGGTGCTCACCGGCACCCATCCGGAATACCACACGGCGCAGACGCTGGACGGCCTGCTGCACTACTCGCGCACCGGCGGCCGGCTGGTCTATCTCGGCGGCAACGGATTCTACTGGCGGGTGGCGCTGAGCGACAAAGTTCCGGGCACGCTGGAACTGCGGCGCGCCGAGGGTGGCATTCGCGCCTGGGCGCCGGAGCCGGGCGAATACTATCACGCGCTCGATGGCGCCTACGGCGGATTGTGGAGCCGCAACGGCCGCCCGCCGCAGATGCTGGCGGGCGTCGGGTTCTCCGCCCAGGGGCTCTACGAGGCGACCCATTTCGTCCGCGCGCCCGGCGCGGCGGACCCTCGGGTGGGTTGGATCTTCGACGGCGTGACCGACGATGTGCTGGGCGACTATGGCCTGTGCGCCGGCGGGGCGGCGGGGTTCGAGGTCGATCGGGCGCATTGGCGGCTGGGCACGCCGGACAATGCCGTGGTGGTGGCGCGCTCCGCCCCGCTGCCGGCCTCGTTCTTCGCGGTGTTCGAGGAACTGCACGGCAAGGTGACGCTCACCGGGGAGACCCCCGAGGAAATGCGGCGCGGCGAGATGGTGTTTTTCGACACGCCCGGCGGCGGCGCGGTGTTCTCGGTGGGGTCCATCACGTTCTGCGGCAGCCTGTGGCGCGATGGCGGTTGGCAGGGGCCGATATCGCGGCTGCTGGAAAACGTGGTGCGTCGCTTCTCGGCCTAGCCCCCCGGCGCAAGCGCTTCCAGCCCGGCAATGACCACGCGGATGAACATCGCGAAACTGTCGTCCAGCGGCGCCGCCACGCCGTTCTCCCAGCGCAGCACGAAGGCGCGGTTGGTCATGCTGGGCAGGTTGGCGGCGAGGGCGGGGTAGTCGGCCGCCGTGATGGCCGCAACGCGGCGGCGCATCGCCTGCTGCCAGGCCTGCGCGTTCTGCGGCACCGGGGCGAATTCCTGGGTGGTGAAGCCGGCCAGCGCCGCCATCAGCGTGTTGTGTGCGCCCACCAGCGCCTCGCCGCTGAAACCCGCGACGGCCATGGCGGCGAGGTTGCGCTCGGCGAGGGCGAAATCGATCGACGTGTTGGAGACCAATTGCGTGCCGATCAGCGGCGCGACGTTGGGATGGCGGCGCACCGCGGCGCGGAAGTTGTGCAGCAGCGCGGTGACGTAGGCGCGCCAATCCACGCCATCCCACTCGGGCACGAAACCGCGCAGCACCTCCGCCACCACTTCGGCGAGCAGGAGTTCGCGCGACGGAACATACCAGTAGATGGCGGCCGGGAAGACGCCGATGGACTTGGCCAGCGCCCGCACGCTGAACGGTTCGAGACCGTGCGCATCCACCCAGGCGAGAGCGGCGGCGACCACGGCTTCGCGGCTGAGTTCCGGTGGGGCGGCGCGCGGCTTTGGCTTGGTCGTCACCGATATCGATCTCCCGTTCCTGCCGGCGATCATCGCCGACATCGGGGGAAACGGCAAAGCCGGGGGGCAAGGTTGTCCGATGGACAAGGCAGGGTCTAACGTCATGCCTTCGCCTGGAGGCATTCCCCCGATGAAACGTCGCACCTTCCTTGCTGCCAGCTCCGCTGCCGTGGCAACCGCACCCCATTTGGCCACCGGCCAGGGGGCGTCGACGTTGCGCTACGTGCCATCATCGAACCTCACATTGCTCGACCCGATCTGGTCGGCCGCCTATGTCAGCCTGTGTCACGGCTATGCGGTGTTCGATGCCCCCTTCGCCGCCGATGCGAAGCAGGTGGCGAAGCCGCAGATGGCGGAGGGCTATGAGATCGCGGCGGATGGGCGAAGCTGGAACATCCGCCTGCGCGAGGGCCTGAAATTCCATGACGGCGAACCGGTGCGCGCGGTGGACGTGGCCGCCAGCCTGGCGCGATGGGCGGCGCGGCAATCGACCGGGCAGGTGGTGGGCGCGTTCGTGGAAACCTGGGGCGTGGCCGATGACCGCACGGTGAAGGTAACGCTGAAGCAGCCATTGCCGACGCTGGCCTACATGCTGGGCAACTCGGTGTTCCCGCCCTTCGTGATGCCCGAGCGCCTGGCGCGCACCGAGCCCGGCAAGCAGGTGACGGAGATGGTGGGCTCCGGCCCGTTCCGCTTCAACGCCGGCGAATACGTCAGCGGCAGCCGGGTGATCTACGAGAAGTTCCGCGACTACAAGCCCCGCGCCGAGGCCGCCGAGTGGACCGCCGGCGGCAAGATCGCCAAGGTCGACCGGCTCGAATGGCAGATCATCCCGGACCGCGCCACCGCCATCGCGGCCTTGCAGCGTGGCGAGGTGGATTGGGTGGAATCCCCGCCGTCCGACCTGCAACCGCTGCTGCGCAAAAACAAGGACATCGTGCTGGACGCCATCGACCCGACGGGGTGGACCGGCTTCATCCGCTTCAACAGCCTGCAAAAGCCGTTCGACAACGTGAAGATCCGCCAGGCCGTGATGATGGCGGTCAACCAGGAGGATTACGTGCGGGTGGTGGCGGATGACGCGCCGGGCTCGTTCATCCTGTGCAAATCCATGTTCCCCTGCGGCACGCCGCTGGGCCGGCAGTTGGGCGAACAGGCGATGCGGGCGGACCTCGATGCCGCCCGGGCGCTGCTGCGCGAGGGCGGCTATGCCGGCGAGCGCGTGGTGATCCTGCAACCGGCCGACCTGCCGCCCTATGGCGACTACGCCACCATCACCGCGGATGTGCTGAAGAAGATCGGCATGAACGTAGATCTGGTCACGGCGGACTGGGGCACGGTGACGCAGCGCCGCGCCAAGATGGAGCCGGTGGAGCAGGGCGGCTGGTCGATCTTCATCTCGGGCGTCAACGGCCCGGCGATGCTCAATCCGGCGGTGAACTTCCTGGTGCGAGGCCTGGGCAAGCGCGGCTATTTCGGCTGGTACGAAAACGAGGAGATCGAGCGCCTGGCCTCCGAATGGCTGCAATCGGACACCGAGGCCGATCGGGACCGGCTGGCCGACATGATCCAGCAGATCGCCTTCCGCACCGTGCCGTTCGTGCCGCTAGGGCAGTACCAGGTGCGCACGGCGTATCGGAAGACCATGCAGGGGCTGCTGCACGGGCCGGCGGTGCTGCCGTGGAACATCTCGAAGGGGTGAGGGCGATGGGGCGGGAAGAATTGCGCGGCCGGGTGCAGACGGTCACCGGGCTGATTGAACCGGCGGCGCTGGGACAGACCATGATGCACGAGCATCTGCTCATCAACCTCAACCCGCCCCGCCTGCGCGCCGATACGCCGCCCGACGAGCCGGACCTCGATCCATGCGAGTGCTTCGCCATTCGCTGGGGCTCTACCTACGCCACGCGGAATTTCCGCCTCGATGACCGGGCGCTGGCCACCGCCGAGGTCAACCGGTTCAAGGCGGTGGGGGGCGGCACGCTGGTGGAACTCACGGTGGGCGGCTTGCAGCCACGGCCCGGCATGCTGGCCGAGGTGGCACGGGCAACCGGGGTGAATATCGTGATGGGCTGTGGCCATTACGTGGAGGAGTACCAGGACCCCGGCAACGCCAATCGCGGCGCCGAGCACTTCGCCCGCGAGATCATCGGACAGGTGACGGAGGGGGCCTGGGGCACGCAGGTGCGCGCCGGCATCATCGGCGAAATCGGCTGCCAGGCGCCGTGGACACCGCAGGAGCGGCGGGTGATGCAAGGGGCGCTGCTGGCGCAGGCGGAAACCGGCGCGGCGCTGAATGTGCATCCGGGGCGCCATCCCGATCAGCCGCAGGAAGTGGCGGAATTCGCCCGGGCGGCCGGGGCGCCGATGGACCGGGTGATCATCTCCCACATCGACCGCACCATTTTCGACGCCGACCGCCTGCTGCGTCTGGCCGATACCGGCGTGGTGGTGGAGTTCGACCTGTTCGGCTGGGAAACCAGCCACTACTTCCCGCAGCCCGAGATCGACATGCCGAACGATGCCATCCGGCTGCGCTGGCTGCGCCTGCTGATCGAACACGGCCATCTCGATCGCATTCTGATCAGTTCGGACATCTGCGAGCGGACAAGGCTGTGCCAGTACGGCGGGCACGGCTACGGCCATATCCTGCGCAACGTGGTGCCACTCATGCGCCTGCGCGGGTTCAGCGAGGACGAGATCCAGACCATCCTGGTGCGCACCCCGGCACGCCTGCTGACGTTTGTTTGAGGCCAATGGACGGGCAGGCGGAGTGGCGGCATAGTTCACCGCAATTCGGCTGACGCAGCGCCGATAATGGGACGGGACTGATGACAGGGACTGGCGAACCGACCGGCTACATGGAGCGCACGCGGCTGTATTACCGCGCGTTGGGCTACTCGCCCGACTATGTGTGGGCGCATTTCGACGATGTGCCGTTTGCCCGTCTGGCGCAGCCGTTGGCGCAATCGCGCATCGCCATCGTCACCACCTCCAGCCCGGGCGACCGCAGCAATGCCGATGCGCGCGGGGTGCGCCGGGTATGGTCCGGCGCGGTGTCGCCGCCGCCCCAAAGCTGGGTGACCGACGATCTCGCGTGGGACAAGGATTCCACCCACATGCGCGATCGCGAGAGCTTCCTGCCCATCGAAACCGCGCAGGGTCTGGCCGCCGAGGGGATGTTCGCCGGGCTGACCCCGCATTTCCACGGCATCCCCACCGAATACAGCCATCGCAAAACCACCAAAGAGGACGCCCCGGCCCTGCTCTCGCTGCTGCGCGACGAGCGGGCGGACGGAGTGCTGCTCTTCCCGATATGACCCGTCTGCCACCAGACCGTGAGTCTGGCAGCACGACATCTTGAGGCGAACGGCATTCCCACGGTGATCGTGGGATCGGCGATGGACATCGTCACCTACGCGGGGGTGCCGCGGTTCCTGTTCACCGATTTTCCGCTGGGCAATCCGGCGGGACATCCGGGCCGGCCGGACATGCAGCGCGCCATCGTGGCGCAGGCATTGCGGATGCTGGAGACGGCCACGGGGCCGCGCACGGTGGAGACGGCGCCGTTCGTGTGGCATGATACCGGGGACTGGCGGGCGCGGTATGGCCACATCGATCCCGTCAAAATCGCGCGGCTGAAGGCGGCGGGCGAAGAACGCCGGCGCCGGCAAGCCGCGGCCAAGGCATTGCGGGCAGCCCCGCCGGAGTGACGTGCATGCTGACCGATCGCTATGGCCTCGCCCTCTCCACCACCGTAGCGGCGGCGCGGGATGCGTATGTCGAGGGCTGCGACCTCATGCTGTCCGCCAATCCGGGGGCCGAACCCGCGTTCGACCGCGCGATTGCCGCCGATCCGGGGTTCGCCCTGGCCCTGGCCGGCAAGGCGCGGGCGTTGATCCTGCTGGGGGACATGCCGGCGGCGCGCACCGCGATGGCGGCGGCAACAGCGGCCGGCGAAGGTTTGCCGGCGCGCGAGGCGAGCCACCTGGCGTTCAACGCGCTGCTGCTGGCCGGCCCGCCCAACGCGGCCACCGAGGCAGCGAAGGTGCATCTGAAGGAATGGCCACGCGACGCGATCGTGCTGGCGCCGTGTTCCTCGGTTTTCGGGCTGATCGGGTTCTCCGGCCGCGCCGGCCGCGAGGTGGAGCAGGTGGAACTGCTGGACAGCCTGGCGCCGCATTACGGCGATGACTGGTGGTTCGGCGCCATGCACGCCTTCGCCCTGGCCGAGACCGGGCAGCGTGACGTGGCGCGGGTGAAAATCGCGCGCGCGATGGCGCAGCATCCGCGCAATGCCAACGGGGCGCATATCCAGGCCCATGTGCACTACGAGGACGGCGAGGCCGACGCGGCGCGGGCCTATCTGCGGGACTGGCTGGCCGACTATTCGCGCGAAGGCATCCTGCACGGCCATCTCAGTTGGCACCTGGCGCTGTGCGAATTGGAAGCCGGCAACGCCGACGCGGCGTTCCAACTGTATTCCAACGCCATCACGCCCGACGCCTCCACCCGAGGCCAACCGCTGATCCCGATGGTGGATGCGATCTCCTTCCTGTGGCGGGCGGAACTCGCCGGCCATCCGCGCGATCCGGCGCAATGGCAGGCGATGCATACCTTCGCCCACAAGATGTTCCCCAATCCGGCGGTGGCCTACGCCGACACCCATGTGGCACTCGCCGACGCGGTGACCGGGGATGACGCCGGCCTGTCGGCGCGGCTGGAGAAAATGGCGGAGATGGCGCGCGAGGGGCGGCTGGCCTCGGGTCCGGTGGTGCCGGCGTTGGCGCGCGGGTTCGCCGCATTCCTGCGCGGGGATTTCGACGGCGCAATCGCCGAAATCGCGCCCGTGGTGCCAGAACATGAACGGATCGGCGGCAGCCGGGCGCAGCGCGATATCGTCGAGTTCACCCTGCTGAAGGCGTATGTGAACGCCGGGCGGCTCGAGGAAATGCGGCAGATGCTGCGCGCGCGGCGGCCGGGGCCGACAGGGATTCCGGTGGCGGGCGTCGCACTGCATTAGGTGCATTCCGCACCGCAGCATTCCGTGCCATGACTTGGGTCAGATCGATGACACGAGCAGGCATGCATGACTGAGTCCATTACGGTACCCATGCCGGGGCCGACCTCGCACAGCTACTTCTCCCAGCGCCTGCGGCTGCATTATGTCGATTGGGGCAATGCCGGCGCACCGCCGCTGCTGCTGGTGCATGGCGGGCGCGATCATTGCCGAAACTGGGACTGGGTGGCGGCCGATCTGCGCAAGGATTGGCACGTCATCGCCCCCGACCTGCGCGGCCACGGTGACAGCGAATGGCCGTCGGACGGCAATTACGGCATGGCGGCGTATGTGTATGACCTGGCGCAGTTGATCCACCAGCAGCATTTGGCGCCGGTGACCATCATCGCCCACTCGCTCGGCGGCAACATCGCGCTGCGCTACACCGGGATCTACCCCGAGATGGTGCGCAAGCTGGTCGCCATCGAGGGGCTCGGCCCGTCTCCGAAGATGATCGCCGAACGCTTCCTGACGTCACCGGCGGAGCGGATGCAGAAATGGATCGAGGATCGGCGCAAGCTGGCCGGGCGGATGCCGCGCCGCTACGCCACCATCGAGGACGCGTTCCGCCGCATGCAGGAGGAGAACGCCCATCTCAGCCCCGAGCAGGCGCGGCATCTGACCGTGCACGGCGCCAACCAGAACGAGGACGGCACCTACAGCTGGAAGTTCGACAGCCATGTGCGGGTGAACACGCCGGAAAACCTGTCGCAGGCGGAACTCGAACAGCTCTGGGCGCGCATCACCTGCCCGACGCTGCTGGTCTACGGCCGCGAAAGCTGGGCCTCCAATCCGCAGGAGGACGGCCGGATCAAGCATTTCACGACCGCCCGGGTAGCCGCGTTCGAGGGCGCGGGCCATTGGGTGCATCACGACAAGACCGCCGAGTTCCTCGCCGCCGTGCGGGATTTCCTGTGAGCGCGCCAGGCCCGGCGATGACCCGGGTGGCCACCGACGTCGGCGGCACCTTTACCGACCTGGTGTATTTCGAAACCGACCCCGCGACCGGCCGGCAAACCATCCGCACCGCCAAATCCGACACCACGCCGCCCGATTTCGAGCGCGGGATTCTCGATGTGCTGGACAAGGCCGGCATCGCCCTGCCCACCCTGAAGTTCTTCGCCCATGGCACCACGCTGGTGATCAACGCGCTGACCGAGCGCAAGGGCGTCGTCACCGGGCTGATCACCACCGCCGGGTTCCGGGATGTACTGGAAATCGGGCGCGGCAACCGGCCGGCGTTCTTCGATGTGCATTACAAGAAGCCGGAAGCCTTCGTGCCGCGCGCCCTGCGCCGCGAAGTAGGCGGGCGGATGACCTATCGCGGCGAGGAAACCGCGACGCTGGACCTGGCGGGCCTCGACACCATCCTGGCGGATTTCCGCGCCGCCGGCGTGGGCGCCATCGCCGTGTGCCTGCTGCATGCGTATGCCAATCCGGCGCATGAGCGGGCGCTGCTGGCGGCCATCCGGGAACGCTGGGCCAAGGTGCCGCTGGTGGCCTCGCACCAGATCACCCGCGAGTGGCGCGAATACGAGCGCACCAACACCACCGTGCTGTCGGCCTATGTGCAGCCGATCGCCGAGCGCTATCTGGACCGGCTGGAACACAGCCTTGGCGCACGCGGCTTCGGCGGCCAGATCTACATCATGCAGTCCAACTGCGGAGTGGACTCGCTGGCGGCGACCAAGACCATCCCCATCACCATGGTGGAATCGGGCCCGGCTTCCGGCGTATGGGCGGCGGCGGAACTCGGCCGCGCCATCGGCATGCCCAATGTACTGGCGCTCGATATCGGCGGCACCACCGCAAAATGCGCGCTGATCGAAGGCGGGCACGTGCAGATCAAAACCGACTACTGGATCGAGCGCAGCCGCACTTCGGCGGGCTATCCCATCATGGTGCCGGTGGTGGACCTGGTGGAGATCGGCAACGGCGGCGGGTCCATCGCGTGGGTGGATGATTTCGGCAAGCTGCATGTCGGGCCGCAATCGGCCGGCGCGATGCCGGGGCCGGCGGCCTACGGGCGCGGCGGCACGCGGGCCACCACCACGGATGCCAACCTGGCTCTGGGCCGGATCAACCGCGACTATTTCTGCGGCGGCGAAGTGGTGGCCGACATGGCGGCCGCCGATGCGGCGATGGCCGAGGTGGCCGGCCAACTCGGCGTGGCGCCCATCGAGGCGGCGCGCGGCATCGTGCGGATTGCCAACAACAACATGATCAACGCCCTGAAAATGGTGTCGATCAACCGCGGACACGATCCACGCGATTTCACCCTGGTGGCGTTCGGCGGCGGCGGCGGCATGCACGCGGCGGCCCTGGCGATGGAGCTGGGGGTGCGCCATGTGGTGATCCCGCGCGGCGCCGCGGTGTTCTCGGCGTGGGGCATGATGATGTCCGACCTGCGGCGGGACTATTTCGTCACCCGCCTCATCGAGTTGGACGTGGCGGACCCGGTGGCGGCACTGGCCGCGCTGGTGGACGAAATCGGCGGGCAGGCCACGGCACAGTTCGCCGCCGAGGCCATCGCGCCGGAACGGGTGGCGATGCAGCGCCTGGTGAAATGCCGCTATCAGAACCAGGAGCACACCGTGGAGGTGCCGCTCGGCGCCGGTGCCATCGATGCAGCCGCCCTCGCAGCACTGGTGGCCGATTTCCACACCGCCTACGAGCGCGAATACACCTACCGGCTGGCCGCACCGGTAGAAATCGTCGGGCTGCATCTGGTGGCCCAGGCCGAAATCGGCAAGCTCGACTTCCTGCCCCTGGAGGTCACCGGCGCCACCCTGTCCGCCGCGCGCAAGGGCCGCCGCACGGTGGACTACGCCCAGGACGGCGTGCACGACGCGGACATCTATGACGCGGCGCTGCTGGAACCCGGCATGGCATTCGACGGACCGGCCATCATCGAGGACAGCGGCACCACCATCGTGGTCCACGCCGGCCAGCACGTGCACATCGACCGCTTCGGCAACACCCACATCGAGGTGCCGCAATGAGCCGCGATCCGTTCACGCTGGATGTGATCCAGCAGGCCCTGAGCGCCATCGCGGACGAGATGTTCGTGGTGTTCAAGCGCACCGCGATGAGCCCGATCATCTAC
The DNA here is from genome assembly GCA_903845065.1 of uncultured Rhodospirillales bacterium. GTDB lineage: Bacteria > Pseudomonadota > Alphaproteobacteria > Acetobacterales > Acetobacteraceae > CAIYPH01. The sequence continues at coordinate 17,880 of CAIMWH010000167.1, read as the reverse complement.
GAGGTGCTGGACGTCGGCACCGGGATCACCGATCCCGACGGCAACATGGTGAGTTCCGGCGCCGGCATCCCTGGCTTCGTCGGCGTGCTCGACAAATGCGTGCAGCATCTGCTGCGCCTGTTGCCGAAGGAGAGCATCCGCCCGGGCGACATCTACATCACCAACGATCCCTACTACGGCGGCGTGACGCATCTGAATGACGCCGTGCTGGCAATGCCAGTGTTCGCGGACGGCCGGCTGGTCGCCTGGGTGGCCAATATCGGCCATTGGAGTGACGTGGGCGGTTCGGTGCCGGGTTCGATGGCGGTGGATGCGCGCGATATCTACGCCGAGGGGCTGCGGCTGCCGGCGATCAAGCTGATCGATGCCGGCGTCGCCAACGAGGCGGTGCTGGCGATCCTGGCGGCCAATTCCCGCCTGCCGGACTTCCTGCGCGGAGACCTGTGGTCCGCCATCGCCAGCCTGCGCAAGGGCAACGAGCGCATCGTGCGGCTGGTGGCATCCTACGGGCAGGACGATTTTGCCGCCGCCATCGCGGATTATTTCGACTACGCCGAGCGCCACGCCCGCGCCGGGCTGGCGAAGCTGCCGAAGGGCCGGTTCCCGCTCGAGGAAGCGATGGATGACGGCACGGTTTGGCGCGCCATCATCGAAATCACCGATGACAGCTTCACCGTGGATGTGCGGGACGCGCCGGACCAGCGGGCGCTGCCTTTCAACACCAGCCGCGATGGCGCGCTGGTCGCCGCCCAGTTGATCTTCAAGATGGCAACCTCGCCGGACACGGTCTGCAACGCCGGCTCCTACCGCCCGCTGCGCTTCCTCACCCGGCCCGGCTCGATATTCGACACCATCGAGCCAGCACCGCACGGCTACTACTCGGAAATCCGCATCCGCCTCGCCGACATGCTGTGGCACCGCCTGGCGCAGGCGGCCCCCGAGATGTTCCCCGCCGGACACTTCGCCTCGATCTGCGGCACAGTGATCGCCGGGCGGCACCCGCAAACCGGGCGGCGCTACACCATGGTGGAGCCGCAGATGGGCGGCTGGGGCGCCACCGCCACGCGGGACGGCAACTCCGCGATGTATTCCTCCAACCACGGCGAGACCTTCAACTGCCCGGTGGAAATCGCCGAGGCCCGCTACGGCTTCACCTTCCAGCGCTACGCCCTGAGCGACGAAGCCGGCGGCGACGGGCTGCACAAGGGCGGCCCCGGCATGCTGATCGAGTACGCCATCGGCGGCAGCGAAACCTCGCTGTCCGCCGGCTACACCCGCAACAAGGCCCCGGTCTGGGGCTCGGCGGGCGGCGAGGCCGGCACGACCAACCGGATTGAGGTTGACCATCACGCCGGCCGCCATGAAAGCTACGCCTTCGTCTCCGGGCTGCGCCTGGAGGCCGGCGACATCGTCAGGATCATCACCGCCCGTGGCGGCGGTTGGGGAAAAGCAACATGAACAGCACGCCTGCCACCAGGCCCGATCCGGCGCCGCATTACCGCGCGGTGGCCGCCGCCATGGCGCTGCCCGGCCAGCCCGGCGCGAGCCTGGCTGCCATCGACACCGCGCTGAACGGCGCCATCGGCCACAAGCTGTTCACCGTTCTGGCCGTCAACTGGGACCGCATGGAGAACCAGCGCTACTACTCCAACATGCCCGACGCCTACAAGGTGGGCGGCAGCAAGCCCATCGTGCCGGACAGCCCCTCGATGCGCGATGTGATCATCGCCGGCAAATGCCGCATCAACCACGATTACGCCGAGCTGAGCGCCGCATTCTTCGATCATGAACTGATCCGCACCCTGGGCTGCGAAAGCTCCATCAACGTGCCAGTGCGCTGGAACGGCCAGACCATCGGCATGCTGAACCTGCTGCATGAGACCGGCTATTACGACGAGGCCGACATCCCGATGCTGAGCGTGTTCGCCGGCCTCGCGGTGCCGGCGCTGCTCGATATCATCAAGACCTGGTAGGCGGAGAGCCCCATGCGCGGATTGTTCCACATTACCCTGGCCGGCCTCATCGCCGCCGGCATCGCCACCGCACCGGCACGGGCCGAAACCGTGCTGCGCACCGAGGAAACCGCCCCGGGCGAGCTGGACCCGGCCCGCGTATCGAAATACTCGGACGGCATGCTCGCCTTCAACGTGTATGACGCCCTGGTGCTCCCCGGCGCCGGCACGGCACAGATCGAGCCGCTGCTGGCCGAAAGCTGGACCGTCGAGGGACAGGTCTACACCTTCAAGCTGCGCCCGGACGCGAAGTTCCACAGCGGCAACCGGGTGACCGCGGATGACGTGATCTTCAGCCTCAACCGCATGGCGACGATGGGGACCGGGTTCTCGTTCCTGTTCCGCAATCGCGTCGAGACCGCCGAGGCGGTGGATGCACGGACGGTGCGCTTCACCCTGAAATCCCCGTTCGCGCCGTTCCTCGCCAATATGGCGCGGCTGCCGATCCTGGATTCCAAGCTGGTGATGGCCAACAAGAAGGACGGCCAGTACGGCGCCTTCGGCGATTACGGGCAAGAATGGCTGATGGCGCATGACGCCGGCAGCGGCGCCTATCGCATCGAGAGCCATAACCCGCAGGAATTGTCGGTGATGGTGAAGAACAAGGACTACGTGCTGGGCGTGCCCGATGCGGCGCCTGATGTGGTGCGCCTGCGCTACGGCCTGGATGCGGCAACCATCCGCGCCATGATCAGCCGCGGCGAACTGGATATCGCGAGCCAGTGGATGGCCCCCGAGGTAAAGCGCGCGCTGTCCTCCCAGCCCGGCATGCGCCTGGTGAACGAGTACGGGCTCGGCCAGTTCTACATCCAGATGAACACCAAGAAGGCCCCGCTCGATGACGTGCATTGCCGTCGCGCGCTGGCCTATGCGTTCGACTACAACGCGGCCCTCAGCCTGCTGACCATCAACAAGACCACGGTGGCCGGCAAGCCATCACGCGGGCCGCTGCCCGATGGCGCCATGGGGGCCGATCCCAACGCGCCAGTGTTCGCGCAGGACATGGACAAGGCGCGTGCCGAACAGGCCCAGTGCAAATACAAGGCGGCCGACAGCAAGCTCGAAATCAGCTGGATCGCCGTGGTGGCCATCGAGGAGCGCTTCGGCCTCATCATGCAGCAGAGCTTCGCCGCCCTGGGCTACCCGTCCGACGTGGTGCGCCTGCCCTACCCACTCTACACCGATCGCGCCTCGAAAGCGGAAACCACCCCGCATTTCAGCCAGATCTACGTGAACTCCATCACGCCCGATCCGGATGCGGTGATCTACAACATGTATCACTCCCAGGTGGCCGGCACCTGGCAGGCAACATCGTGGCTGCTCAACCCCGAGGTTGACGCCCTGCTCGACAAGGGCCGCAACACCGTGGACCCAGCGGCCCGCGCGACGATCTACAATGACGTGCGGCAGAAAATCATCGACCTGCAGCCCACCATCTACGGCTTCCAGAACGTGGCGCTGTTCGTGGCGCGCGACACGGTGGACATCCCCGCCTTGCAGGACCCGGCGAAGATGCGCCACGTGAACGCTGCCAACTTCATGTTCCGCCAGATGCTGATGAAGTAGCAGCGTGTCGGTCTGGCGCTTCCTGGCGCGGCGGCTGGTCGCCAGCCTGTTCGTGTTGGCCGGCGTCTCGGTGCTGATTTTCTGCCTCGCCCGGGTGATCCCGGGCGATCCGGCGCGCATCGCGCTGGGGCCGAACGCCGAGCGCGAGCAGGTGGAGGCGATGCGGCACGAATTGTGGCTCGACCGGCCGCTGGCGGAGCAATACGTGCGCTTCGTCGGCGGCGCGCTGCGCGGCGATCTCGGGATATCGCTCTACAACCACCGCCCGGTGATGGAGACGATAAGGCGCACCCTGCCCGTCACGGTGGAACTGATCCTCGCCGCGGCGGTACTGACGGCGCTGATTGGCGTGCCGATGGGGATCGTCGCGGCGCGCTGGCGCGATGGCGCGATCGACAACATCACCCGGCTGATTTCGCTGCTGGGCGCGGCGGCGCCAAGCTTCGTTTGGGCCATCCTGCTGATGCTGGGGTTTGCCTACACCTTGCAGATCTTCCCCATCGCCGGCCGCCTGTCCGAGGCGATGCACGCCCCGCCGTCCGTCACCGGCCTGCTGCTGGTCGATTGCGTCATCGCCGGCCAATGGGCGGTGCTGGGCGACGGGTTGCGCCATATCTGTCTCCCCGCGCTGGCATTGTCGCTCTCCGGTATCGCGCAGATCGCGCGGATGACGCGGGCCAACATGGTAGAGGTGTATGACAGCGCCCACATCGAACTCGCCCGCGCCTTCGCCTTCAGCGAGGCCTCGATGGCACTGAAATACGCACTGCGCCCGGCGCTGATCCCGACCTTGACGCTGTTCGGATTGCAGATCGCCGCCCTGCTCGGCAACGCGTTCCTGGTGGAGGCAGTGTTCGGCTATCCCGGCATCGCGCAGTTCGGGGTGCAGGCGATATTGCAGAAGGACCTCAACGGCATCGTCGGCTGCGTGCTGGTGATCGCGGCGGCGTTTCTGGCCGCGAATGTGGCGGTGGACCTGGCCGTGGCGTTCGTCGATCCGCGCATCCGGCTGGGCGCGCGGCGTGGGTGAGTTCAAGACCGCATTGCGGCGAGCCTGGTACCGCTTCTCGCGCAACGCGGGCTCGGTGGTGGGCCTGGCGATCGTCGGCGTCATCGTGCTGGCCGCGCTGTTTGCCCCGCTCATCACCCCCTTCCCCGGCCATGCCGGTGGCGCGCTCGATATCCTCAACGCCAACCATCCACCGGATGGCCGCAATCTGCTGGGTACCGATCTGGTCGGGCGAGACCTGTTCACCCGCATCATCTACGGCTACCGGCTGTCGCTGTTCATGGCCGTGGTGGTGCTGGCGCTGACGGTGCCGGTGGGCGTCGCGGTGGGGCTCGCGGCCGGGTATGCGGGCGGGATGACCGAGGCGGTGCTGATGCGCATCACCGATGTATTCCTCGCCGTGCCGCCGTTGGTGCTGGCGATGGCCATCATGGGGCTGCTGCCGCCGAGCCTGATCTACGGGATGATGGCGGTGTCGCTGATGTGGTGGCCGTGGTACGCCCGCCTCGCCTTCTCCATCGCGCGATCGTTGCGCCAGGAGGGCTACGTGACCGCCGCCGAGGTGATCGGCGCCTCCACGTGGCACGTGCTGCTGCGCGAAATCCTGCCCAACGCCATGCCCTCCATCCTCACCAAGATGACGCTCGACGTAGGCTTTGTGATCCTTATCGCATCGTCCCTAAGCTTCCTCGGCCTCGGCGTGCAGCCGCCCACGCCGGACCTCGGCTCCATGGTGGCCGAGGGCGCCGGCTATCTGCCCGATCTGTGGTGGCTGGCGGTGTGCCCCGGCGTGGCGATCCTGCTGGTGATCCTCGGCACCAACCTGCTCGGCGATGGCATCCGGGACCTGCTGGAGGCCGAGCGATGAGCGATGCCATGCTGTCGGTGGAGGATGTGCATCTGCGCGTGCGTCGGTTCGAGGGAGTGCATCACATCCTCAAGGGCGTCAGCTTCGCCGTGCAGGCCGGCGAGCGACTGGCCATCGTGGGCGAGTCCGGCTGCGGCAAGTCCTTGACCGCGCGGGTGCTGCTCGGGCTGCTCGACCGCAAGCGCATCGACATCAGCGGCGTGGCGCGGTTCAACGGGACTGACCTGCTCGGCCTAGCCCCGGCGGCCTGGCGCGGCGTGCGCGGCCGGCGGATCGCAATGATTTTCCAGGACCCGTCCACCGCGCTGAACCCGGTGTTCACCATCGGCGACCAGTTGCGCACCGTGATCCGCCGCGGCCAGGGCGTGACGCGGGCCGAGGCCGATGGCCAGGCACTGGCTATGCTGGAGGCAGTGGCGATCCCCGATCCGGCGCGGGTGCTGGCGGCCTATCCGTTCCAACTCAGCGGCGGGCTGGCGCAGCGGGTGCTGATCGCGATGGCGCTGGTGAACCGGCCCGAACTCATCGTGGCCGACGAGCCAGGCACCGCGCTCGATGTGACCGTGCAGGAGCAGACGCTGCGCCTGATGCACCGCCTCACCGCCGAGCGCGGCGCGGCGGTGATCCTGATCACCCACAACCTCGGCGTGGTCCGCCGCTTCGCCGCCAGGATTTGCGTGATGTATGGCGGCAGCATTGTCGAGCAGGGCGGCGTCGACGATATCTTCGCCCGCCCCGCCCATCCCTACACCCAGGCGCTACTGCGCGCGGTGCCGCGATTGACCGGGGCGGGATTGCCGGAGGGGATCGACGGCAGCGTGCCGGACTACCTGTCCCCGCCCTCGGGCTGCCGCTTCCGGCCACGCTGCCCGCGTGCCATTGACGCCTGCGCGGTGGACCAGCCGCTGCTCGAAGTCGGGCCAGGCCACCAGGTTGCCTGCGGACGCGCGGCATGAGCGCGTTGCTGTCGATCCGGGGGCTGGGCAAGCGCTACGGCGCAACAGTGGCGCTCGGCGGTGTCGACCTGGAATGCGCGCGGGGCGCCTGCATCGCGGTGGTAGGCGAGTCCGGCTCGGGCAAGACCACCCTCGGGCGTATTCTGATCGGGGCCGAGACCGCGGATGTGGGCACCATGGTGTTTGACGGCCAGCCCGTGCCGCGCCACCGCCCGCTCGCGTTGCGCCGGCGCATCCAGGTGGTGCAGCAGAACCCGATGTCGGCGCTGAACCCGCGCCGCAGCGTGGCCGACAGCATCGCCCTGCCGCTCGATGTGCACGACCTGCGACGCGGTGCCGCCCGGCGCGCGCGGGTGCTGGAATTGCTGGAGATGGTGGGCCTGCCAGGCGAGTTCGCCGACCGGATGCCGGCGGCCCTCTCCGGCGGGCAACGGCAGCGGGTGGCACTGGCGCGGGCGCTCGCGGCGGAGCCGGATTTCCTGGTGTTGGACGAACCAACCTCGGCGCTCGATGTCTCCGTCCAGGCCCGCATCCTGCAATTGCTGGCCGGCTTGCAGCGCGATCTCGGGCTGACCTATTTGTTCATCACCCATGATCTCGCGGTGGTGCGTAATATCGCGACTTCCGTGGTGGTGCTGTATCGCGGCAAATGTGTCGAGGCCGCGCCGACGGCCGCGTTGTTCACGCAGCCCGCGCACCATTACACAGCCATGCTGCTATCCTCCCTGCCGGTTATTTCGGCCGAGGAGGAAGCGTTGAAACCCGCCTGGCACTGGGACCGCGAAACGGGCTTGCGCGATGCGGTGGCGCTGGGGTGCGCCTTCCAGCCACGCTGCCCGGCGGCGACGCCCACCTGCACGGCTTCCGATATCCCGTGGCGGGACATCGCCCCCGCCCATGGCACGGCGTGCGTATCGCCACTGACCTGAGGAGCAGCCGATGACCTCGTTTGCCACCCACCGAGAACGCTTCATCGCCGGGACATATTCGCCGCGCGACCTGCTGGAAACCTACCTGGAACGCATCGACGCCCGCGAATCCGAGGTGCGCGCCTTCGCCGCTTTGGATGCGCCTGCCGCACGACGCGCGGCCGATGCGTCCGCCGCGCGGTATCGCCAGGGCGCACCGCTGTCGGCCATCGACGGGATGCCGGTGGCCTTGAAAGACATCATCGAAACCGCCGATTTCCCCACCGGCTTCGGCTCGCCGATCTTCGCCGGGCGGCACGGCAGGCGGGATTCCGCCGCGGCCTATGGCTTGCGCCGCGCCGGCGCGGTGATCATCGGCAAGGCAGTCACCACCGAGTTCGCCGATGCCTTCCCGGGCCCGACGCGCAATCCGCATGACCTGACGCGCACGCCCGGCGGTTCATCGAGCGGCTCGGCAGCGGCGGTGGCGGCCGGGATGGTGCCGGTGGCGCTGGGGAGCCAGGTGGGCGGCTCCATCCTGCGCCCGGCGAGTTTCTGCGGCGTGGTGGGGTTCAAGCCGACATTCGGCGCGCTGAACCGGGGCGGCATCAGCGACCAGTTCAGCCAGAACTGCCTCGGCACATTGTCGGCGAATTTGGCCGATGGCTGGGCGGTGTGCCACGCCATCGCCGCCATGGTCGGCGGCGATCCGGGGTTCGCGCCCTTCACCGGCGGCCCCGTGCCGGCACCGGCACGGCGGCCGGATGCGCTGGTGGTGCTGGAAACGGCCGGGTGGGCGGTGGCCGATCCGGCAGCCATCGCGGCGTTCGAGGTGTTTCTTGCGCGGGTTTCGGCAGCCGGCATCCGCCTGCTGAACCGACGCACTTCGGCACGGGTGGAACTGCTGGAGGCAGCACAGGCCGAGGCCGGGCCGGTGTCCCAGGCAATCAACAACTGGGAAAAATTGTGGCCGCTGGCCGAACTCGACCACCGGCGCGGCGACCAGATCAGCCCCAAGCTGCACGGCGAAATTGCCGCCGGACGCTCAATGACGGCGGAGGCCTACCGCATCCTGCTGCACCGGCGCGACGAAATGCGCGCGCTACTGATAGCCCTCGCCGACGAAGCCGACGCCTGCATCACGCTCGCAGCACCCGGTCCGGCCCCGCTCGGCATCGCCTCCACCGGCAACGCGATCTTCAACCTGCCCGCCTCGGCGCTGCGCACTCCGGCGGTTTCGCTGCCGTTGCTGGCGGTGGATGGAATGCCGCTCGGGGTGCAGTTGATCGGCTACCCGCAACGGGACCGCGAATTGTCAGGCATCGCGGCCTTCGTCGCGGATCAGGCCGCCGGGTAGGCCCAGCAAATCTCCGGCGGGATATTGATCGTCACGCTGCTGCCGGCCGGGTGGCGCATGGTGGTGCCGGTGGCGAGCGCCTCGATGGTGGTGCTGCCGAGTTGCAGCTCGTAGGCGGTCTGCACGCCCTGGAAGCGCTGGCTCACCACATCGACGGTATAGCGGTTCTGCGCCTCGGCGGCTTCGAGCCGGATGTTCTCCGGCCGGATGGCAATCGTCACCGCATCCCCGGCAGCCAGCCCGGTGGCGAACCAGGCGGTGATGGTGTGGCCGCCCGCGAGTTCCACGGTGCCCCACTCGCCGTCGCGCGCCTTCACCTTGCCCGCCATGAAGTTGGACGCACCGGTGAAGCTGGCGACGAACAGGTCGGCAGGACGGTTGTACACCTGCTCCGGCGTCGCCATCTGCAACAGCTTGCCGTTCTGCATCACGCCGATCCGGTCCCCCAGCACCACCGCCTCAAGCTGGTCGTGGGTGACATAGAGCGCGGTGAGCCCGGCCGCCTTGATGATCCGGCGCAAATCATCACGCAGACGCAGGCGCAACTGGGCGTCCAGGTTGGACAGCGGCTCGTCGAGCAGCAGCAGGCGCGGCTCGTAGACCATCGAGCGCGCCAGCGCCACGCGCTGCATCTGCCCGCCGGATAGCTGCACCACCGGGCGATCGGCGTATTGCGCCAGGTCCACCAGATCCAGCGCACCATCCACCTTGCGGGCGGCCTCGTCGCTGGTCAGGCCGCGTCCCTTCAGCGGATAGGCGACGTTCTGCCGCACCGTCATGTGCGGCCACACGGCGTAGGACTGGAACACCATGCCCACATTGCGGGCCCGCGGCGGCACCAGCAGGCCGCGCGCCGGGGCGGAAACCAGCGTGTCGCCGATATGGATCGTCCCGTCGGTGGGGTGTTCCAGCCCGGCGACGCAGCGCAGCGTGGTGGTCTTGCCGCAGCCGGACGGGCCGAGGAGAACAACGATCTCCCCCGCCTCCACGGTGAACGACACATCGTCCACCGCCGGCTTTCCGGTGGCGAATACCTTGCGAAGATTGGCGATTGCGAGATTGGCGGACATCTAGATGATTACTGCCTGTACCCGAACACGGTGTTCCATTCCTCGATCCACTTGTCGTGCAGGTCGCGGAAGTCCTCGTATTTCGGCACCCACACCTTGGCCACCTTCGGATCGAACCCTTCCGGCAGGAATGGCGGCACCTTCAATGCGGTGAGGTTGCCCTGATCCTTGATGGTGAACGCCTGGCCCTCCTCGGACAGCGCCCAGTCGAGGAACAGGCGGGCGGCGTTGGGGTTGGCGGCGGTTTTCGGAATGCCGGTCGCGTAGGGCACAGCCGGCACGCCCTCGGGCGGGAAGAAGATCTCCACCGGCGCACCATCACGCTTTTTCGGGTAGATGGCGTTGAAGATGAGCGGCGCGATGACCGCCTCGCCACGCACCAGCGCGTCGGCCAGCGGCGCGCCCGAGGGATAAAGCTGCGGCTTGGTAGCGGCCTGGCGGGCCCAGTAGTCCTCGCCCAGCACCTGACGCTCGAACATGATGCGCGTCCAGGTGGTACCGCCCGAGGCCGCGATCACGGTGCCGATCTGCTTGTTGCCGTATTCCGGCTTGCACAGGTCCTGCCAGGACTGCGGCGGCTTCTTCACCAGTTCGGAGTTGTAGGCGATCGACCACGCCGGCGTCAGCCGCGGCCACAGCTTCGGCGAAACGATGGAGGATTCCAGGTAGTCCTTCGCGTTGGGCGGCGCGTAGTCCTGGAACAAATCCTCGATGCCCTTCATCAGGCCGCGATCGGAATGGTCGATCACATCGGCGCTCAGCTTGCCCGCCGCGGCCTCGGTCTTGATGCGGGTGATCAACTGCCCGCCCGACGCGCGCACCATGGAGATGCTGACGAACGGGAAGCGCTTGTTGAAGGCATTGATCACCTCCTGCTCCACCTCGGTGAAGGAGGCGGTGTAGTAGACCATCTTGCCCTCCTTCTTCGCCGCCGCGACCAGATCGGCCGAGGGTGTGAAGGGGGCCGCCATGGCGCGGCGGGTGAGGATGGCGGGGGCCGCGAGAGTGGCGGCGAACAAAGTGCGTCGAGTGAGTTTCATGGTGGTTCCTCCGTATATTTCTTAACCGGCGCGGCCAACGCCGCCGGTGGCGCCGCGGGAAAGGCGATTGGTGATGCCGATGAGCACGCCCAGGATAACCATCTGCACCAGGCTGAACGCGGCGGTCACGCTGACATTGCCGCCCTCGTAATAGCCGAGCAGTTGCACCGCCATCACCATGGTGCTGCTCGAATAGAGGAACAGCGAGGAGCCGAGTTCGCGGATGGCAAGCACGAACAGCAGCGTCATCGCCGCGATCACCCCGGGGCGGGCGAGCGGCAACATGATGGTGGCGATGGTGGACAGCGTGCCGCGCCCGCAAATCCACGCGGCTTCCTCCAACTCGCGGTGGATCTGCATGAGGGAGGTGCTGAGCGCCTTCACCGTATCGGGCAGGAAGCGGGCCACGAACGCCAGCGCCAAAATCCAGATGGTGCCGTAGAACCCGCCAGGCAGCCCGATCCAGGCCCACAGATACGCCACGCCGATCACCAGCCCGGGGATGGCCACCGGCACAGTGGCGATCATGTCGATCACCCGGCGCCCCGGCGCGTTGCTGCGCACCGTGGTGTAGCCGATGGCAAACGCCAGCACGCCGCCGATCATCGCGGTGATCACGCCCACCTTCATGGTGTTGATGATGGAGGTCAGCGTGGCGGGGTTGGAGAACAGCCGATCGAAATGCAGCAGGCTGTATTGCTTGGCGTCAAACAGCGAGGGGATGTCCCGGATGAACAGGAACTTGCGGAACGCCGCCACCAGCAGCGCCAGCGTCGGCAGCACCACCACGATGATGAGGTAGACGATCGCGAGGCCCAGCGTCAGGAAGCGCCACGGACCAAGGTTCAGCGCGCGCGGGCGGAACGCCTTGCCGGCAACCGTGGTGAAGCTGCGCCCCGAGATCACCTTCTGCTGGAGGTAGACCAGGATGCCGGTCACCACCATCAGGATCATCGCCACGGCGGCCGCGGTGGAATAGCGCGGCGGCGCCCAGGACGTGAGGGCGAAAATATAGGTGGTCAGCACCGAGATATTGGCCGGCGCCCCCAGCACGGCCGGGATGCCGTAGATGCCCAGCATCACCACGAAACTCAGCAGCATGCCCGAGATGATGGCCGGCAGGATGAGTGGGAAGGTGACGGTGAACAGTGTGCGCACCGGCCCGGCGCCCGATATCTCGGCGGCCTCCTCCAGCGAGGGGTCCATGTTGCGCAGCGCCGAGGCGGTGAACATGTAGACGTAGGGCGCGTAGTACATGCCGAACACGAAGATGATGCCCGGCATGGAATACAGGTTGATCCGCCAGTCGATCCCCGCCTTCGCCAGGAAGGTGTTGATCAGCCCGGTTTTCGGCGAACCTAGGATGGACCACGCCACCCCCGCCACCAGCGGCGGCACGAACAGCGGCAGCATGCCGGTGGCGGCGATCAGGCCCTTCCACGGCGTGTTAGTGCGCACCACGATCCAGGCGAAAAACAGCCCGATCAGCACCGCGAACACCGTGCCGCCGGCGCAGGCCAGCAGCGAGTTGCCGAGGATTTCATGCACATTGGGGTTGGTCAGCACGGTGAAGAAATTGCCGAGCGACAAATGCATCGCGGCATAGCCGTCGGTCACCGGGTTGCTGTCGGTGAGGGTGCCGAGCAGCAGCATCATCACCGGATAGATCACCAGGAAGGCCAGGATGGCGAGCAGCAGCGCGGACCACGCCCAGGCGGCCAGCCGCCCATGTCGCACCGAATTGCCCGCCGTCGCCTTGGACTCCATGCCTCGCCGCCTCCCTGTCTTTGACGGCAAAGTCGCAGATGCGGCGCGGTGCGTGAAGCCCTTTCCGGAGGCTCGCTTCAGCTTGCCGCCGACGGGAAGCACGAACTCACAGTGATCAGCGGCGCGGAGAATGGGTCCGGCAATGTGAACGAACCCCAGAAGCGGTGCGCGATGATCACGATGGTGGCCTTGCCGGGCGCGCCGTTACACGAAGCGCCCGTGGTCACGGTAACATCGGATTTGGCGATGTTGTCCGGCACCACCCATTGCCCTACCGAATTCGCGGCATAAGCCGCCACGTCCGGACAGTCCGCACTGCCGATGGCGCCGCAACGGGCGGCCATGGTGGCGGCGTTCTGCATCGCATTCTGCGTCCAGAGCAGCATGCCGACTTCAAGGATGCCGAAGCTGACGGGAAAGAAGATGATGGAGATGATAACGAACTCGAACGCATGCGCGCCGCGCCGGTCTCGCAGCAGGCGGCGCAGCAGGTGGCGGAGGGTCATTTTACCCTCAGCGTGATGTTCTCGTACATCGTGGTGTTCAGGTAGGTGCTGAGAACCGGGAAAATCGGCGAATAGGTATAGCTCGCCTGGATGATGACATAGGTGCCGGGCAGCGCGACGCCGCCGCATTTCACCGCGCAACTCTGGGTGGCCATGGTCGCCGGATTGCTGCCGCTGATGCAGTAGCACGCCGGCCCCGTCACCGTGACGGTGGTGCCGCTGAACGACGAGTTGGCAACCTTCTGGACGGCGGATTGGATGTTGCCATTGGCGCCGGTGGCGGTGCCGACCAGGAAAGCGTACTGTGCGCCGTAGGAAATCGCATCAAGCAACCGCGCCCGGGTCCAGATATAGAGGCCGAAATCCGCGACGCCGCCGATCAGCGCCAGCAGCACCGGAAACACGAACGCGAACTCAAGAATAGCATTGCCCCGAGTCTCGCGCGGGCCGAACAGGCGGCGCAGATGAGCGGACAGGTATTTCATTTAACCAGCGACACCACAGAGGCGCCGACCGGAACCGGCAGATCCTTTACACCGGATGAACTGGTGCAATTATTGGCGAATTTGGCGCCACCATTGATGGTGATGGTCTTGGCGACAACGATGCTACACGTCGCCCCACTGGTACCGAAGCCGTTGTCAGCCTCGATGTGGCCGTTCGGGTAATACAAAACGCCGGTCATGTTGAACGATGCACCACCGTTCAGGGCGATATCCTGGCTGGATGAACTCAAGATTGCGACACCTGGCACGCCGGCGGCTGCCCCCGCAAGCGGCGCGGACAGCGTCACCACCACGCCGTTGGACACACTCATCTGGTCAGTGAAAACCAGCGTCACGCCGGTGCCGGTCAACGTAGCGCCACCGGAGAGATTGATCTGGCCATGGATCAAATAAAGCCCGGGATTCAGCGTCAGCTTGGCACCGTTGGACAGGGTCATCGAAGAGTACGAGCCCGGCGATATAGTCACAACCGACGCGCCGCCATAATTGATTGCCGATCCACTCGCGCTTGCCGCCGCGGTAAGCGCGTTCTGGGTCGCGGTATCAGACGCATATGGATCGGTCACGGTGCCAGCGTTGGCCTTATATGTGCCGGTAATAGAGGCGCCATTGGAGATCGTGATACTACCCGCGGCCGACAACCCGCCGGTGGTCAAGTTGGCGCCGCCGGTGATGCTGACACTGCCGTTGGTCTGGGTGGCGCACCCGCTCTCGTTCACCGATGCCCCATTTTGCATGGAAAGTGTCGTGCCGCTGTTTCCGGTCAGCAACAGGCATCCGCTGACCGAACTGGAAAGCGTTTCCGCATATCCCACGGCGGCAACGGTGACACTGGTGAGATTGGTCACCAACTGGGCAATAACCAACGGCACGCTCTGGGTGATGGACGTCTGGAAAGCATAGTTGGACGCGTTACGAATGCCGGTAACGCGTTTGACGGTGATCAGGTTGTCAGTGAGTGTATTTGTACCACTATCCCAGGTGCGGGTGGCGGCGCCTGGGATGCTGTTCAACTCGGCGATATCGGCCGCCGCATTGGCCGCCACCTGCGCGGTGGAACCACCGTTGTAGGAGGTCATCGCGGCCAGCGAAGCCGCATCCGCGATGTGCTGCAACTCGATTTGCTGCAGGCTCCAGTAACTCACCTCGATGCCAAGCCCCGTCGCGCCGGTCATCGCCGGGATCAGCAGGGCGGCCAGCATCGCCACGTTGCCGCGCCGGCTGGCGATGCGTTGGCGCAGGCGTCGGAATGACTGGAGAAGATTTACCATGTGAACACAATCAGCCCAGGATAAACGGAACGACGTGCCTGGACGAACCACGGCGCGGCGGCAAGATGCCGATCGATCAGAATTTCGTCATCGTCATCAAGAAAGAGCACAACGCCCCCACCCGCCGCAATGAGAGATGCGAGGCCGGCGGTATCGATGGTGGTGGCACCGGCGGTTTCCCGCTCCAGCCGGTCCGCCACGGTGACGGGCAACGAGGGATCGGCGAGCCATTGCAGCAGCGGGCGGCGGATGGGGCCCTGGGCATAGAACGCCACGCCGAGCGGGCCGGCATGCGGGCCGCCCACCAGCGTGGGCCCGGCGGCCTGGTCGATCGGATTGTCACGCAGCAGCGCCGTCCAGTCCGGCTTGTGCTGCGCCGGGGCCAGGGCGTTGTTCCACAGCCCAACCGCGAAACAGGCCCCGAGCAGGCCGCCGACCAGAATGCGCGGCAGGCGGCCCAGCCCGCCGGTCAGCAGCACCGCGGCGGTGAGGCAGATCGGCGCCGAAACCCATAGCGCCACGCGCGGGATCAGGATCGGCCGCACCAGGCTGACGCCGGCCAGCAGCAACACAAACAGCAGCGGAAAGAACAGCAGCAGCGCCCGCTCCGCCCCATCGCGCAGGCGGCGCAACGCCAGGCCGATCAGCAGCGCGGCGGTGAGCGTGCCGAGCGCCATTTCGGCCAGCAACTGGTAGTGCGCCGCCAGTTCACCGAACTCGGTGCGCACCATCGGGCCGATCAACAAATAGCGGTTGAGCAGCACGGGGGTGTCGAGGCCGAATTTCGGCATCCAGTATATGTTGTCGGAGTTGGATTGCCGGGCGAGCGCCAGCAGCACCGGCGCCGCCACCATGCCCGCCACCAGGGAGGCCACGACGAGGCGGCGCAAGGCGGGCCCCGGATGCGGCGTGTCCCACAGCGCGAGCAGCATCACCAACCCGAGCGCTGCAACCGCGAAAGCGCCCGTGGCGTGCGTGTGCAACAACCCCGCGGCGCCGAGGCCGAACCAGACGGCGGCCGAGACGGGCGGGGTAGCGGAAGCGGGTGTTGCCGCATTCGCCGCCCGCAGCAGCCGATTGGCGCCGATCATCGCCATCACCGCGAACATCGGCAGCAGCCCATAGGCGCGCGCCTCGTGGCTGTAGACGATCTGCACCGGCGTGACCGCCAGGAGCAGCCCGCCCAGCAGTCCCGCGCGCGGATTGCCGAGTTCGCGGCCCAGCTTGATGGTGAGCCCAACCGCGATCACCCCGGCCAGCACGGAGGGCATGCGCGCCGCCGCCTCGCCGGTGCCGAACACCGCGACCCAGCCCTTCAACACGATATAATAGAGCGGCGGATTGGTCTCGATGCGCATCCCCTCGCCGACCAGCCAGGCAAACGGATGGCGGACCCAGGTGAGCGAGAAAAGTTCGTTTTTCCAGAACCGATCGGCCGCGACGTCATGCAGGCGCAACAGCGCGGCAACCACCAGGACAACCATGGCGGGCCAGGCCGACGCAACGCGCGCGGCAAACCCCCGGCGGACCGGGAATGGCGCCGCGTTATCGCCGGCACGGAAACTCGGAAGAACGTCAGTGTCGGACATGCTGCCTGGGACGGTCGGTCGATGCGCCAAATAGGGCCGGCGTGTTCATACCATCGCGTATGCTGTTAAGGTGACGTTTACGGACCACAAAAATTGCGACTGAGCCTAACTTTGCTGAAATGTCGTGCCTTGTCAGTGTGTCAGGCGGGTTACACGCCTCCTGGGACAGCGCTGCGGGTTCAGTTGGTAAGGCATTGTCGCGAAACGCGACGGTCGTGTCCCCGGTCGTGGTGTAGGAGGCGACTGACTGGCCTGCCGGAGCGACCGCCACGAGTCTGGCGTAGGCAGGCCAGTCAGTGGCCATCGCGATGGCCGTGGGTAGGGTTGGGTTGCGACACGCAACTCTCACCCAAGGACCACGACGATGACCGACGACAAGATCGCCCTTCGCGCGCTTCTGGAGAAGGGCTCCGATGCGACATTCTTGCGCGAAATGATCGGCTTTGCCGCCGAACGCCTGATGCAGCTCGAGACGAGCGAACTGTGCGGGGCTGGCCACGGCGAGCGCAGCGAGACCCGGCGCAATCAGCGCAATGGCTACCGTGACCGTGACTGGGAGACCCGCGCCGGCACCGTCGAGCTCCGCATCCCCAAACTGAGGCGTGGCAGTTACTTCCCGGCCTTCCTCGAACCTCGCCGGATGGCCGAGAAGGCGCTGACCGCCGTCATCCAGGAGGCTTACGTCCAAGGCATTTCCACCCGCTCTGTGGACGACCTGGTCAAGGCGATGGGGATGGAGGGGATCAGCAAGAGCCAGGTCTCACGCCTGTGCGGCGAGATCGACGAGCGGGTGCAGACCTTCCTGACCCGGCCGATCGAGGGCGAATGGCCGTATATCTGGCTCGACGCCACCTACGTCAAAGCCCGGCGCGACCATCACATCGTCTCGGTGGCGGTGATCGTCGCCGTCGGGGTCAACACCGATGGCCGGCGCGAAGTGCTTGGAATGACTGTGGGACACAGCGAGGCCGAGCCGTTTTGGGTGGATTTCCTGCGCAGCCTGGCCCGGCGCGGGCTGCGCGGCGTCAAGCTGGTGACGTCGGATGCTCATACCGGGCTGAAGGCCGCCATCACCAAGGTGCTGAGCGCCACCTGGCAGCGCTGCCGGGTGCACTTCATGCGCAACGCCCTGGTGTATGCCGGCAAGACGCAGCGCCGCATCGTCTCGGCCTGGATCGGCACTGCCTTCGCCCAGGACGATGCCGCCGCCGCTAAGAAGCAGTGGCGCGAGGTCGCCGATCAGGCCCGCCCCCGCGTGCCCAGGCTGGCGGCCTTCATGGACGAGGCCGAGCCCGACGTGCTGGCCTACATGGGGTTCCCCGCCCAGCATCGCGCCAAGATCCACTCGACCAACCCCCTCGAGCGGCTCAACGGTGAAATCAAACGCCGCAGCGACGTCGTCGGCATCTTTCCCAACGAAGCAGCCGTCATCCGCCTCATCGGCGCACTGCTCCT
>CAIMWH010000166.1 GCA_903845065.1 uncultured Rhodospirillales bacterium | reverse complement strand
CGCAAGGCGGCCTCGAACCGCGCGGTGTCCTCCGCTTCGGCGGCGGCGCGGCTGTCGGCGGTGCTGGCGGCGATGGCGACACTTTCCGGCATCGGCAGCGCCACACCATGCGCGGCGGCGAACGCGGCGCGGGCGGCAAGCCCGTTGGCGAGCGTGCCCTGGCGGGCATCGAGATCCATCGCGCCGACGCGGTAGCCGTCCCGCAGCAGGCCGACGATGACATGCATGGCGCAGGTGGATTTGCCCGAACCGCCCTTTTCGTTGCCCAGCACCACCACCTGGGCCCGCCGTTCGAGCGCTATTGTCGCCACGTCACCTCCTGCCGATCCGCCGGCGCACTATATCAGCGCGACGCACGCTGGCGACAATCGGGGCGGAATCGGCCATGGTGGGGGCATGTCCAAACCCGCCAAGTCCCAGCGCGCCGACCAGCTCCTCGTCGATCGCGGCCTGGTTGAAAGCCGCACCCGCGCCCAGGCGCTCATCCTCGCCGGCAAGGTGTTCAGCGGCGAGCAGCGCGTGGCCAAGTCGGGCCAGACCCTGGCGGCGGACGCGGCGCTGGAAGTGCGCGGGCAGGATCATCCCTGGGTGTCGCGCGGGGGATTGAAGCTGGCGCGGGCGATTGAGGTGTTTGGCCTGTCCGCCGAGGGGCGCGCCTGCATCGATGTCGGCGCCTCCACCGGCGGGTTCACCGATGTGCTGCTCACCCACGGGGCGCGGCGGGTTTATGCGGTGGATGTGGGGCATGGGCAGTTGGCGTGGAAGCTGCGGACCGATCCGCGCGTGGTGGTGCTGGAACGCACCAACGCGCGGCATATCACCGCCGAGCGGGTGCCGGAGGCGATCGACGCGCTGGTGTGCGATGCGAGCTTCATCGGGTTGCGCACGCTGCTGCCGGCGCCGCTCGCGCTCTGCGTGCCGGGGGCCTGGGCGGTGGCGCTGATCAAGCCGCAGTTCGAGGCCGGACCGGCGCAGGTGGGCCGCAATGGCGTGGTGCGTGACCCCGCGGTGCACGCGGAAGTCTGTGACCGCGTCGCCGCCTGGTGGCGCGAGCTGCCGGGGTGGACGGTACAGGGTGTCACCGAAAGCCCGATCACTGGTCCGGAGGGCAACCACGAGTTTCTGATCGCCGCGCATTACAAGGCTGCCTGACTATGGGGCGCCGGGGCGGATGGCGTTATATCGTTCAGGAAAGAGTGGCGGTGCGTTAGGCGGCGTCAAAGATGAGACAATTCGACGGAAATGACCTGGTCGGGCTTGTTTCCACGATACGGCTTATGTTAAAGTGTTAATGTGGTGTTTGCTGATGCTCCGGCATCACTCGAACGTCGACGCCGTTCGTCAATACGCGGCCCGGACCCAACCGGACCCGCGTTGGAGTGCAGGTTGCCGATGCAAAGGCTGGAAGCTTTCAGTGTCTTCGGGTTGTTCAACCGTACCGCGATCGTCGCTGGCGGGTTGCTCAGCTGCGTCGCCGCCATGTCGCTTCCCTCCGTCGCGCGCGCGGATGCCTGCAGTGCCGGCGGCGCCAGCAATTGCGTGACGATGTGGAACGCCGATCTGATTTCATTCATCGACCAGACCTCGACGCCGCTGGTGAACGGCCCGCCCGAGGTGGCCAACCAGATCGCCATACTCGGCACCGCGATGTACGACGCGGTGAATGCCGCCACCGGGCTGCAATACAAGCCGACGCAGTACAGCATCAGCAGCGCGCCGGTCGGCAACGCCTCGGCCGAAGCGGCGGCGCTGGCGGCGGGATATGCCAGCTTGATGGGGATTTTCGCCCCGGTGAGCAACGTCAGCGGCACCATCACGTTGAACGGTTCCCCCACCGCGGTCACGGTGTCCGCCGCCGCCAATCCTCTGGCCACGGTGCCGGGGTTGACCAATGCGGGCACTTTCGGCGGGCTGCTCGCCACCAATGCGGGGCCGGCCGGCAGCCTGACGGCGTCGTATAACATCGTGAACAAGATCAACGCCGACTACGCGGCAGCGCTGAGCAACTTCAATCTGGCCGATCCGGCCGTGCTGGCCGGTCTTGCACTCGGCGCGAACCAGGGCGCCGCGACGCTGACCGGGCGGCTCGCCGATGGCTCGGTGCCTGCCATCATCAACGGGCTGATGACCAACGTGCCGGCGGGGCAGGGCACGCCGGGGGTTTACGTGCCACCCGGCAGCCGTCCCGAGATGTATCCCGCCTGGGGTACGGTGACGCCGTGGTCGATGACGTCCTCCACCCAGTTCGCTCCGCCCGCGCCGCCGGCCATCACCTCGCAGGCGTACGCCACGTCACTGCTCACCACGGAATGCCTGGGCGGCTCCAATGCGGTGCCGGCGGCCTGTGCCGCGGCCCAGGCCGCCGGCATCGCCGGTTCGGCGCCGTTCACCAACACCAGCGCCCTCAGCGCCGGCACCCTGTGGAACGCCACCACCTACGGCACCCTGCCCGGCGGCGGCACCCCCAGCAACAGCGACCTCGCGCTGTTCTGGAACGACCCGGGCTCCACGCTGCAGCCGCCGGGCCACTGGCTGCAGATTACCGACACCGCGGCGACCAACGCGGGGCTCGACCTGCTGAACTCCGCACGGGTCACCGCCGAAGTCGGCGTTGCCACCACCGATGCCGGCATCACGGCCTGGCAGGCGAAATACACCTATAATTTGTGGCGCCCGATTACCGCGATCAACGACTGCTCGAACTGGAGCAGCAACTTCACCACCTGCGACAATGCCAGCGTCATCAGCGACGGCAAGAACTGGACCTCGGTGATCGCCACGCCGCCGCATCCCGATTATGTCGCCGGGCATCCCGCGTTCAGCTATGCGGCGGCGACGGTGCTGGAGAATTTCTTCGGGCCGGCGGCGAGCAGTTTCTGCACCACGTCCGACCCGTATGTGAACTCGGGCAACGCGGTGATGCCGATGACGCTGTGCTACAACAACTTCATCGACGCGGCCTCGGACGCGACGATCAGCCGGATTTACGGCGGCATCCATACCGATCTGGCGACGGCGGGTTCGGCCACTTTCGGGGTGGATATCGGCAACAACATCACCGCCACCGAGTTCCAGGAGGTGCCGGAGCCGGCGTCACTGGTGCTGCTGGGTGGGGGGGCCGCCGGGCTTTGGCTGGCGCGGCGGCGGCGGCGGGTTCAGTAGGTCGCGAAGACCCGCTTTATCTCGGCGGGGTCGGCGCTCACGGTGAGCGCCAGTGACAGCAGCAGGCGGGCTTTTTGCGGGGTGAGGTTGTCGGTGACCAGGATGCCGGCCTCGCGCAGGCGTTTGCCCTGGAAGACGCGGCCGCTGCCGGCGCGGGTGCATTGCATGACCACCAGGCCGGCGGCGAGGGCTGCCGTCATCGCATCGAAATCGTCGGGGGTGGACATGCCGGGGGCGAAGCCGGCGTAGATGAGGCCGCGCGCGCCGGCGGCGACGTAGGCGCGGATGGCGGTGCCGTCACTCCCGGTGTAGCCGGTGGCGATATCGACGCGGGGGAGGGCTTCGAGGCTCGTGATGTCGAACTCGGTATCGGGGGCGGCGCGGCGAAGGGGGCGGCGGTAGAAGGCGATGGCGTCACCGTCGGCGTGGCCGAGGGCGCCGAAATCCGCGGTGCGGAAGGTTTGCATGCGGGTGGTGGAGGTTTTGGTGACGTCGCGCGCGGCGTGGATCTCGTCATTCAGCAGCACCAGCACGCCCATGCCGCGCGCCTCGGGGGCGGCGGCGGTGCGGATGGCGTTGACCAGGTTGAGCCCGGCATCGGTGGAGAGGGCGGAGGCGGGGCGCTGGCTGCCGGTGATGACAACGGGAGGCGGACTTTCAGGGTGAGGGAGAGGAAGTAGGCGGTCTCCTCCAGGCTGCCGGTGCCGTGGCCGATGACGATGCCGGCGAGGTCTGGCGTGTCGCGTTCGAGCTGGGTGCAGAGGGCGGCGAGGGCTTTCCAGTCGTCGAAGAAGATCCGCGAGCTGGGCACGGCGCGGTAGGCGACGGGCATGACGTTGGCGACGAGGGCGACTTCGGGGAAGCGGGCGATGATTTCGTCGGCGCTGAGCAAATGTCCGGTCGAGCCATAGTCAAGCACATCGAGCGGCGTTGAACCCAGCGAAGCAATGGTCCCCCCAGTTCCAATAAAAGCCACAACCGGAAGCGTCATCCAGCAATCCCCTTAAACGGATAAAAAGTTTTTGCTTCTTTTTTCAAAAAGAAGCGCTTGCTTCTATGCGGTCGCCATCGGTGAAGTCTCCAAGGTCAGCGGCGGGCGCACCGAGTGGAAATTCGTATCCCGCTGATAGGCATCCACAGCCTGAAACAACCGCCCCTCGGCAAAGGGCCGGCCGACGAGTTGCAGCCCGATCGGGCAGCCCTGCGGATCGAAGCCGCACGGCGCGCTGATGGCGGGCAGGCCGAGATAGTTGAACGGCCTTGTGTTGATGGAGACCGCGAGGAAGCGTTGTTCGGTACCGGCGGGTCCGTTATCGATATCGGTTTCGGCCAAAGTGGGCAGGCAGGTGGGGATGGTGGGGGTGGCGATGAGGTCAACGGCGCAGAACACTTCGGCGGCGAAGGCGGCGAGGATGGGGCCGCGGCGGGAGAGCGATTCGACGTAGTAGGTGCCGGGGATGGCGAGGCCGGGGTAGATGCGGCCGGAGAGGTGCTGGGCGTAGTCCTGCGGGCGTTCGCGCATCCATTTGGCGTGGATGGCGCCGCCTTCGACGCGGGAGACGATGCCGCCGTAGGCCGCGACTTCGGCCATGTAGGGCAGGGCGATGGGGACCAGGGTGGCGCCGCGCGCTTCGAGCACGCGCAGGGCGGCTTCGACGGCGTGGCGGACGGGGGCGTCGGCGTTGGGCAGCAGGGCGTTGGTGGGCACGCCGATGCGCAGGCCACGGAGATCGCCGTCGAGGGCGGCTTCGTAGTCCGGCACCGGGTTGCGGGCGGAGGTGGCGTCCCGTTCGTCATGGCCGGCGATGACGGCGAGGATGCGGGCGCAGTCGCGGGCGGAGCGGGCGAGGGGGCCGACGTTGTCGTGGCTGAAGGAGAGCGGCATCACGCCGTAGCGGGAGACGCGGGTTTGGGTGGGCTTGATGCCGGTGACGCCGCAGGCCGATGCGGGGAGGCGGATGGAGCCGCCGGTATCGGAGCCGAGGGAGGCGAAGGTGCCGCCGCTGGCCACCGCGGCGCCGGAGCCGGAGGAGGAGCCGCCGGTGATGTAGGGCGGGTTCCACGGGTTGTGGCAGTCCCCGAAGGCGCGGTTGTGGCCGGTGGGGTTCTGGGCGAACTCGGCCATGTTGAGGCCGGCGAAGGTGTAGGCGCCCTCGGCCGCCATGCGTTCGACCACAGTGCAGGTGATGTCGGGCGCGAAGTCTCGCCGAATGGCGGAGCCGCAGGTGGCGGGGAGGCCAGCCTGGTAATACATGTCCTTATGGGCCAGGGGGATGCCGTGCAGGCGGCCGAGTTTGGCGCCGGCTTTCACCGCCGCATCGGCTGCGGCTGCTGCCGCACGGGCGCGGTCGCGGTCCATCCAGATCACCGCGTTGATGGTGGGATTGACCGCGTCGAGCCGGGCCAGACAGGCTTCGAGGAGGGCGGCGGAGGTGACGTCACCCTTGGCGACGTGGGCGGCGGCTTCGACCAATGAGAGATCGGCGAGGGCGGTCATGCGCCGTGCTCCCGGACGGCTTGCAGCACGGTATCGAAGCGGGCGGGTTCGTCCTCGAAGCGCATGCCGTCCCGCACGGCCTCGAAGGCCTTGATGGTGTTGGCGAGGTCGGCGGCGAGGCGGCGGGCGGGGTCGTTGGGGGCCGTCACGCCGTGCCAGGTTTCGATCATTGCCTCGGTGGCGGGGAGGAATTCCATCTTGGGTACCCTCACGCCGTGGCGAGTTCGTAGCGCACCGGGGTGGCGTGCCAGCCTTCCTTGTGCTTGCGCCAGTAGATGTCCTTGATTTTCGCCGAGATGGGGCCCGGGCGGTCATTGCCGAGGATGCGTTTGTCGACGCGGGAGATCGGCATGACGCCGCCGGCGGTGGTGGCGAGGAAAACCTCGTCGGCGTCCTCCAGTTCGGCGCGGGTGATGGCGGTGACGGCGCCATCGATGCCTTCCATGGCGCAGAGGTCGAGCACCGACTTCTTGGTGATGCCGCCGAGGCTGCCGCGATCGGGGGTGAGGACGCGGCCGTCCTTGACGATGAAGATGTTGAAGCCGGGGCCTTCGGTGACGAAGCCCTGGGCATCGCACAGCACGGCGGTGTCGAACCCGGCGTCCTGGGCTTCCATCAGGGAGGTGGTGAGATCGCCCCACATGTAGTTCTTCACCGTGGGATCGAACGAGGCATCGGGCACGCGGGGCACCTTGGCGATGAGCAGGTGGCCGCCGCGCTCCTGCACATCGGGCGTCAGCACGTCGATCCAGGGCAGGGCGTAGGCGATGAAGTGGTTGTCGCAGTCGGAGAGTTTGCGGGAGCCGCCGACGCGCGGGCGGCCGCGCAGGCAGAGCATGGCGACGTAGGCGTCCTGCAGGCCGGTGAGGGCGACGCAGCGGTGCAGGGCTTCCTCCATCGCGGCGCGGTCCTCGGCGGGGGCGAGGCGGCGCTTGGCCATGGAGGTGGTGAAGCGGTCGAGATGGTCCTCCAGGCGGAAGAAGCCGCCGTGGCGGACGTGCACCACGTCATACGTCACGTCGGACCGGGTGAAGCCCCAGTCGAGGACGGAGACGGTCGCCTCGGCGATGGGGACGTATTTGCCGCGCTGGTAGGCGGCCCCGGCGGCAAAGCGGTTCTCGGTGGCGTCGTTCATGCGACCTCTCCTGGCTGGCTGCGGTCCGATGGGATGGTTTCCGGCGTGCGGTGCCGGCGGCGGAACTCGCCCGGGGTTTCTCCGGCCTCGCGGGCGAAGAAGCGGGTGAAATAGGCGGGATCGACGAAGCCCAGACCATACGCGATCTCGGCCACCGTCAAGCCGGTGTAGATCAGGCCGCGCTGGGCTTCGAGGACGAGGCGGTCGTGGATGACCTGCTGGGCGGTGCGTCCGGCGTGGCGGCGGCACAGGGCATCGAGGCGGCCGCGGGTGAGCGGCAGGTCGGCCGCGACTTCGGCGACGGCGTGGCGGGTGCGGAAGCCGGCTTCCACGGCGTCACGGAAGCGTTGCCACAGCTCGGCGCCGGGGAGCGCGCCGGCCTGTTCGGGCGGGGCGAGGCGGGCGACGGCGACCATCAGGAGCTGGATTTGGGCGGCGACGGCGGTGGCCATGCCGGGGGCGCCGAACTGCAACTCGCGGGCCAGGCGGGCGAACAAATGGGCCATTTCGTCCGCCACCTCGCCGCCGGGCGGGAGCGGCAGCACGCGGGCGATGTCCAGCGCGTGGGCGGTGGCGCCCTCCATGCCGCGCGCCAGCATGGCGACGTATTCGCTCGCCAGGGTGAGCACGTGGCCCTCGCTGCCGGGCTGCCAGGCGAAGCCGTGAACGGAGGCGGCGGGGACCACGATGAGCGCCGGGGCGGTGAAGGCCACGCGGGCACGGTCCAGCCGGGCCTCGCCGCCGCCTTCGCGTGCCCACAGGACCTGCTGCAAGCCCTCGTGCAGATGGGGGGCGATCTGCCAGTCATAGCGGGCGGAACGGGAACTCAGCGTTTCGACATGCACGAAGCCGGGGGCGGCGCGGCTGGCGTGCTCGCCATACAAGAAATAGTGCGGCACCGCCCGGGGCGGATGAAGCGGCGGAGAACTGTCCATGCCGCAGGATGCGCAACCGGATGCCGCGCCGCAACCACCCTTGGGCCGCGCGGCCGTTTAAGGCATGATACGGCAGCATGAATTGCAGGGGACGCGCGTTGGTTGACAAGCAGAGCTACCGGGATGCCATGGCGCGCCTCGCCGCGGCCGTGAACATCATCACCACCACCGGCCCCGGCGGCACCCGCGGGTTCACCGCATCCGCCGTTTGCAGCGTCACCGATACGCCGCCTACCCTGCTGGTTTGCCTCAATCGCAACAGCGATTCCAACCAGGCGCTGAAGGACAACGGCATCCTGTGCGTCAACACGCTGGCGGCCGGGCATGAGGACCTGTCGCCGGTGTTTGCCGGGATGACGGGCAAAGAGGGCGAGGCGCGGTTCGAGCACGGCACCTGGACAACGCTGGAAACCGGCGCGGCGGTGCTGGAAGGCGCGCTGGCCTCGTTCGATTGCCGGGTGACGCAGACGGCCGAGGTGGGCACGCATACGGTGTTCTTCTGCGAAGTGGAGGCGGTGAAGACCGCGCCGGCGAAGGGGCTGCTGTATTTCGCGCGGGGGTATCATCAGGTTGGGTAGGAAGGGCTTCTTTTTGAAAATAGAAGCAAAAACTTTCTATCCAGTGGCTTCGCCCCTCTCCAGGGGGCACGGCGAAGCCATCGTGGTAAAAGTTTTTTGGTTCTTTTTTTCAAAAAAGAACGCGCTTTCTTATGACTTCCCCGCCAACCCCCGCCCCTTCCCGATAACCGCCGCGCCGAATTTCTCGCGCAGGCGATCGATGGCGGCCTGGGCGGCGATGCGGCGGGGGGCGGTGGGGTCGGCGAGGTCGGGCTGGTCGGCCTCGGCGCCTGGCACCAGCGGGGCGGAGCCGATGCCGATCAGGCGGTAGGCGGTGCCGTCAACCTCGCGGGCGAGCATGGTGCGGGCGGCTTCGAACAGCACGTCCGGCAGGCGGGTGGGGCCTGGCAGGCGCTGGGTGCGGGTGCGGGTGGCGAAGGCGGCGGTTTTCAGCTTCAGCACCACGCCGCCGGCGGCGAAATCCTCGCGGCGGAGGCGGCCGGCGAGTTTTTCGGCCAGGCGCCAGAGGTGTTTCTCCAGCGCCGCCGCGTCCGCGATATCGGTATCGAAGGTGGTTTCGGCGCTGATGGATTTGGTTTCGCGGGTGGGATCGACCAGGCGGGCGTCCTCGCCGCGGGCGCGGCGGACCAGGGCGGGACCGTCATCGCCGAGGCGGCGGCGGGCGTCCCGGTCGTCGAGCGCCTGCAAATGGCCGAGGCGGGTGATGCCGAGGCCCTCCAGCTTTTTCGCCAGCGCCGGGCCGACGCCGGGGAGGAGGCGGACCGGCTCGCGGGCGAGCAGTTCGGGGGCCTCGGCGCCAATGACGCAGTAGCCGCGCGGCTTGTCCCGCCCGGCGGCGATCTTGGCCATCAGGCGGTTGGCGGCGAGGCCGATGGAGACGGTGACGCCGACCTGCTTTTCCACGTCGAGCGCGAAACGGGCCAGGACGGCGGCGGGGGGCGCGCCGTGCAGGGCCTCGGTGCCGGCGAGGTCGAGCGCCGCTTCGTCGATGGAGAGGGGTTGGACGAGGGGGGTGAGCGCTTCCATGAGGGCGCGGATGCGGCGGGCGGCGTCAGTGTATTTGCGGAAGTCGGGCTTGATGACGACCGCGTCCGGGCAGGCCTTGAGGGCCTTGAACATCGGCATGGCACTTCGCACGCCATACATCCGCGCGACATAGCAGGCGGCCGAGACCACGCCGCGCACGCCGCCGCCGACGATGACGGGGCTGGCCATCAACTCGGGCCGGTCGCGCTTTTCGACGCTGGCGTAGAACGCGTCGCAATCGACATGGGCGATGTGGAGGGCAAACAACTCGGCGTGGCGGACAATGCGCCGGCTGCCGCAGGCGGCACACACCGGACTGTCGCCCGGCGATGCACCGCAGTCGCGGCAGAGCGAGGGGGTCATGCCGTGGGACGCCGAGGGAAGGAAGGCGGGGGCTTTGCCCCTCGACCCCACCAGGGGCCGAGCCCCTGGACCTCATTACCCAAGAGGGTTCCTGGATAAGAGAGGGGGCCAATATCGGCCTTGCAACGGCGCGCTCGGCCCCCTCTCTTATCCAGGAATTCTTCCTTCAGTAGCGGGATCAAAGGGGCCTCTGCCCCTTTGCGGGTCGAGGGCAGAGCCCTCGCCTTTCTTCCCTCGATGCCCCTCGGGATCACCCCCCTGGCACCGGCCAGAGCCAGGCGGCGCCGCGGACGCCGGAGCTGTCGCCGTGTTTGTTTTTGACCACGGGGGTGTGGACGAAGTCGGAGAAGACGTAGGGGGCCATCAGGCCGGGGACTTGTTCGTAGAGGTGGGCCATGTTGGACAGGCCGCCGCCGAGGACGATGACGTCGGGGTCGATGAGGTTGGTGATGACGGCCAGGCCGCGGGCGACGCGGTCGGCGTGGCGGGCGAGGGCGGCGATGGCTCGGGCTTCGCCGGCGGCGGCGCGGCCGGGGATGGAGGTGGCGTCCCGGGCGTCGGGGCCGTCGCAGTCCATGGCGAGGCCGGTGCCGGAGATGAGGGTTTCCAGGCAGTTGCGATGGCCGCACCAGCACATGGTGCCGGGGAGTTCGTCCGGGTTCGGCCAGGGCAGCGGGGTGTGGCCCCATTCGCCGGCGATGTGGTGGCGGCCGCGCATCACCTTGCCGTCGAACACGATGCCGCCGCCGCAGCCGGTGCCGAGGATGACGCCGAAGACGATGCTTTGGCCGGCGCCGGCGCCGTCGGCGGCTTCGGAGAGGGCGAAACAGTTGGCGTCGTTCTCGACTTTCACCTCGCGTTCGAGGAGGGCCGAGATGTCCTTGTCGAAGGGGTTGCCGTTGAGGGCGATGGTGTTGGCGTTCTTCACCAGGCCGGTGGCGGGGCTGATGACGCCGGGGATGCCGATGCCGACGCTGCCGCGGCCGCCCATTTTCTGCTCGATCTCGCGCACCAGGTTGGCCATTCCGGCCACGCTGTCACGATAGAGGTGCGGCGTCGGCACCCGGTGGCGGTTGATGAGGGAGCCATCGGGGCCGAGGGCGGCGATTTCGGTCTTGGTGCCGCCGAGGTCGATGCCGATACGGAAATCATAGGGTTGGGTCATGGCGGCAATTTGCGCCGGACCGCGCCCGGGCTCAAGCGGGACTGCGGGCGGGCGACGACGGCAAACGGCGCTTAACAATTGTTCAAAAACCGCGGGAGATTGTTTGCGGCGGGATTCGGACTGTAGTGCGGTTTGTTAGTTCGTTGAAAACGCTCATATTACTATCTGACCGTTCCTGACTGTGTGGTGGCGTGTTGGCGTGCAGTGATGTTGTCAGGCCGGAACGAGAGACACGGCAGACACAAGGTTACACACCCAGGAGCCCACCATGTTCTTCAGCAGCCGCACCAAGACCGCCGCCCCGAAGCCCGCCCCCCGCGTTATCGCGACCGCTTGGCCGGCCCAGTATAAGGACGACGAGGCCTATTTCCGCTGCCGCCTGTGGGACTCCAAGGCCGACACCGAGCCGTTCTACATGTGGGCGCCGCGCCGCCTGCTGTCGGCCGATCCCCGCGTCATCATCGAAACCCTTGCCGCCGCGAAGCCGGAAGCGTTCGACATCCTGGAACGCGCCATGAATATCCGCGAGGAAGTCGAATTCAACCAGGATGTGGTTGATCCCGCCGTGCTCGAAGCCGCCATGCGGATGGAAAGCGTGACCACCGCGAGCAGCCTCAACTAACAGCCGTGCAGATCCCTGCCGCGCACCTGGGCGCGCGGCAGGGAATTTCTCAGTAGTTGGCCTTCAGCGCCGACTCCCCAGGCCCCGCCTGCCGCACCACGCCAACCGCCGCCCGCATATCGTCGAGATAGGGTTCGAGCACTGGAGCGTGCAGCAACGACATCATGCGATGGATGCCCTTCGGTTTCTGGGTCAGCCCCGGCAGCCAGCCCTTGGCCTGCATGAGTTCGGCGACGCGGAAGATATCGAAACTGTCCGACCCGTAGGCGACGATCGAGAGATCGGGCGCGCCGTGGATATGCAATCCGGGCGTGGCCTCGATGCCGGCGATGTAGGCGTCCACGAAGGCCATCAATTCGGTGGCGATGCGCTTGTAGCCGTCCACGCCGAGGTATTGCAGGGTGGCCCAGGCGCCGGCCACGCCGCCACCGGGGCGGGTGCCGACGATGGTGGAGGTCAGGAAGCGGCCGTTGGGCCAGACGCTGGCGTCGAACATGTGGTGTTCGGCGCGCGCGGCGTCCCGGTAGAAGACGGTGGAGGCCGGCTTGGGGCAGAAGCCGAACTTGTGCAGGTCGGCGGAGATGGAGGTCACCGCCGGCACGCCGAAATCGAAATCGGGGATGGCGCGGCCGATCATCCGCACGAAGGGGGCGAGGTAGCCGCCGACGCAGGCATCGACGTGGAGCCAGAGGTTGTGGCGTTCGGCGACGGCGCCGAGTTCGCGGATGGGGTCGATCATCCCGTAGGGGAAATTGGGCGCGGAGCCGACGATCATGATGGTGTCATCGTCGATCAATGCCTCGACGGCCGCCACATCCATCCGCAGGTCCGGCCCGACAGGGGCGCGGCGGACGTCGAGGTCCATCAGTTTGGCGCCCTTGTTGAAGGCGGGGTGGAGGGTTTCGGCGCCGACGATGTTGCCGCGATGGCGGGGGGCGCCGCGCTGGGCGCGGTTCCAGTCCCGGCAGGCCTGCACGGCGAGGATGATGCTTTCGGTACCGCCGGTGGACATGAAGCCGCGGGCGCCGTCGGGGGCGTTGAACAGGCCGAGCGCCATGTCCACCACCTCGGTTTCCATGCGCTTCACCGAGGGGAAGGCGCGGCCGGCGCCGAGGGCGTTTTCGGAGAAGTATTCGAAGAAGCCGGCGCGGCCGATTTCGTAGGTGCCGGCGTCGGCGCCGAACACGTAGAGGGGGGCGCGGCCGTGCTGCCAATCGATGTCGCCATCCTTGAAGGATCGCATTTCGGCCAGGATATCATCGTGGCCGCGGCCGGTTTGCGGCAGGCGGGTGCGCTCGGTCATGGCGGTCTCCGTGTTGCTCGGGCTATTCAGGCCTGCCCACCGCGCCGGCGCAACAGCAGCAGCATCAGCAGCGCCGGGATGGAGACGATCGACATCATCAGGAAGTCGTTGTTGTAGGCGATGATGAGAGCCTGGCGCTGCACCATTGCATCGAGGATGGCGGCGCCCTGGTGGGTGGCGGGGTCGGCCAGGTGGCCGCCGAAATGGAGCAGGCGGTTGAACGGGGTGAGATCGGCGGCGAGGCCGGCGTGGGAGGCCTGGATGTTGCGCGCCAGGGTGAAGGCGGTGACGGAGATGCCGATGGCGGCGCCGATGTTGCGGCAGAGGGACTGCACGGCGGTGGCATCGCCGCGCAGGTGGGCCGGTAGGGTGGTGAAGGAAATCACCGTCACCGGATTCCAGATGCAGCCCATCGAGAAGCCCTGGATGACCATGGTGATGGCGATGCGGGAGCCTGACACGTCCGGCGTCCAGTGGCTCATGTCGAACATGCTGACGCCGAGGATCGCCAGGCCCATCGCCATGATTTTGCGCTGGTCCACCCGCCCGCCCATACGCGCGATGAACAGCATCGCCGCCATGGTGCCGAAGCCGCGCGGGGCCATCAGCAGGCCGGTTTCGGCCACCGAATGGCCGGAGAGGTTTTGCAAATAGGGGGCGATGAGGGCGGAGGAGGCCATCATCACCGTGTTGGTGGTGAACATCAGCAGGGTGGCGGTGGCGAAATAGCGGTCCTTGAACAGCGCGGGCGGGATGAACGGCTTCTGCGCGGTGAACATGTGGACCAGGAAGAGATAGATGCCGAGGCCGGCGATCACCGCCTCGATGACGATTTCGCGCGAATTGAACCAGTCCTCGGTCTGGCCGCGGTCCAGCATGAGCTGGAAACAGCCGACGCCCATGGCGAGCACGGTGAAGCCGGTCCAGTCGAAGCGGAGGCCATCGTTGCGGGGCGCGCGGGGGAGGAAAATCGCGAGGCCGGTGACGGCGATGATGCCGATGGGCAGGTTGATGTAGAACACCCAGCGCCAGTCATAGGCATCCGTCAGGTAGCCGCCGAGGGTGGGGCCGAGGATGGGGCCGATCATGACGCCCATGCCGAAGGCGGCCATGGCCTGCGAACGTTTCTCGGCCGGGTAGATATCGAGCATCGTCGCCTGCGAGAGCGGCACCAGGGCCGCGCCGAAGCAGCCTTGCAGGATGCGGAACAGGACCATCTGGCTCAGCGATTGCGCGGCGCCGCACAGCATGGAGGTGGCGGTGAAGCCGATCATGCAGGTGAGGTAGAGGTTCTTGCGGCCGAAACGAGCGGACAGCCAGCCGACCGGCGCCGTCGCGATGGCGGAGGCGATGACGTAGGAGGTCAGCACCCAGGAAATCTGGTCGATGGTGGTGTTGAGGCTGCCCTGCATGTAGGGCAGCGCCACGTTGGCGATGGTGGAATCGAGCACCTGCATGAGGGTGCCCATCATCGAGAATATCGAGATCAACAGGCGATGACGGACCGGCTCAGTCATGCAGCGCTTCCCCCGCGACGCAGCACTTTAGCCAGCCAGCAGTGCCTGCACCAGCGCCGGGCGCGCCGCCAGCCATGCGCCGGTGGCGCCCTGTGGGGCGTGCGCGAGCAAAGCACGCAGGTCCGCGGCGTCATCCACGTCCATGCCGATGCCAACGTTCTCCAGCAGGATCAGTTTGGCGCCGGCGCGGGCGGCCTCGGCTTTGTGCTTGCCCAGGCTGTCCGGTCCGAAATGGGAGGGGAACAAGGTGGGTGGGCGGCGCAGGATGGCGTTGGTGCCGGTGCCATCGCGGGAGGGGACGATCACCACATCGGCGTCGGGCGCGAACACGGCGTCGATATCGGCGCCGCTGACGACGGGGAGATCGAGCGGCAGGCGCAGCAGGGCGGTGATGCCGTGGGTGGCGCAAATGCGGGAGGCGGCGTCGACGGAGGCGGATTCGGAGGTCTGCTCGGTTTCCAGCAGCACAGTCCAGCCGAAGGTCTCGGCGGTGGCGGCGATGCCGGGGTCGGCGGTGACGACGTAGATGCGTTCCGGCGCGGCGGCGGCGCGGGCGGCGGCGAACCCGTCGGTGATCATCGCCGTCATCAGGGCCTGGCGGTCGTCCGGGGGGAGGAGCGGGGCCAGGCGCTGCTTGGCGTTGGCGCGCAGCTTCACCGGCAGCAGGAGAGCCCTCAAACCGGCACGCCCTTGGTGGTGGAATATTCGAAGTGCAGCGCCGTATCCGGGAACACGATGGGGTGGATGGCGTGGGCGGCCATGGCGGCCTCGGAGAAGCCTTGCAGGATGAGCTTGAGTTTGCCGGCGTAGGTGGCGACATCGCCGATGGCGAAGATGCCGGGCACCGAGGTCTCGCACGTCGCATGCGTTACTGCGACATGGTGGCGTTCGAGCGCGACGCCCCAGCCGGCGATGGGGCCGAGGTCCATCGACAACCCGTAGAACGGCAG
Organism: uncultured Rhodospirillales bacterium; assembly: GCA_903845065.1. GTDB lineage: Bacteria > Pseudomonadota > Alphaproteobacteria > Acetobacterales > Acetobacteraceae > CAIYPH01. The sequence continues at coordinate 9,330 of CAIMWH010000166.1, read as the reverse complement.
CAGCACGTCGGCCGCGAGGCCGCGCACCTTGCCGTCGAGATCGGCGACATCCACGGCTACGAGGTGGCCGTTGGCGCCTTGGAGGCCGTGGAGCTGGTAGGGGATCACCATTTCCACCTCGCCGCGGGCGGCGGCGGCGTCGAGCTGGGCGGCGCTTTCGGGGGCGGCGCGGAATTTGGCGCGGCGGTGAACCACCTGGATGGAGGCGGCGATGCCGCGCAGGGCGAGCGCCCAGTCGACCGCGGAATCCCCGCCGCCGGCGATCACCACGCGCTTGCCGCGCAGATCCTCGCGGCGGCGAACGTAATATTGCACGCAGCCGGTGGCCTCGTAGGCGGGCAGGCCCTCCAGCGGCGGGCGGTTGGGGCCGAACGCGCCGGCGCCGGCGGCGAGGATGACGGCCTTGGCGTGCACGATATCGCCTTGGTCCGTGGTGAGGGTAAAGGCACCCTTCGCGCCGCTCAGACCCTCGACGCGGCGGCCGAGCAGGCGGGGGGCGTCGAACGGGGAGATCTGGGCTTCGAGCTGGGAAATCAGCGCGCCGGCCTCGATGGCGGGGTGGGCCGGGATGTCGTAGATCGGCTTTTCCGGGTAGAGCGCGGTGCACTGGCCGCCCACTTCGGCGAGGGCGTCAATGAGGACGCATTTCACCTTGAGCATGCCCAGTTCGAACACGGCGAACAGGCCGGCGGGGCCGGCGCCGATGATGGCGATATCGGTATGAATTTCGGTCTGCATGGCACAGATAAAGCACGCGCGGGCGATTTGGGAAACCATCGGTGGCAGCAAAGCCGCCGTTGCGCCACCATGGGGGCATGATCGAATCGGGCCTGCTGCTTCCTGATCTCGCCGCCACCGAGCGCCTGGCGGCCAGCCTGGCCGCGCGGGTGCGGCCGGGTGACGCCATCCTGCTCGAAGGGCCGTTGGGCGCCGGCAAGTCGGCCTTCGCGCGGGCGTTCCTGCGGGCGCTGGCGGGGGATGCGGGGCTGGAAGTGCCGAGCCCGACGTTTACCCTGGTGCAGACCTATGACACCCCGCGCGGGCCGGCCCATCATTTCGACCTGTGGCGTCTCGACGGGCCGGATGCGTTGGGGGAGTTGGGGTGGGATGACATGCAGCGCGATATCGTGCTGGTGGAATGGCCGGACCGGCTGGGGGAGTTGGCGCCGTCGGGCGCGCTCAGGATTGCCCTCGCGGTTGCCGGCGAAACCGCGCGGCGTGCCGTGCTGACCGGCTGGGAGAACCGTCGATGAAAGCCATGCTGCTTGCCGCCGGGCTGGGCACCCGGATGCGCCCGCTCACGGACTCGCTGCCCAAGCCGTTGCTGCCGTTGGGCGGGCGGGCGCTGATGGACCATGCGCTCGATCGGCTGGAGGCGGCCGGGGTGACCGAGGTGGTGGTGAACGGACACTGGCAGTCCGAGCGGATCGAGGCGTATCTCGCCGGGCGTGGGCGGGGGCCGCGGACGGTGTTCGTGCCGGAATCCGCGTTGCTCGATACCGGCGGCAGCGTGCGCGATGCGCTGGGGCTGCTGGGGGAGGAGCCGTTTTTCGTGCTGAACGGCGATGCGTTCTGGCTCGATGGGCCGACGCCGGCGTTGGAGCGGTTGCGCCAGATGTTCGATCCGGCGCGGCATGATGCCACGCTGCTGGTGGTGCGCAGCGCGCAGGTGGCGGCGGCGGTGGGGGCGGGGGATTTCGCGGTTGATCCGTGGGGGGTGCCGCGGCGGCCGAAGGAGATGGAGATTGTGCCCTACGTGTATTCGGGCATCCAGATCGCGGCGCCCGCGTTGTTCGCCGATGCGCCGGAGGGGGCGTTCAGCATGAACCGGCTGTGGGATCGCGCCATCGCGGCGGGGCGGTTAAACGCGGTGGTGCATGACGGGCTGTGGTTCCATTTATCCACCCCGCAGGACCTGGCGGACGCCGAGTTCAGCTTGCAGGCGCGGGCGGTGGGGGAAGGCAGGTGAACCTGTTCTCGCTGCCGGCGGGGGCGCCGTTCCTCGATGCCCTGGCGGAGCGGTGGCTGGCCGCCCATGGCGCCGATCCGCTGGCGCGCGGGCTGATCCTGCTGCCCACCAGGCGCGCGGCGCGAGCCTTGGCCGAGGCGTTCCTGCGGGCGTCCGGCGGGCGGCGGCCGTTGCTGTTGCCCCGCATCACCGCCCTCGGCGCGCTGGATGAGGCGCCGCTGGCGCTGGCGGGGGCGCTCGATCTGCCGCCGGCCGTCGATCCGGCGCGGCGGTTGGCCGCACTCACCGCCCTGGTGCTGCGCCTGCCGCCCGAGCGCGGCGGCGTCGCCACCGCCGACCGCGCCTGGATGCTGGCGGCCGAACTCGCCGACCTGATGGACGAAGCCGAGCGCATGGAGATCGACCTGCCCGAAGCGCTGGCGCGGGCGGCTGACGCCGAGCATGCCGAGCACTGGCGCATCACCCTCGAATTCCTCGATATCGTCACCCGCGCCTGGCCGGCCTGGCTGGCGGCGAGCGGAATGGCCAACCCGGCGGCGCGGCAGGTGGCGCTGCTGCACGCGCAGACCCGCGCCTGGCAGGACGCGCCGCCGGATGAGCCGGTGTGGATCGCCGGCACCACGGCGGGCATCCCGGCGGTGGGCGCGCTGCTGCGGGTGGTGGCGGGGTTGAAGGACGGCATGGTGGTGCTGCCCGGGCTTGATCACGCGATGGATGATGACGCGTGGGAGGCGGTGGCGGATGGGCATCCGCAGGATGGGCTCAAGACGCTGCTGGCGCGGCTGGGCGCGCGGCGGGCGGATGTGACGGCGTGGGCGGCGCCCGATGCGCGGGCCGCGATGCTGTCGATGGCGTTGCTGCCGGCGCGGGCGCTGGGCCGGTGGCAACAGCCGATGGAGGCCGCGACGCCTGGCCTCACCCGGCTGGAGCCCGCCGATGGGCAGGAGGAGGCGACGGCGATTGCGCTCATTTTGCGTGACACGTTGCAGACGCCAGGGTCGCGGGCGGCGCTGGTGACGCCGGATCGCGGGTTGGCGCGGCGGGTGGCGGCGGAGTTGCTGCGCTGGGATGTGGTGGCGGATGACAGCGCGGGCGAGGCGTTGGCCGAGACGCCGCCGGCGGTGTTCCTGCGGTTGCTCGCCGCCGCCGCCGGGAGCGAATTCGCGCCGGTGGATCTGCTGGCGCTGCTCAAGCATCCGCTCGCCGCCGCCGGGATGTCTCCGGCAGCATGCCGGGCGGCGGCGCGGGCGTTGGAGCGGGGCGGGGCGGACTACAACGATCCGGGCGGGCTGCGCGGGCCGAGGCCGACGCCTGGGGTTGTCGGGCTGCGGCGGGCGGCCGCGCCAGTCAACGATGCGGCGCGGGCGCTGGTGGCGGGATTGGAGGCCGGGCTGGCGCCGTTGCTGCGGGTGATGGCGGGGCGCGAGGTGGCGCCTCGGGATGCGCTGGCGGCGCTGATCGAGGCGGCCGAGGCGCTGGCGACGACGGATACCATCGCCGGGCCGGTGCGGCTGTGGGCGATGGAGGAGGGCGAGGCGCTGGCGGCGTGCCTTGGTTCGGCGCTCGATGCGTTCGGGTTGCTGCCGGCGCAGCGGCCCTCGGTGCTGGCCGGGCTGCTCGATGCGGTGCTGGAGGGGCAGGTGGTGCGCAGCCGCCGGGCGCTGCGGGGGCGCGATGCCGCCGCCGAGCATCCGCGCGTGTTCATCTGGGGCCTGCTCGAAGCGCGGCTGCAGGCGGTGGATGTGGTGGTGCTGGGGGGGCTCGCCGAGGGGGTGTGGCCGCCGATGACCGATCCGGGGCCGTGGCTGAGCCGCCCGATGCGCACCCGCGCCGGGTTGCCGAGCCCGGAGGAGCGGGTGGGCCAGGCGGCGCATGATTTCGTCATGGCGGCGTGTTCGGCGCCGGTGGCGATTTTGTCCTGCCCGCGCCGAAGGGATGGCGCGCCGAGCGTGCCAGCACGCTGGCTGGTGCGGCTGGAGGCGATGCTGGCGGGGGCGAAGGCGGGCCTGGCGCGGCATCCGGCAGCGGCCTGGGCGCGGCTGCTCGACCAGCCCGTGGGGGCGCCGCGTCCGGTGGCGGCACCGGAGCCGCGTCCGCCGGTGGGGCTGCGACCGCGCCGGCTGTCGGTGACGGAGATCCAGACCTGGCTGGAGGACCCGTATGCGATCTACGCCCGGCGTATCCTCAAGCTGGATGTGCTGAAGCCGCTGGAGGAGGAGACCGACGCGGCGGATTATGGCTCGCTGGTGCATCGCGGCATGCAGTTGTTCCTCGCCGAGCATGGTGCGGCGCTGCCGCCGCGGGCGGCCGAGAAGCTGCGGGGGGCGATGGATCGGGCGTTGCAGGAGAAGCACCTGCGCCCGGCGCTGGCGGAATGGTGGGCGCCGCGCCTGGCGCGGATCGCCGATTGGGTGGCCGGGGAGGAAGTGCGGCGGCGCAATATCGCGGCGCCGGTTGCCGTCGCCACCGAGTGTTCCGGGGTGTGGCAGCTTGCCGAGCCGCCGTTCATGCTGCGCGGGCGGGCCGATCGGATCGATCGGGGCGCGGATGGCGGGTTGTCGATCTTCGACTACAAGACCGGCACGCCGCCGAGCCAGACGGCGGTGGATGCCGGGTTTGCGCCGCAACTGCCGCTCGAAGCCGCGATGGCGGCGGCGGGGGCGTTTGTGGGGGTGGCTGGGCAGGCGATGGAGTTGATTTATTGGCATCTGACCGGGGGGAATGTGCCGGGGGTGGCGCACAGCCTCTACAAGGGAGATGCGGCGCAGGTGGCGGCTTCGGCGGCGGCGGCGGCGGAGAATCTGGCCGGGCTGATCGCGGCGTATGACGATCCGGCGCGGGCCTATCTGGCGCAGCCGCATCCCGGGCGGGTGCCACGCTTCGCCGAATACGCGCAACTCGCCCGCGTTGCCGAATGGACCGCTGCCGGAGATGACGCATGAACGCCGATCCACGGGGCCGGGCGCAGGCAGCACAGCGGGTGGCGTCGGACCCGGCGGTTTCGGCGTTCGTAGCGGCCTCGGCGGGCTCGGGCAAGACCAAGCTGCTGACCGATCGGTTGTTGCGGTTGATGCTGGCGGGCGCCGCGCCGGGGCGCATCCAGTGCCTCACCTACACCAAGGCGGCGGCGGCGGAGATGGCGCTGCGGTTGCAGACCATGCTGGGGCGGTGGGTGACGCTGGAGGAAGCGAAGCTCGACGCGGCGTTGCGCGAGCTTGACCTGGTGCCGGATGATGCCCTGCGCGCCAAGGCGCGGGCGTTGTTCGCCGAGGTGCTGGACCTGCCGGGCGGCATGCGGATCGGCACCATCCATGCGTTCTGCCAGTCCCTATTGCGGCGGTTTCCGCTGGAGGCGGCGCTATCGCCGCATTTCCGCCTGGTGGATGACCTGGAGACCGAGAACGCGCTGGGGGCTGCGCGGGAGGCCATGCTGGGGGCGGCGTTCACTGTGGAAAAGCGGGCGGCGCTGGCGGCGCTGGCCGGGCAGACCTCGCTGACCCAGTTCGGCGAGCTGGTGAAGAGCCTGCTCAAGCATCGGGACCGGCTGGATATCGACCCCGCCGCGTTCGGGCGGGCGCTCGGGGTGACGGCGGAGACCGATGCGGGGATTCTCGCGGCGGCGGTGGTGTGGAACGATCGGCCGATTGCCGAGGCGGCGCGGGTGGTGGCCGGCAAGGGTTCGCCGGCGATCCAGGAGAAGGCCGGGCGGCTGCTCGAATGGTTGTCCATCCCGGCCGGCGAGCGGGTGGAATACTGGGAGCAGTGGACCGCGGAGTTCCTCACCAAGGCCGGCGAGCCGCGCGCCGCCGGGGCGTTCGTCAACAAGAAGCTGTTGACGACGCATCCGGATTTGCAGGCCGCGTTCCTCGCCGAGCAGGAGCGCATCCTGCGGGTGGAGGACGATCGGCGGGCGTTGCAGATCGCGGCGCTGTCGGCGGCGCTGCTGTCGCTCGCGCGGCCGGTGGTGGAGGGGTATGCGGCGCACAAGTCGGCCGCCGGGCAGCTCGACTATGACGATCTGATCGCCAGCACCGGGCGGCTGCTGGCCGATCCGGGGGCGGCGTGGGTGCTCTACAAGCTCGATGGCGGGCTCGATCATCTGCTGCTGGACGAGGTGCAGGATACCGCGCCGGCGCAGTGGGAGATCGCGGGGCGGCTGACGGAGGAGTTTTTCGCCGGCACCGGCACGCGTGACGAGTCCCGCACGGTGTTCGCGGTGGGGGATCGCAAGCAGTCGATCTACGGGTTCCAGGGGGCCGATCCCGAGCAGTTCGCGGTGTGGCGCGGGCGGATGCGCCGGCAGGTGCGGGCGGCGGGGGCGGAGTGGCGGGATGTGGAGCTGGACGTGTCGTTCCGCTCCACCGCGCCGGTGCTGGAACTGGTGGACGCGGTGTTCGCCGGGGCGCTGGCGGGGCCGGGGGTGGCGGATGGGGCGGCACTGCGGCATCTGCCGGATCGGGCCGGGCATGCCGGGCGGGTGGAGTTGTGGCCGCTGGTGCCGGTGCCGGTGGTGCCGGATGCGGCGCCGTGGTCGGTGCCGGATCGCAATGGTGGGGCGATGGGGGCGCCGGAGCGGCTCGCGGGGGCGCTCGCCGATTGGATCGCGGCGCGGTGCGGGGTGGAGGAGCTGCCGAGCCAGGGGCGCAAGCTGGCGGCCGGGGATGTGCTGGTGCTGGTGCGGCGGCGCAATGCGTTCGCGCGGGCGCTGGTACGGGCGCTGAAGGCGCGCGGCGTGGCGGTGGCGGGGCTCGATCGGATGGTGCTGACCGAGCAGCCGGCGGTGGCCGACCTGCTTACACTGTGCGACGCGCTGCTGCTGCCGGAGGATGACCTGGCGTTCGCCTGCGTGCTGACCAGTCCACTGGGCGGGTTGAACGACGAGGACCTGATCGCGCTGGCGCCGGGGCGGAGCGGTTCGTTGTGGGCGACGTTGCGGGGGCGGGCGGGGGAGTGCGCGCGGTGGCGGGCGGCGGCGGATTTCTTCGCCACCCTGCTAGGGCGGGTGGATTATGCCAGCCCGCATGCGCTGCTCAGCGAGGCGCTCGGGCCGCTCGGCGGGCGGGCGCTGCTGTTCGCGCGGCTGGGGCCGGAGGCGGCGGAACCGGTGGACGAGTTGCTGCGGGCGGCGCTCGATTATGCGGCGCTGCATCCGCCTTCGCTGCAAGGCTTCGTGCATTGGCTGCGCAAGTCGGGCGCCGAGGTGAAGCGCGAGGCGGAGGGTGCGGGGGCGGCGGTGCGGGTGATGACGGTGCATGGCGCCAAGGGGTTGCAGGCGCCGCTGGTGATCCTGCCCGACACCACGGCGCTGCCGCCGGATGACTCGCGGATATTGTGGGGGGACGATCCGGCCACCGGGCAGCCGGTGCCGCTGTGGTCGCCGCGCAAGGCGATGCGGTGCGCGGCGATCGATCGGCTGATGGCGGCGGCGGAAACGCGGCGGATGGCCGAGTATAATCGGCTGCTCTACGTGGCGCTCACCCGGGCCGAGGATCGCCTGGTGGTGTGCGGCTGGGAGACCGGCAAGTCGCGGCCGCCGGCGTGCTGGTACGATGTGGTGGCGGAGGGGTTCGCCCGGCTGGGCGCGACCGCCGAGGCGTTTGGCGGCGGGTGGGACGGGGAGACGCTGTCCTTCGCGGCGGAGCAGACGGCGGCACCGGTGCGGCGGGGGACGACGGCGGTGGCCGAGGCGGCGGCATTGCCGGGCTGGACGGGTTTCGCGCCGGCCTGGCGGCCGGTGCCGCCGCCCGAGGAGCCGCCGCTGCCGGTGCCGCTGGCGCCGAGCCGTCCGGAGAATGCCGGGTTGGGCACGGTGCCGGAGGCCGCCTCGCCGCTCGCCGAGCGCGATGCGACCGGGGCACGGTTCGGGCGGGGGCAGTTGATCCACGCGCTGTTGCAGCATCTGCCCGCGGTGCCGGAGGCGGCGCGGGCGGCGGCGGCGGCGCGGTTCCTCGCACGGCCCGGCCATGGGCTGTCGGCGGAGGACGTGGCGCGGGTGAGCGGCGAGGTGCTGCGGCTGCTGGCGGACCCGGCGCTGGCGGAGTTGTTCGGCCCCAACGGGCGCGCCGAGGTGCCGCTGACCGGGGTGGTGGCCGGGCAGATCATCGGCGGCGTGATCGATCGGCTGGCGGTGCTGCCGGATCGGGTGCTTATCGCCGACTACAAGACCAATCGCGGACCGCCGGACAGCGTGGCGCGGGTGCCGGTGCTGTATCTGCGGCAGATGGCGGCGTATCGCGCAGTGCTGCGCGGGGCGTTCCCGGGCCGGGCGGTGGACTGCGTGCTGGTATGGACGACAGGGGCGCGCGTGATGCCGCTTCCCGAAACCCTGCTGGACCGGCATGCTCCCGGCGCGGCACCGGCGGCTTGATCGGCCGGCGGTGCGATCCAATCTGACGACCAACGCAATTGACCTGAAAGGTACCTAACAGATGAGCGCGAATACCAAGCCGGTGACGGACGCCAGTTTCTCGGCCGACGTGCTGAACGCCGAAGGGCCGGTGCTGGTGGATTTCTGGGCCGAATGGTGCGGCCCGTGCCGCGCGATCGCCCCGGCGCTGGAGGAGATCGGCGCCGAATACCAGGGCCGCCTGACGGTGGCGAAGGTGAACATCGACGAGAACCCGATGACCCCGAACCAGTTCGGCGTGCGCGGCATCCCGACGATGATCCTGTTCAAGGACGGCAAGGCGGTGGCGACCAAGGTGGGCGCGGCGCCGAAGAGCGTGCTGAAGGACTGGGTTGCCGGCGCGTTGTGAGGCAGACGCCTGTCGCCTTCCCCACCACGGGCAAGGCGACAGGTATCTTCCGTCTACGGCGCAAGGTGTAGGTTTTGTACCCGCATTGCATCAATGATAGATTGAGCCGCCACGCCCGCGGGCGTGGCGGAATTGCCGAATCCAAGCGGTGATTTCGCGCCATCCGATGCGGGTACGAATGCCATCTGCAGTGTGTTGGTGTTCTTGTTGCTCGCACCGATCAGCCCGTTCGGCGCCAACCCGGTAAAATGGGTCAATTTCCATTGTGGCCCGACATTGAAGCTCTTGGTGAGTGTGAATTCCACTGTTGAGCCGAAGGCCGGTCCATTTTGGGAGGCGGTGCCGCGCCCATCAAGATAACTCACGACCGGGTCAGCGACGACGTGGATGCCTTCCATCAGGGTGGAACGAATGCCGAGATCGCCTGTGAGAAACGGCGGATTGGACTTAGCGCCTGAGCTACCAGTGAACCGCTCCGGGTTTGTCGGAGGCTCCAACTCCTGAGAAGGTGGAGCGATGACAAGCAAGACGACGAACAAGTTTTCTCCCGAGGTGCGCGATCGCGCGGTTCGGCTGGTGCTGGATCACGAGCGCGAGCACCCGTCG
>CAIMWH010000165.1 GCA_903845065.1 uncultured Rhodospirillales bacterium | reverse complement strand
TTAGCCGGCGGAGCCTTGCTTTTTCGCCTACTCGGCCGCCGCTACTGCTACGACCGGCATGGCGCTCGCCCGGGCGGTTCCGGCGCAGAGCAGGCTGAGCAGCAGCAGGGCGGCGACCGCAACGAGGACGAGTTCGGGGTGTCCGTGGTCGATAATGTATCCGAACGGCACTGGGGTGATGGCGCCGCCGAGGGGCAGGCCGGCGCTGACGAAGCCGAAGACTTTGCCGATCTGGCCCGGGGGTGCGGCGTCTTTCACCATGATGTCGCGCGGCGTGCGGCTGGCGCCCAGCGCGAGGCCGGAGAGGAACAGCAGGGCTATGAGCAGGGTATCGGGCAGGGGGATGGTTGCCACCACCAGGATCAGCACGGCGGAGGCGATGGTGAGGGTGGAGGCGAAGGTGAGGTGTCGTTTGATGCGATCGGCGACGTAGCCGCCCACCAGGGTGCCGGCGGTGGCGCCGACCATGTAGCCGGTGAGGGCCGAGGAGGCCGCGGCGAGGGCGACGCCGTAGACCTGGTTGAGCACGGTGATGAGCCAGGACTGCACGCCGGCGCCGGCCATGGAGGAGAGCATGAAGAAGGCGAAGAACATCAGCATCGGCCGCGTCATCAGCAGGGCGCGGCCGGAGATGGCGGGGCCGGCCTGGTGGGCGTGGGCGGGGCGGGTCTGGTCATTGAGGATGCGCGATTGCAGCAGGATGGCGAGCACGAGGGGGATGCCGAGGCCGCCGACCAATAGCAGGCTGAAGCGCCAGCCCATCGCCAGGATGAGGGCGGCCATCACCGGGGGGGCGGCGGCGAAGCCGAGGTTGCCGTTGAAGGTATGCAGGGCGAAGGCGTGGCCCATGCGGTCCTTGTTCACCGAGCCGGAGAGGATGGCGTAGTCGGCCGGGTGGATGACGGAGTTGCCGATGCCGGAGATCACGGCGAGCGTCAGGATTTGCCAGTAGGCGGTGGCGAGGCCCATGGCGGCCATGGCCAGCGTCATGATGAGGGTGCCGCCGACGAGGAAGCGCCTGGCGCCGTAGCGATCGACGAGGAAGCCCACCGGGGTTTGCAGGATGGCGGTCACGCCCGACATCAAAGCGGGGGCGAGGCCGAGCAGGGCGTAGGAGACATCGAACTCGTGGCGCCACACCACGATCATCGGCGGCAGGCAGAGCACGTAGAAGTGGGACAGGAAATGTCCGGTGCCGATCAGCAGGTTGACGCGTGCGTCGCGGTTCATCGGCTCCCCCGTGCGTTTCGCGGCGTGATTATACACTCCAATCGCCGCGCTCCAGCAACGCCGCCCGGATGAGCGCCTTGGGGACTTTGCCGTAGGCGGATTTGGGGAGGCTTTCCCAGAACACAACCTTGCGCGGCAGCTTGTAGCGGGCGATGCGGGGGGCGAGGAAGGCGACCAGGGTGGCTTCGTCGATGGCGGCGCGGGTGACGCAGACCATGATGCCCACTTCGCCCCAGGTGGGGTCCGGCATGCCGACGATGGCGACTTCGGCGATGGCGGGGTGTTCGAGCGCCACTTCCTCGATTTCGCGCGGGTAGATGTTGGAGCCGCCCGATATGTACATGTCGGAGGCGCGGCCGGTGATGAAGAGGAAGCCCTCGGCGTCCATGTGGCCGAGGTCTCCGGTGCGGAACCAGCCGTTGCGGAAGGCTTTCGCGTTGGCTTCGGGGTTGTCGAAGTAGCCGGCGAACACGGCGGGGCCGCAGACGCAGATTTCGCCGGTTTCGCCAGGGGGGAGTTCGGCGCCGGAGTCGTTTTGGATAGAGACCTGCATGGCGGTGCGTTCAACGCCGCAGGTGCCGATGCGGGCGGCGGGGCCGTCCTCGATGTGGTGGAGGTAGGGCGGCAGGACGGTGATGTTGCCGGTGACTTCGCCGAGGCCGAAATACTGCACCAGCACGGGGCCGAGTTTGGCGAGGGCGAATTTCTGGTCGGCGCGGTACATCGGCGCGCCGGCGTAGATGACGTGGCGGAGGGAGGAATGGTCGAACCGGTCCACGGCTGGGTGTTCGACCAGCATTTTCAGGATGGTCGGCACGGTGAACATGTTGGTGATCCGCCACTGCGCCACCAGCGCCCAGGCTTCGGCGGGGTCGAAGCGCTCGCCGCCGGCCAGGACGGTTTTGGCGGCGCGGGCGACCTGGACGAGCTGGTGGATGCCGGCGCCGTGGGATAGCGGGGCGACCACCAGGGAGGCGTCCTGGTTGGTGGTGCCGGGCATCAGGTCGGCGAGGTGGTTGGTGATGACGAAGCCCATCTGGCCGTGGGTGAGCACGGCGGCCTTGGGGCGGCCGGTGGTGCCGGAAGTGAAGAAGAACCAGCAGGGGTCATCGTGTTCCACGTCCGCTACCGGGGGGCGGGCGCCGCGGTGGCGGGCGATGAGGTCCGTGTAGCCGTCGCCGATCCATATCACGTGGCGCAGGGCGGCGCTGGCGGCCCGGGCGGCCGGGGGGTGGCCGGCGAACTCAGGCTGGCACAGCATCGCTACCGCTCCGCTCGCGGCGGCGAGATAGGCCACCTCGCTCGGGGTCTGGCGGAAATTGGTCGGCACCCACACGGCGCCGAGACGGAAGCAGGCGAACATCGAGCAGAACATCTCGACGCAGTTGCGCGACTGCACCAGCACGCGGTCGCCCTTGCGGATGCCGAGATCGGCGAGACCGGCCGCCAGGGCGTTCACCTCGGCGTCCATCGCGGCCCAGGTCCAGGTGGCGTCGGCGTGGACGAAGCCGATATCGCCGCCGAAGCGCCGCGCGGCCTGGCGCAGCAGGTGTGCGAGGTTCATCACCCGTCGGCTTTGCGGTATCATCCGGCCCTCCCCGGCGCGCGTAGGGCGCCGCCGTCTCGGTGCAATATTGCGGGGCGGACGGCAAGCCCCGGGGGGTGGACCCGCCAGGGCAATCGGGTGAAGGCCGCTTGTGTCAGCGCAGCAAGCCAGGAATTTCACCACCCGCTTCGCTTGAGACAGTGAGACGGGGAGAAGTGAAGGGTGCGGGGCATTTCGACTGTCGGCGAAGCCCGGATTCTACTCCCTTCTCCCTGTCTCACTGTCTCAAGCGAAGCGGGTGGTGAACAAACTGCCTTGCTTGGATACGCACCGGATTCACTCGATTGCCCGGGGTGGACCCGCCTGTCATCGAAACTTCACCACGACAGGTTTGGTGCATGGCGCTAATATCATCTATTGCGGGCGATGGGCTCGCCGTCCGGCGGTTTGGTTGCTATGCCGTGCGTCAGCACAACCCATGGACGAGACCGACGTGGCGACATCCGGCCCTATGATACAGGACGAAAACCCGGCGCTTTCCTACATCGATCCCTCGATGTCGCTGGGCCAGCGCACCGTGGTGCGGGTGATCGAGCGGCTCAGCGGGCAGCACCGGCTGAAGGCGGTGTATGACAAGTTTCGCGCCGATCGCTGCCCGCCGGAGCGCTTCTGGGCCGAGATGATGCGGCGCACCGGCATGCGCATGCGGCTCAATCCGGGCGCTTTCGCCAACATCCCCGCCACCGGGCCGCTGCTGGTGGTGGCGAACCATCCGTACGGGCTGATCGACGGGTTCCTGCTGTGCTGGATGCTGAGCCAGGTTCGGCCGGACTTTCAGTTGCTGATCAACTCGGTGCTGATCCAGGCGCCCGAGACGCGGCCCTATATGCTGCCGATCGATTTCGCCGGTACCCGGGAGGCGCAGGCCACCAACGTGCATTCCCGCGCCGAGGCGCGCCGCCAGCTTGAGCGCGGCGGGGCGCTGCTGGTGTTTCCGGGCGGCGGCATCGCCACCTCGCCCGATCCGCTGGGCCGGCGCGCGGCGATGGATGTCACCTGGCAGGCGTTCGTGGGGCAGTTGTTGCAGCGCGGGCGGTGTCCGGTGCTGCCGGTGTGGTTTTCGGGGCAGAATTCGCGACTGTTCCAGATTGTCAGCCACATGAGCCAGACGGCGCGGCTGGCGCTGATGGCGGGCGAAATCCGCCGCCGCTTCAATACCGAGGTGCGCGCGGTGGTGGGCCAGCCGATCCCGTATGCGGACCTCGCGGGCATCACCGATCGCGCCGCGCTCTCGGCCGAGCTGGCACGGCGGACCTATGCGCTGGGCGGCATCGACACGGCGAAAACCCCGCTGCTGCCGGACTGGCCCGCGGCGTTGCAGCCGAAGGTCTACAAGGCGTCCGAACGCAAGGCGCTGTTCGCGCGGGCCTAGGGCTTGATCGCCGCCAGCACGATCCCCGGCGTCAACACCTGCGGCAGTTGCACCGCGGCGCCGCCACCGGCGGGGTAGAAGACGTAGAGCGGCACGCCGTCGGCGCCCTGGCTGCGCAGGTAGGCGGTGATCGCGGCGTCCTGCCGGGTCCAGTCGCCTTTCAGGTAGGTGATGCCCTGGGTGGCGAAGGCGGCGTGGACGGTGTCCCGCGAGAGTGCGACGCGTTCGTTGACCAGGCAGGACACGCACCAGGCCGCCGTCATGTTGACGAACACCGGCTTGCCGGCGGCGCGCAATTCGGCGAGGCGGGCGGCGGTGAAGGGTTCGGCGCCGCTGACCGGCACGGCGCCCTCCACGGTGTTCATCCCGCCGGTGAGGCCGAGGGCGGCCAGCACCGCCACAGCGGCCAGCACGCGGCCGATGCGGCCACCGCTGCGTTGGGCGAGGCCGAGCAGCCAGGCGGCTAAGGCCATCAGCACCAGCCCGCTCAGCACCAGCAGCACGCCCTGCGGCCCGCTCTGGATGCTCACCACCCAGACCAGCCACACCACGGCGCCATACATCGGGAACGCCATCGCCTGCTTCAGCACATCCATCCAGCGGCCCGGGCGGGGCATCAGCGCGCAGGTGATGCGCGGCAGCAGGGCGAGCAGCACGTAGGGGGCGGCGAGTCCGGCGCCGAGGGAGAGGAATACCCCGGCGGTGGCCAGCGGAGAGCCGGCGAGGCCGGCGGTTACCGCGACGCTCATGAAGGGGGCGGTGCACGGCGTCGCCACCAGCACCGCGAGCGCGCCGGCGAAGAAGCTGCCGGCCAGCCCTTGCCGCCCGGCCAGCGACTGCCCGGCGCCGACGGTGCCGCCGATGGCGAACAGGCCGGACAGGTTCAGCCCGACCGCAAACAATATCAACGCCATGGCGGCGACGAACACCGGGGACTGGAACTGGAAGCCCCACCCGGCGGCAGCCCCCGCGGCGCGCAGCCCCACCAAAGCGAAGGCCACCAGCAGGAAGGTCAGCATCACCCCGCCCGCGTAGGCGGCGGCATGGCGGCGGCCCTCGGAGCGGGCCTGTCCGGCGAGGCAGGTGAGGGCCATCGCCTTCATCGCCAGCACCGGGAATACGCAGGGCATCAAATTGAGGAACATGCCGCCGAGGAAGGCCAGCGCCAGGATGCGCGGCCAGAACGGCGCGGCGTCGGCTTCCAGCGGGCCGGGGGCGGCCGCGAGGTCATACGCCGTCTCGGTGCCGCCGCGGTCGCGCAGGACCAGCACGCCGGCCAGGCCGGTGGCGGGCTTGAAGGCGGTGCCGGGCTGCATCGCCAGGGCGAGCTTCCCGGCGGAGATGTCCACCCGCTGCGGCGCCGAGGGGGCGATGGTGTCGGGCGTCGTTGGCATGAACCAGGCGTCCGCCACACTGTCCGGCCCGAGTTCCTCGCCATTCAGCCGCAGCACGCCGTCGGGCGCGATGCGGGCGGGCCAGGGGGCGGGGCGGGGCATTCGGGCGTCGGCGGCTTTGAACAAGGCGGCCTGGGCGGAGGGGGCGGCGGGGCCGGCGGGCAGATCGAGGCTGAACTTGCCTTCCTCCGGCACGCAGACATTGGCGCAGACCAGCCAGGTGGCCTCGGCGGTGATGGGGCCGGGGCCGCCGGAGATGGTGAGCGGGAGGACCAATTCGCCGTCATAGCCGAAGGTCATCAGCCGATCTTCGGGCTGGCGGTGCGGGGTGGGCCAGGCGATGGGGCCGGCGGTGACGCCGGGGGGCAGGGTGAAGGCGATTTCGGGGGTAACGCCGGCATCGCCGGGGTTGCGCCAGTAGGTGTGCCAGCCCGGCGCCATGCGGATGCGCAAGGCCACGCGGTAGGGCTGGCCGGGGAGCACCTGGTCGGTCTCGGAAATCAGGGTGACAGTGGCGCGCGGGCTGGTGACGGCGGTGCTTTCCGCCGCATGGGCGGCGGGGGCAAGCAGCAGCAAGGCCAGAAGCGCGAACAATCTGTGCATGGCTCCCAACATACCGCGCCGCGCCGGGATGGTCGAATGAACGCGTTCACAGTGTTACCAACGCTTCATGGAAATCGACACGCAGGACCTCCCGGTCGCCGCCAGCCTCCCCGCGCTTCGTGCCACGCTGGCGGCCGGGCGCAATGCCGTGCTGGTGGCGCCGCCCGGCGCGGGCAAAACCACGCTTGTGCCGCTCGCCCTGTTGCACGAGGACTGGGTGGGCCGCGGCAAGATCGTCATGCTCGAACCCCGCCGCCTCGCCGCCCGCGCGGCGGCCACGCGGATGTCGGCGCTGCTGGGGGAGCCGGTGGGCCAGACCGTGGGCTATCGCACCCGTCTCGACTCGGCGGTTTCGGCCAACACGCGCATCGAGGTGGTGACCGAGGGGTTGCTGGTGCGGCGGCTGCAATCCGATCCGGGGCTGGACGGCATCGCGCTGGTGATCCTCGACGAGGTGCATGAACGGGCGCTGGAGGCCGATCTGGCGCTGGCGTTCTGCCGCGATCTGCAAACCACGCTGCGGCCGGAACTGCGCCTGCTCGCGATGTCGGCCACCGCCGATGGGGCGCGGCTGTCGGCGCTGCTCGATGCCGAGGTGATCGAGAGCGACGGGCGGATGCATCCGGTGAGCGTGACGCACGCGGCGCGGGATATCGCGGATGTGCACGATCTCGCCGAGGCGATGGCCAAGGCGATCCGCGCGGCGCTGGCGGCGCATGGTGGCGATATCCTGGCATTCCTGCCCGGCATGGGCGAAATCCGCCGGACGGAGCAGGCGCTGGCCGGGTGCGGCGCGCTGGTGCTGCCGCTGCACGGCGAGTTGCCGCCGGCCGAGCAGGACCGCGCGCTGCGGCCGGCCGAGGGGCGCCGGGTGGTGCTGGCGACCTCCATCGCCGAGACCTCGCTGACGGTGCCGGGCGTGCGTATCGTGGTGGATGGCGGATGGCGGCGGGCGCCACGGTTGGACCAGGCGACCGGGCTGACCCGGCTCGCCACCCTGCGGATCAGCCGCGCGGCGGCGGATCAGCGGGCCGGGCGGGCCGGGCGCGAGGCGCCGGGGGTGGCGATCCGGCTGTGGTCGCCGGCGTTGCACCGGGGGCTCGCGGTGTTCGACCGGCCGGAGATATTGGAGGCGGAGTTGTCCGGCCTGTGCCTGGATTGCGCCTCCTGGGGGGCGCCGCCGTCCGAGTTGCCGTTCCCCGATGCACCGCCGGCGGGGGCGCTGGCGGCGGGGATGGCGCTGCTGGGCGATCTTGGCGCGCTCGACCGCGACAATCGCATCACCGATCTCGGGCGGCGGATGGCGCGGCTGGGGGCGCATCCCAGGCTGTCCGCGATGATGCTGGCGGCCGAGACCGAGGAGCAGGGCTCCCTCGCGTGTGATCTCGCGGCCATCCTGGAGGAGCGCGACCCGCTGCGGGCGCCCGATGCACCCGCCGATATCGGGCTGCGCGTGCAGGTGTTGCAGGATGGCATGGGGGCGGACCGGGGGGCGGTGTCGCGGATCCGCCGGGCGGCGCAGCAGTATCGGCGGCGCCTCGGGCTGTCGGCCGGGCATGGCGATGCCGATGCCGGGCGGTTGCTGGCGGCGGGGTTCCCCGACCGCATCGCCCAGCGGCGCGGCGAGCCGGGGAGTTTCCGGCTGGCGGGCGGCGGCGGGGCGCGCATCCCGCTCAATGATCCGCTGTCCCGCGCGCCGCTGCTGGCTATCGCGGCCTTGGAGATGAAGGCGGGGGCACGGATCAAGTTGGCCGCCGCGCTCGATCCCGCCAACCTGCCGCCGGCGGTGGCCGCGAAAGTGACGGAGGTGGTGGAGAGCGGGCTCGATCCGGTGACCGGATCGGTGCTGGCGCGGCGGCGGCGGCGGCTGGGCGCACTGATCCTGGAGGATCGCACCGAACCCGCCGACCCGGCCGAGACGGCGGCGGCGCTGGCCCGGGCGGTGGATATCGCGCGGCTGCCATGGAGCGAGGCGGCGCGGCAGTTGCAGGCGCGGGTGGCGCTGATGCGGGGGATCGAGCCCGAGACCTATCCCGATCTCTCGGACGCGGCGTTGGCGGCGGACCGGGCCTGGCTCGGGCCGGCGCTGTATGGCGCGTCGCGGCTGGTCGATGTGGACAAGCTCGACCTGCACGCGGTGCTGCGGGCGCAGCTCGACTGGCAGGCGGCCGCCGCGCTCGATCGGGCGCTGCCCAGTCATATCGAGCTGCCCGGCGGGCAGGCGCGGGTGGACTACACCCAGCCGGTGCCGCTCGCCGAGGGGCGGGCGCAGCACTTCTATGGGTTGCAGGCCACGCCGCAACTGGCCGGCGGGCGGGTGGGGCTGCGGCTCGCGCTGCTCTCCCCGGCGGGGCGGCCGATTGCCATCACCGGAGACCTCGCGGCGTTCTGGCAGGGCGCCTGGGGCGATGCGCGCAAGGACATGCGGGGGCGCTACCCGAAGCATCACTGGCCCGAGGACCCCGCCACCGCGACGGCGCACAAGCCGAGGTGACGGTAGTTTCATGCCGGAGACAGTCATCTCTGGTGGCGTAATCTTGTTGCGCGCGTATGGAAGGGCCACCTTAGTGGCTGACACGCCTCGATTCCCGGAGTCTTCGCCATGACCGCGCTGTCGCGCCGCGCCACCTTCGCCGCCGCATTGTTGCCCTTGTTGCCCGCCGCGCCCGCCTTCGCGCGCAGCGGGCCGGAGAGTTTCGCGCCGCTGGTGAAACGGGTGATGCCCACGGTGGTGAACATCGCGGTGACGGAAACGGTGACCGGGAATGATCCGTTCGCCAACCTGCCACCCGAGTTGCAACGCCAGTTCCGCGAGCGTTTCCGACAGCGCCGCCAGCAGGTTTCGGGCGCCGGGTCGGGCTTCATCATCGATCCCGAGGGCTATATCGTCACCAACAACCATGTGGTGGGCAACGCCGATACCATCGTGGTGGTGCTGTCGGACGGCACCGAACTGCCGGCCAAGCTGGTCGGCACCGATGACCTCACCGATATCGCGCTGATCAAGGTTGCCGCCCGCAATCCGCTTCCGGCCGCCACCTGGGGCGACAGCAAGGGGCTGGAAGTGGGCGACTGGGTGGTGGCGTGCGGCAATCCGTTCGGGCTCGGCGGCTCGGTCACCGCCGGGATTGTTTCGGCGCGCGGGCGGGACCTGGGCGCCGGGCCGTTCGACGATTTCATCCAGATCGACGCGCCGATCAATCCGGGCAATTCCGGTGGGCCGCTGTTCAACCTCGATGGCCAGGTGGTGGGCGTGAACTCGCAGATCCTGTCCCCCACCGGCAGTTCGGTGGGCATCGGGTTCGCCATCCCATCCGAATTGGTGAGCCGCATCGTGGCCGAACTGCGCGCCAAGGGGCGTATCGAGCGCGGCTGGCTCGGGGTTTCCGTGCAGGACGTGCAGGCCGGGCCACGCGGGCCGGCGGGGGTGGGGATTGCCGCGGTGGACAAGGCCGGGCCGGCCAACAAGGCGGGTTTGCGGCCTGGCGACATCGTCACCGCCATCAACGGCCAGCCGGTGGATAGTGCGCGCGCCCTCATCAAGGGCGTCGCGATGACCCCGCCGGGCAATATCGTGCGGCTGACATTCCGTCGCCAGGGCAAGGAGCTCGACATGTCGATCCCCGCCGGGCGGCGACCGAAAACCGAGGAGAACTGAAGATGCGTATCCTGGTGGTCGAGGACGACAAGGACGTCGGCGGCTTCATCGTCAAGGGCCTCAAGGAGGCCGGGCACGTGGTGGAGCACGCGGCCAACGGGCGGGACGGGCTGTTCCTCGCCGCCTCCGAGGCGTTCGACGCCATCGTGCTCGACCGTATGCTGCCCGGCGGCGTGGATGGGCTGCGGCTGCTCGAAACCCTGCGCAGCCAGGGCAACGCGACGCCGGTGCTGTTCCTCTCGGCGCTGGCCCAGGTGGACGAACGGGTGAAGGGCCTGAAGGCCGGCGGCGATGACTACATGACCAAGCCGTTCTCGTTCTCCGAACTGCTCGCCCGCGTCGAGGCACTCACCCGGCGCGGCCGTGGCGAGGGGCCGGCGACCAAGCTGGTGGTGGCGGACCTCGAGATGGACCTGCTGTCCCGTTCGGTGAAGCGCGGCGGCAAGAAGGTGGACCTCCAGCCCCGCGAATTCCGTCTGCTCGAATACCTCATGCGCCACGCCGGCCAGGTGGTGACGCGCACCATGCTGCTGGAAGGCGTGTGGGACTATCACTTCGACCCGCAAACCAATGTGATCGACGTGCATGTCTCGCGCCTGCGCCAGAAGGTGGACAAGCCCTATCCGATCCCGCTGATCCACACCGTGCGCAACGCCGGCTACATGCTGCGGCCCGAGGCGCCGTAACCTGGCGCTCCTGCATCTCCCCGGCCTGCGCCGGCTCGCGGCGCTGGATTTCGACCGGCTGTTCCGCTCGGCCGGGGTGCGCTTCGGTGTCATCTACGCGGCGCTGTTCGGCATCAGCGCGGCGGCCCTGGCGGCGTTCCTGTGGTGGTCCACCGCGGGGCTGCTGGAACGGCAGACCGATGCCGCGATCGACACCGATGCCCAGGCGCTGTCCGAGCGCTACGCCGATGGCAACCTGCCGGCGCTGGTGGAGGCGGTGCGCCAGCGCGTCGACGGCAATATCGACGATGACGCGGTGTATCTGATCACCGATCCGTCGTTCCGGGTGATCGGCGGCAATCTCGACGCCTGGCCGCGCGGCATGATGATCGATTCCGAGCGCGAGGAAATGCGCATCATGCGCGAGGACCTCAGCGTGACGGTGGTGTTGCACCACTACGAGCTGCCGCAGGGCTTCCATCTGCTCGTCGGGCGGGACATCGAGGCCAAGGCGCAGCTGCGCCGGATGATGGCGGATGCGATGATCTGGGCCGCCGGCATCGCCCTCGCGCTGGGCAGCGTGGGGGCCTGGGCGGTGCGCGGGCTGTTCCGCGCCATGCTGGCCGATGTGGCGGCGACAGCCACGGCGGTGAGCGCCGGGGACCTGACGCGCCGCGTGCGGGTGACCGGGCAGGGCGACGAGTTCGACCTGCTGGCCGCCACCATCAATGACATGCTGGATCGCATCGAGACCCTGATGGACGGGGTGCGCCAGGTATCCAACGCCATCGCGCATGATCTGCGCACGCCGATCACCCGAGCGCGGACGCGGCTGGAAGATGCCGCCACCCACGCCACCAGCCCGGAGGACCTGCATGCCGCCATCGAGCGGGCGCAGATCGATCTCGACGGGGTGATGGCGGTGTTCCAGGCGCTGCTGCGGATCGCCGAGATCGAGGCCGGTGCGCGGCGCTCGGCGTTCGCGAGTTTCGACGCGGCACCGATGCTGACCGACCTGGTGGAACTCTATGAAGCCGTGGCCGAGGAGCGCGGGCAGCATTTCAGCGCCAGCATCCCGGCGGCGCTGCCGATGTTCGGCGACCGCGACATGGTGCAGCAGGCCGTCGCCAACCTGATCGACAACGCGGTGAAGTTCACCCCCGAGGAGGGCGGCATCGCGCTCGTCGCCGAGAACGCGCCGGGCTCGCTGCGCATCGTGGTGGCGGACCAGGGGCCGGGCATCCCGCAGGAGGACCGGGCGCGGGCGACCGAGCGCTTCTTCCGCGGCGAAACGGCGCGCAGCACGCCGGGTTCGGGGCTCGGGCTGGCGCTGGTGCAGGCGGTGGCGCATCTGCATGGCGGCACGCTGGCGCTGGAGGACAACGCGCCCGGCCTGCGTGCGATATTGCAGCTTCGGGCCACAGAGAGCTGAAAACCCGGACTCATATGCGCGGAACGGATGGCCACTTGTTCATGCGGCGACGAAAGACGCGGCCGGAAAATCCGAGTATAACAAAAACATGAACTGGCGGCTCTCGATCGCAACTCCCCTCTTGCTGCTCGGCACCGGGCAGGTTTGCGCGCAGCCAATCCCAGGCGGACCGCCGCCGCACATGACCACGCCGACGGCGGCGTATTGCGATCACCTCAACCGCGAAGTCGAACGTCAGCAGAACCGTGGCGGCCCGCCCGTTGGCGAGGCGCGCCAACTGGCCGACGAGGGTGTCAGGATGTGCGATCGCGGATTGTTTCGCGGCGGCGTGGTGCGGTTGCGCCGCGCGCTCGGGATCATGCGCAACGGACGCTGAGGCTGAGGATTTTATCGGCGGGCGGTGAACGTGAATATGCGTCAAGCGCGCGTGTTGACGGCGATTTATCTTGACTCGAAATCGACATTTTATTCAAATGAATCGATTTCATTTTTAACATTGACGGCGGTTCCCGTGAACCCCATTTCAGCGGCTCCGATTTCAGTGACCCCGATTTCAGTGACGGGCGGCTATCGCGTCGGCAGCGGTATTTTCCGTGCCGTCGCATTTCCCGGCTGGCTGGTCCGGCTGGCGGGCATGGTGCTGCTGGCGCTGCTATGGCGCGGGCCGGCGCTGGCGTACCAGGAACTCAACTGGGACGAGGCGCTTTACCGGCTGATCGGTGGCGCGATGCTGCAGGGAGACCTGCCGTATGTCGGCCTGTGGGACCGCAAGCCGGTCGGGCTGTTCGCGGTGGTGGCGGCGGTGCAGGCGCTGTTCGGGCCCTCGCTGGCGGCGTGGCGGATGACGGCGGCGGTAAGCGTGGGCGTCGGCGGATTCGCGCTCGGGGAGATCACCCGGCGGTTGGTGCCGCGGGCGCCATCGGCCGGTGGCCTTGCGGGCGTGCTGTGGGTGCTCTACTCGGCCCGCGCCGGCGGCGAGGGGGTGAACGCCGAGCTGTATTTCCTGCCGTTGAACCTGCTGGGATTGGCGGTTCTGCTGAATATTCCCGCCCGGCCCGCATCCGGCCGATGGGGCTGGGCGATCCTGTTCGCCGCCGGCCTGCTGTTCGGCATGGCGGCGCAGGTGAAGACCAACGCGGCGGTGTCCTGGCTCGCCTTCGCGTTCCTGCTGGCGCGGCAGGGGTTCGCCTGGCGCGATGGGTTGCCGGTGCTGGCCGGGATCATGGTGCCGACGCTGGCGGTGATGGGGATCTATGCCGGGGCGGGGGCGTTCGGGGCATGGTGGTGGTCCAACGCCGGCAGCCACCTGGTGGTGCTGGGCCCGGCGCTGCTGGTGGCGGCGCCGCCCGGCGAAGCGGCGTCATTGCCGGCGCTGGAGGATATCGCGCGGCAGTTGAGCGTCTATGCGGTGCCGCTGCTGGCCACGCTGGCCGCGCTGGCGGTGGCGCGCGGCAACCGGGTGGCGCTGGCGGTGTGGATTGCGGCCGAGGTGGTGGCGCTGCTGATGCTGCGGCGGTTCACCGATCACATGGTGATCCAGTTGCTGCCGCCGCTGTGCCTGGGATGCGCGCTGCTGGTGGCCCGTTTCGGCCGGGTGGCGGCGCTCGGGCTGCTCGCGCTGCTGCTGGCGATGGATGGGCGGACGATGCTGCGGCCGTTCAACGCGGTGGCCGAAATCGCCGGTCAGCGCCAGATCCCGGGGCTCGAAACCTGGGGCGACCCGATCGCCACCGCCGGCACCGGGCTGGCGGCGCGCATGCGGCCGGGCGAGACCCTTTATGTGTTCGGCGGCGCCATGCTGAACCTCTACACCGCCACTGGGCGCACCCCGCCGACGCGGTTCCCCTTCGTCGAGCATTTGTGGAAACACGCGGCACCCGTGGATGGCGTGGCCGAAATCCACCGCATCCTGGCCGGCGCCCCCACCTGGATCGCGGTGTCCGGCCGCTGGGCGCCGGACCAGCCGGTACCGGAACCGGCGGCGGCCGAGGTGTTTGCCGCCGTGCGCGCCGCGTTGGCGCATTCCTACGCCCGCGCCGCCACCATCGCGCCCTTCACCAGCCAGGCCGGCGGCCCGGTGGGGCCGCGGGAGACGATTATTCTCTATCGTCTCCGGGGCGCGGACTGATCAGCGCGGGTGGCTGCGGTTGTAGGCCAGCTCCGAGGCGGTCAGGCGGAAGCTGACATAGATGGTGTAGTCGGTCACCGGTACGTCCTGGCTGACTGGGAAGACGAGGGTGATGTCCTCGCCCTTGATGTTCATCCGGTCAACGTTGGCGGGGAAGCTCGCGCTGGCGAGGAACATCTGCTGCTCGATCGGGCGATCGTCGCGGGTGACGGTGATGAGATAGGGCAGGTCCACGGTGCGGGTGGTGGCGGCCGGGCCCCGGCTGGCCTCGATGGCCACGTTCAGCTTGGCCTTCACGGTGCCGCGCGCGCCATCCATGCACGAAGCCGGCACGGCGGCGATGCGGGCCTGGAGCACCAGGTCCGTCATGTCGGTGCCGGCGCCGCGCACGCGGGTAAGGTCGGCGGCATCGGCGAGCAGCTTCAACTGGGGGCAATCGGGGGCGAACTTGGCGTCCGGCCCGCCACCGCAGCCGGCGAGGGCCAGCGTTCCCGCCAAAGCCAGCGTCGCCGAGGCCAGGCTCGACAGCCGGCGTGTGGGAACGATCGTCTCGGCGGTCTGCGGCATTCTGGGCTCCGGGGTAGGGGAAGGGTCAATCTGAACGGCGGTCATTGTTCGGCACGGCGGGCTTGGGCATAATAGGGCGCCCTTGCCCCATGGATAACATGCCACACGACATGAACGACAGGCCCGCCCCGCGGGAACCGCACAAGCCCGCGCTGCGGGTACTGCTGGCCGGCCCTCGCGGGTTCTGCGCCGGCGTCGATCGCGCCATTCGCGTCGTCGAGGAGGCTTTGCGCCGCTATGGCGCGCCTGTCTATGTCCGCCACGAGATCGTGCACAACCGCACGGTGGTGGAGGAACTGGAAAAGCAGGGCGCGGTGTTCGTCGATGAACTCACCGAGGTGCCGGAAAGCGCCCAGGTGGTGTTCTCCGCCCACGGCGTGCCGAAAAGCGTGCCGGCCGAGGCGCAGCGCCGGGGCCTCACCTATCTCGACGCCACCTGCCCGCTGGTCTCCAAGGTGCACCGCGAGGCCGAGCGCCATTTCGCCAATGGCGGGCCGGACAGCGTGCACATCCTGATGATCGGTCATGCCGGCCATCCCGAGGTGGAAGGCACCATGGGGCAACTGCCCCCCGGCGCGATGACTCTGATCCAGAACGCCGAGGAGGCCCGCCGCGTCACGCCGCTCGATCCCGAGCGGATCGCCTTCATCACCCAGACCACGCTCTCCGTCGATGATACCGCCGAGATCGTCGATATCCTGCGCACCCGGTTCCCGCACATCCGCGGGCCGAAGAAGGAGGATATCTGCTACGCCACCACCAATCGCCAGGCCGCGGTGAAGACCATCGCGCCCGAGAGCGAGCTGGTGATCGTGATCGGCAGCCCCAACTCCTCCAACTCGCTGCGCCTGCGCGAGGTGGCCGAGCGATCGGGGGCGGCGCGCGCCATCCTGCTGCCGCGCGCCGATGCGCTCGACTGGTCGCTGCTCGACGGGGTGAAAACCCTCGGCATCACCGCCGGCGCCTCGGCGCCAGAGGTGCTGGTGGACCAGTTGGTCGCCCGCCTGCGCGAGCACTACACGCTGGAGATCGAGGAACGCAGCGTGACCACCGAGGATGTCATCTTCAAGCTGCCCGCGCCGCTGGCCGATTGACGTTCGATGGCCGTCTATACCGAAGTGTCCGACGAGGCGCTGGGCGCCTTCCTGGAAGACTATGATATCGGCCGCATGGTGGCCTTTCGCGGCATCGCCGAGGGGGTGGAGAACAGCAATTTCTCGCTGCGCACCACCGGCGGGGATTTCATCCTCACGCTGTATGAAAAGCGGGTGAACCCGGCGGAACTGCCGTGGTTCCTCGGCCTGATGGAGCACCTGGCGCGGCAGGGCATCGTGTGCCCGCAGCCGGTGCGGGCGCGCGACGGCGAGGCGTTGCGGCAGTTGAGCGGGCGCTACGCCGCCGTCACCACCTTCCTGCCCGGCGTGTGGCCGCGCCGGGTGCGCCCGGAGCATTGCGGGCCGGTGGGCAGCGCGCTCGCCGCGCTGCATCTGGCCGGCGCCGGCTATGAAGCGATCCGGCCAAACGCGCTCGGCCCCGCCGGCTGGGCGCCGCTGCTCAACCGCAGCGTGGGCGGGGCGGACCAGGTGCAGCCGGGCCTCGCGTGCGAACTGCCCGCCGCCCTGGGGCGCATCCTAGCGAACTGGCCGAAGGACCTGCCGGTGGGCCACATCCACGCCGACCTGTTCCCCGACAACGTGTTCTTCCTCGACGGCAAGCTGTCCGGCCTGATCGACTTCTACTTCGCCGCCACCGATATCCTGGCCTACGACATCGCGGTGTGCCTGAACGCCTGGTGCTTCGAGCAGGACCTGTCGTTCAACGTGACCAAGGCGCGCGCCATGCTGGCCGCCTACGAGGCAATCCGCCCGCTATCGGCCGCCGAGCGCGCGGCGCTGCCGGTGCTGTGCCAGGGTGCGGCCATCCGCTTCGCGCTGACCCGGCTGTATGACTGGATCAACACTCCGGCCGACGCGATGGTGACGCGCAAGGACCCGCTCGAATACGTCCGCCGCCTGCGCTTCCACATGTCCGCCAAGGATGCCCACGCCTATGGCATCTGAGGAAATCCGCGAACGCGTCGAAATCTGGACCGACGGCGGCTGCAAGCCCAACCCCGGCCCCGGCGGTTGGGCGGCGGTGCTGCGCTTCAAGGGCGTCGAGCGGGAGATGAGCGGCTCCGAGCCCGCCACCACCAACAACCGCATGGAACTCACCGCCGCCGCCGAGGCGCTCTCGGCGCTCAAGCGGCCCTGCCAGGTAGTGCTGCACACCGACAGCGAATACCTGCGCAACGGCATCACCCGCTGGCACGCCGGCTGGGTGCGCAAGAACTGGCGCAACGCGGCCGGCGATCCGGTAAAGAACATGGACCTCTGGCGCCGCATCCTGGACGCCGCCAAGCCGCACGAGATCGACTGGCGCTGGGTGAAGGGCCACTCGGGCGATGCGATGAATGACCGCGTGGATGTGCTGGCGACCCGGGCGCGGGACGGGGGTTAGGCGCAAGCAAGCGGTTCTTTTTTGAAAAAAAGGAACGAAAAAACTTTTATCCGTTAGCTTCGCCCGTCCCCCCTGAGAGGGGCGAAGCCATTGGATAAAAAGTTTTTGCTTCTTTTTTCAAAAAGAAGCGCTTGCTTCCCCTCAGACCGTGAACTGCTCCACGATAATCCGTTCCGACAACCCCTGGTCCGGATCGAACAGGATCGTCGCCGCCAGCCCGCGATCCTCCCGCACCGAAACCGCGATCACATCGCGCACCTCGGTGAAATCCGCCACCGCGGCCACCGGGCGCTTGTCGGGCTCCAGCACTTCGAACAGCACCTGCGCGGTGCTCGGCAGCAGGGCGCCACGCCAGCGCCGGGGGCGGAAGGCGCTGATCGGGGTCAGCGGCAGCAGGTTGGCCGAGAGCGGCACGATGGGGCCGTGGGCCGAGAGGTTGTAGGCGGTGGAACCGGCCGGGGTGGAGACCAGCACCCCGTCGCAGATGAGTTCGGCGAGGCGAACCCGGCCATCCACCATGATGCGCACCTTGGCGGCCTGGCGCAGTTGGCGCAGCAGGGACACTTCGTTGAGCGCGAGGGCCTCGTGATGCCGCCCATCCCGCGTGGTGGCGGTCATGCGCAGGGGATGCAGGGCGGCTTCCTGGGCGCGGCCGAGGCGGGCGGGGAGGTCTTCCTCGCTGAACTCGTTCATCAAAAAGCCGACCGACCCGCAGTTCATGCCGTACACCGCGATGTTGCGGCCCAGCACCTGGTGCAGCGTCTCCAGCATGAACCCGTCCCCGCCGAGCGCCACCACCACCTGGGCATGCTCGGGCGCCACATCGCCGTAGCGGTCGGCGAGGCGGGCGCGGCTGTCCTGGGCGAGGGGGGCGGAGGAGGCGAGGAAGCTGATCCGGGTCACCTCGGCCCCGTCATCCATCAAACCAGCTTCCGGTGTTCCAGCACGGGCATGTCTCGCCGCACCCGCGCGGTCAGCGCCGGATCGATGCGCGCCGTCGCCCAGCCCACCCCGTCCGACACGTTGGCGACGATGTGGCCCCATGGGTCACACACCAGCGAATGCCCGAAGGTGAAGCGCGCCTCGCCGCCGCGTTCGGTGTGCTTGCCCCAGGTGGCCGGCGCGATCATCCAGCACTGGGTCTCGATCGCCCGCGCCCGGATCAGCACCTCCCAATGGTCCCGCCCGGTTTGCTGGGTGAAGGCCGAGGGCAGGAAAATCACCTCGGCGCCGGCGCGGCGCAAGGCCAGGAACATCTCGGGGAAGCGCACGTCGTAGCAGATCGCGCAGCCGATCTTCACCCCGTTGGCCTCGTAGGTGACGATCTCGGAGCCCGAGCCGTAGGTGTTGCTCTCCCGGTAGCCGGTGCCGTCGGGGCTGACGATGTCGAACAAATGGATCTTGCGGTAGCGCGCGACCTCGGTGCCCTCGGGGTTGAACACCACGGTGGTGTTGAACAGCTTCTCGCCCGCCTTCTCGGCGATGGAGCCGCCATGGACATGGATGCGCTTGTCCCGCGCGGTGGCGCGGAGGAACTCGTAGGCCTCGCCGCCCGTGAGGTTGCTGCCCGGCGGCGGCAGTTCCTCGGCCTGGGCGAACTTGATGGTGCGATCGCCGCCGAGGCAGGACCACATCTCGGGCAGGCTCACCACATCCGGCCGGTCGGCGGCCATCGCGTCATTGATCAGGCGCTGGGCCTGCGCGATGTTCTGCGTTTTCTCGTGGCCACAGTTCATTTGCATGACGCTGATACGCATGGTGAGCCCCCGCAAGTTGGTACGGCGGGAAACTATCAGCGTTGCCGCCCGGTGGCCAGTTAGAGGCTCTTGAGGTACTCCAGCAGCGCCGCCTTGTCGGCCGCCGAGAGGCTGGCCCCGAAGGTGTGGCCGCACCGGCTGTTGCCGGAATTGCGGTCGGCGCAGTCGGTGGTGATGGTGGTCGAACTGACCACCGACGGCTGGTTGCGCGCCAGGCCGACGCGTTGCAGATCGTAGGCGGTGCCCACCGCGAAGCGCGCCGGCCGCTCGGCCACCGGCTTCAGCAGGTCCTCCAGCGTGGGAACCGAGCCGTTGTGCAGGTAGGGCGCGGCGGCCCAGATGCCGTTCAGCACGCGCGATTCGTAGGGGAACGTCCCGGCGGCCGGCGGTCCCGGCAGGTCAAGCGGGTCCTGCAACATGCCCAGCAGTTCGGCCGGGCTCAGCAGCGTCTGCTTCCAGTCCGGCGCCAGCCCGGCGATCTCCGCCTTGTCCGCCGCGATGAACGCCAGCAGCGGGATGATGTCCTGCACGATGGAGCCGAGCACCGCGGTTTTCAGCACATCGGCCGCCGCCGCCCCGTTGGCCGGCAGGCGCCGCAGCGTGAGCGGAATGTTGGCCCCGGCAAGAACCCCGGCATTCACCGTGCGGCCCAGCACCTGCCACTCCCGGCTGTCCGTCCCGACCTCCTGCACCGGGGTGCGCCAGGTTGAAAGCGACGGCGGCCGCAGCCCGCCGGGTGTCACCCCATGGCAGTCCCAGCAACTGGGCGTATTCGGCCCGTCGCGCCGCTCGAACACCAGCTTGCCGGCGTCGCGCAGCGCCGGGTCGATCGCGCCGGGGAAACGCGGCGGGCCGATGCGCGGCAGCAGCGACTCCAGCGTCCACAGCCCGGTGATGCGGATGCTGCTGCCGGCGGTGTAGTCGATGTGGCCGAACAACTGCTTTTGCGGATGGAAGCGGGCGAACACCCCCAGCACCTCGCCGGTATTGCGCCCCAGCCCGAAGAACGGGCTGCCATTGGGCGCGAAGCCCGGCCACTGCGTCAGGTCCTGCCGGCTGGCGTTCCACAGGAAAGGGTAGCGCGCCGGCGCGTCGGCAACGGCCATGTTCGCCGCGATCGGCTTGCCGTCCTCGCCGATGTCCAGTCCGGCTACCCGGTTGAAGATCAGCGAAATCGCATCAAGCCGCCCGACGCCCCACGGCGCGGGCGGCAGCGATATGTCCATGATCAGCTTGAACGGGTCGTACCACGCCTGCACCGCCTGGCGCAGGGCGGCCACCGCGGCCGCGCTCGGGTCGGTGGTGTTCAGCACCACGCGGGCGAAGCCGGCGAACGCCTCGGTGCTGCCCAGCGCGCGGCCCATGTCGGCGTTGAGATCGGCGAGGAAACTCTGGAAGTCCGCCAGCGCCGGCCCGCCATCGATGCGGTACACCTGGCCGCCGGCCTCGATCTGCCGCGTGTGGCAGGCCGAGCAATTCATCCCCAGCGACGGCCCGCCGCCCGGGCCCGCCGGATCGGCGCCGACCACGAAGCCGACCGGCAATCCCTTCACCGGGCCGTCCGGGTTGGCGATGTAGCCGTAGCGGGCCAGGCTATCGGCGAGCAGCGGCGTGCCGTCCGCCTGCTTCAGCGCCTGCGCCCAGCGATACGGGATCAGCCGCGAGCCCTGGTCCGTGGTGTAGAAGCGCTGCTGCTCGGCGGCGCCCCAGCCGGGGCCCTGCGACAAGGGCGCTGCGCGCGCCGGCAAGGCGAGGAGCAGTGCGAGCGATGCAAGGCAGACAAGGCGGCGCAATGTTCCCGTGGACATTCGATCCCCCCGTTGCGTTTGTTACGCGACCTGACGCTAGTCGGCGTGGGGGTATCCGGGCAAGCGCCGCGGCGGGCTAAACCGCTCCGCGCACGCAAGAGTTACCGCTCACCATAGCCGCCCCTCGGGCTTGATCTCCTGGCGATCGGCGGCGCGCACCATGTCGGGCGATGCGGGGCCGGCATCGTCCAGCTTGTAGCCGGTGCGGCAGTACGGGCTGTCCCCGTTGGTGGGGCAGTGGGCGATGCGGGGCGCGCCGGTGATAGGGGCGCGGTGCCGGTGATAGCGGTCGCAGTATTTGCACCAGACCAGGAGTTGCTGGCGGTTGGGGTGCAGGTAGGCGGGAAGATGCGGCATCATGGCCATGGCGTCCTGTCCTCCCTGTTGCTGGCGGTGGCACAATTTATTACCAGACGCTTCACGCCCGGCGAAGGGGCAGCTTACACGCGATGGGTGGACGGCACGGCGTGATTTCGCCACTTTGCCGCGCCATACGCTCCGGCCGATCAATTGCGAGGTCCCGACTCGATGCTGCTCCTTATTCCCGGCCCGGTTACCACCCGCCCCGAAGTGCGCGCCGCCATGGCGCAGGACATCGCCCCCTGGGACAATGAGTTCCGCCCCCACTACATCGATGTGCGCGACCGGGTGCGCGCCATCGCCAACGCGCCGGCCGAGACCCATGCCACCCTGGCGCTCCAGGGCTGCGGCCATTTCGGCATGGAGGCGGCCATCCGCACCTTCGTGCCGGCCGGCGGCAAGATCCTCATTCCCCTCACCGGCCAGTATGCCGATCGCCTGGTGAAACTCGCCGATGACTGCGGCCGCGTCGCGGTGCCGCTGGCGATCCCGCAGGAGTCCCCGCTCGCCCCCGCCGCGGTGGCCGCGGCCCTGGCGGCGGACCCGGCGATTTCCCATGTCGGGCTCGTCTACTCCGAAACCTCCACCGGCGTGATCCACGATCCCGCCGTTATCGGCCCGGTGGTGCGCGCCGCCGGCCGGCGCATCATCCTCGACTCGGTCTCGGCGTTTGGCGCCATGCCGCTCGACATGGGCGCCCAGCCGGAACTCGACGCCGCGGTGTTCACCTCCAACAAGTGCCTGGAGGGCATGCCCGGCCTGTGCTTCGCCGTGGCGCGGACGGACCGGCTGGTGGAATGCGCCGGCAATGCGGGAAGCTGGTCGTTCGACCTGTCGGACATCTACGCCAACTACCAGCGCAGCCCCGGCGGCTTCCGCTTCACCCCCCCGGCCCAGGTGATGATGGCCTTCCGCGCCGCGCTCGATGTGTTTGACGCCGAGGGCGGCCAACCCGCCCGCTTCGCCCGCTATCGCGCCAATGCGGATGCGCTGTTCGAGGGCATGCAGGGCATCGGCCTGATGCCGTATCTGCCCCGCGCCGTGCAGGGCCCGATCGTGATGAACATCCACGCCCCGGCCGATCCCGCCTGGTCGCTGCAAGGGTTCGTCGATGCGCTGAAGCGGCGCGGCTACCTCATCAGCAACTTCTACAACACCAGGCTGCCCAGCATGCGCATCGGCTGCATCGGTGCCATCACGCCCGAGGACATGCGCGGTTTCGTGCGGGCGGCGGATGCGGCGCTCACTGAAATGGGTATAAGGAACCGGGCGCCCGCCGCAAAAGCGGCCTGACGCGGCGACGACGCCAGAGCGGCTTGCCGCTGAGATGACGAAGGGAAGAACGAACGTGGCCACCGACCAGGAAATCGCCCATCTGCACACCCTCAAGCCGATCGGCGCGATTGCCGAGAAGGCGGGGATACCGGCCGATGCGGTGAGCCCGTACGGGAAGTACAAGGCCAAGATCGACTTCGACTTCGTCCGCGCCGTGAAGGACCGGCCGGATGGGGCGCTGGTGCTGGTCACCGGCATCAACCCCACCCCGGCCGGCGAGGGCAAAACCACCACCACGGTTGGCCTCGCCGATGCGTTGAACGCGCTCGGCACCAAAACCATGATCGCGCTGCGCGAGCCCAGCCTCGGCCCCTGCTTCGGGGTAAAGGGCGGCGCCACCGGCGGCGGCTACGCCCAGGTGGTGCCGATGGAGGATATCAACCTCCATTTCACCGGCGATTTCCACGCCATCACCTCGGCCAACAACCTGCTCGCCGCCATGGTGGACAACCACATCTACTGGGGCAACGCGCAGGGGATCGACCCGCGCCGCGTCACCTGGCGCCGCGTGCTGGACATGAATGACCGCGCCCTGCGCAGCATCGTCAACGGCTTGGGCGGCATCACCTCCGGCCCGCCGCGCGAGGACGGCTTCGATATCACCGTCGCCTCCGAGGTGATGGCGGTGTTCTGCCTCTCGCGTGACCTGGAAGATTTGCGGGCGCGACTCGGCCGCATGGTGGTGGGCGCCCGCCGCGATGGCAGCTTCGTCACCGCCGCCGACATCAAGGCCGATGGCGCCATGGCCGCCCTGCTGCGCGATGCCCTGATGCCCAACCTGGTGCAAACCCTGGAGGGCAACCCAGCCCTGGTGCATGGCGGCCCGTTCGCCAACATCGCCCACGGCTGCAACTCCCTGCTGGCCACCCGCTTCGCCATGAAACTGGCGGACGTGGTGGTGACCGAGGCCGGCTTCGGCGCCGATCTCGGCGGCGAGAAGTTCTTCGATATCAAATGCCAGATCGGCGGCCTGAAGCCTTCCTGCGCCGTGGTGGTCGCCACCGTGCGGGCGCTGAAAATGAACGGCGGCATCGCCAAGGCCGATCTCGGGCCGGAAAACGTCGCCGCCGTGCAGCGCGGCGTGGTCAACGTGCTGCGCCACGTGGAGAACGTGAAGAAGTTCGGCGTGCCGGTGGTGGTGGGCCTGAACCGCTTCACCTCCGACACTGATGCCGAAATCCAGGTGGTGATCGACGCCCTGGCCGCCGTGGGCACCCAGGTGTGCGTCTGCACACATTGGGGCGATGGCTCGAAGGGCGCGCTCGATCTCGGCCGCGCCGTGCAGGCCCAGATCGCGGCCGGCAAGGCGGCGTTCAAGCCGTTGTATCCGCTTGATATGCCGCTGGCCGAAAAACTCCGCACCGTGGCCCGCGAAATCTACCGCGCCCGCGATATCGACCTGCCTGCCACCGTGGCGCGCAAACTTGCGTCCTACGAAAAGGCCGGCTTCGGCAATGTGCCGGTGTGCGTCGCCAAGACCCAGTACAGCTTCTCCGCCGATCCCACCCTGCTCGGCGCGCCGGTGGACCATGTGCTGCCGATCCGCGATGTGCGGCTGTCCGCCGGGGCGGGCTTCGTGGTGGCCATCGCCGGCGAAATCATGACCATGCCGGGCCTGCCGCGCGTGCCGGCGGCGGAAGGCATGACGCTGACGACGGAAGGGGCAATCACCGGGTTGTTCTGAACCGCGATCGGGCGGACGATTTCGCGCTGCCATTTTTGCGGCCCGATGGTATATCCATCGCGGAACCAAGCCGTCATGGCGATTAACGAAATCTGAAGCCGGGAAAGCCATAGTGGACGACATGTCATCCGTCAGCATGGCTCCCGCCCAGAACTCCCAGACCTTGTTCCCGCGGCTTTCGTCGCTTTCGTCCGGCCGCGTATTGTTTTTGCTGGATCTGATCGCGGTGCTGGTTGCCACCCCGTTAATATTATGGGGCGGCGGTCGAGCCGGGTTTGTTCCGCATGCCATGACATTCGTGCTGTATCCACCCGCCAACCTGCTGCTGCTGTTCGCCATGGGGCTGTATCGCCGCGATGCGATGATCGCCCTGCGCCGGGCCATGGCGCGGGTGCCGCTGGTGGTGGGCATGGGCGTAACAGTGGCGGTTATCGGCACCCTGGCACTGAACGCCGTGGCGGGCTGGCCGCTGCCGCAACCCGTCGAATGGGGGGACCTGGCGGCCCAATCCGCCCTCGCCATCGCCATGTTCAGCCTGGCCGCCATGCTGGCCCGCGGCGTGTTCCATCTGCTGGTCCGCCAGGGCCTGTTGCACCGCCGCCTGCTGGTGGTGGGCGCCGGGGCGCGGGCATGGGAACTCCTCCACATGCTCGGCAAGGAAGGCAGCCGCCTGAATGACGACGTGGTGTTCCTCCACGATGCCGGCTTCGGCGAATGCGACCCGCGCCTGCTGGCCGACACGCGGGTGCGCGTGGTGGAAGGTGTGTCGATCCTGCAAGCGGCCCGCTCCGCCGATGCCGAACAAGTGGTGGTCGCCCCCGATGAA
The DNA here is from genome assembly GCA_903845065.1 of uncultured Rhodospirillales bacterium. Classification (GTDB taxonomy): domain Bacteria; phylum Pseudomonadota; class Alphaproteobacteria; order Acetobacterales; family Acetobacteraceae; genus CAIYPH01. The sequence goes on along the minus strand of CAIMWH010000165.1, from coordinate 834 downwards.
CGCCGCGGCATGGACCTCGAACGCCTGCTGGCCTGCAAAACCGCCGGCTACCCGGTGGTGCAGTACCTGAGCTTCGTCGAAAAAGAGATCCGCCGCGTCGATCTCAAACGAATGGACCTGAGCTGGCTGCTATACTCCGACGGCTTCCAGTTCAGCCTGATCGACCGCAGCCTCAAACGCGTGTTCGATGTGCTGGTGAGCCTGTTCGTGCTCGCGCTGATGTCCCCCTTCCTTGCCATGGCCATGCTGGCCATCCGCTTCGAAGGCCCCGGCCCAGTGCTCTACCGCCAAACCCGCATCACCCGGGACGGCGCGCCCTTCCAGATCATGAAACTGCGCACCATGCGCGTGGACGCCGAAGCCGGCGGCGCCGTGTGGGCCCGCAAAAACGATGACCGCATCACCGCCGTCGGCCGCTTCCTGCGCCGCGCCCGCATCGACGAACTGCCGCAACTGTTCAATATCCTCAAGGGCGAGATGAGCTTTGTCGGCCCCCGCCCGGAGCGCCCCGAATTCGTTGCCCAACTCAGCCGCGAAATCCCGCTCTACAACGAACGCCACATGGTCAAAGCCGGCCTCACCGGATGGGCCCAAATCAACTACCCCTACGGAGCCTCCGTCGACGACGCCCGCTCCAAACTCAGCTACGACCTCTACTACGTGAAAAACTTCACCATCGTGTTCGACTTCGTGATCCTCCTCCAAACCCTCCGCGTCGTCCTGTGGCCCTCGGGCGTGCGCTGACGGCCTGACGGTGTATGGGGGACGGGAAGGAAGCAAGGCCAGGGCTCTGCCCTGGACCCGCTGGGGGCGAGCGCCCCCAGACCCGCATCC
>CAIMWH010000164.1 GCA_903845065.1 uncultured Rhodospirillales bacterium | reverse complement strand
CTACCCCCATCAATTCTCCGGGGGCCAGCGCCAGCGCATCCTCATCGCCATGGCCCTGATCAACCAGCCCCGCCTTCTCATCGCCGACGAGCCCACCACCGCTCTCGACGTCACCGTCCAGGCCCAGATCCTCGATCTCCTGCGCGATCTCCAGGCCCAGACCTCCATGGCCATCATCCTCATCACCCACGATCTCGGCGTCGTCGCCGAAATGGCCGACGAAGTCGCGGTGATGTACGCCGGCAAAGTCGTCGAACGCGCCTCCGGCACCGATATCTTCGATGACCCCCAGCACCCCTACACGCTCGGCCTCCTCGGCTCGATCCCCAAGATCGAGGAAACCCGGGACCGCCTGCTCGCCATCGAAGGCGCCGTCCCCGCACCCTTCGCGCTCCCGTCCGGCTGCCGCTTCCACCCGCGCTGCGTCTTCTCCACCCCGCAATGCGAACGCGACATCCCCGAACTGCGCGACCTCGGCGTCAACGGGCAAAGTGTGGGCCATCTGGCCTCCTGCCTGCGCGCCCCCGTCGAAAACGCTGTGCTCACGGAGACCGCAGCATGACCGCCCCCCTGCTCGAAGTCGCCGGCCTCGCCAAGCACTACCCGGTCAAGCGCGGCCTGGTCATGTCCAAGACGATCGGCGTGGTCAAAGCGGTCGACGGCGTCTCCTTCAGCCTCTCCCGCGGCGAAACCCTCGCCCTCGTCGGCGAAAGCGGCTGCGGCAAATCCACCACCGCCCGCCTCGTCCTGCGCCTCATCGAACCCTCCGCCGGCAGCGTCTACTTCGAAGGCACCGACATCACCGAGATGACCGGCGCCCCCCTGCGCAAACTCCGCCGCCGCATGCAGATCGTCTTCCAGGACCCCTTCGCCTCGCTCAACCCGCGCATGACCGTGGGCGACATCCTCGAAGAACCCCTCATCGTCCACGAAATCGGCGACAAGGCGTCCCGCAAGGCCCGCGTCGAGGAACTCCTCGGCCTCGTCGGCCTCGCCCCCTATCACGCCGCCCGCTACCCCCACGAATTCTCCGGCGGCCAGCGCCAGCGCATCGGCATCGCCCGCGCCCTGGCCGTCGAACCCGCCCTCATCGTCTGCGACGAACCCGTCTCGGCCCTCGATGTCTCCATCCAGGCCCAGGTCATCAACTTGTTGAAAGACCTGCAATCCCGCCTCGGCCTCTCCTATCTCTTCATCGCCCATGACCTTGCCGTGGTGAAACACGCCGCCGACCGCGTGGCCGTCATGTACCTCGGCAAAATCGTCGAAATCGCCACCAAGGACGCCCTCTTCGCCCACCCCCGCCACCCCTACACACGCACCCTGCTGGCCGCCATCCCGCGCCCCGACCCCCACCGCAAAGCCGCCCGTCAAATCCCCGGCGGCGATGTCCCCAGCCCGATGAACCCGCCCGACGGCTGCCACTTCCACACCCGCTGCGCCTTCGCCACCGATATCTGCCGCAGCCAGGACCCGCCGCTGCGAGACCTCGCCTCCGGCCACCAGGCCGCCTGCCACAACGCCGAAACCCTCCCCGCCCCCCAAGGTGCCGACGAAGTCCACGCCGCCAGCGCCAACACCATCAAGCGCATGGCCCTCTACGCCGAACGGCGCGGACGGATTGCTGCAACGGCCGGGTAGCAAGCGCTTCTTTCTTGAAAGAAAGAAGCAAAGAACTTTTTATCCGTTTAGAGGGGAGTGTTCTGGCGGGTAGTAATCGAGCCGTTCGATGCCCGCCACAACACGGAGCACAGCCATGG
>CAIMWH010000163.1 GCA_903845065.1 uncultured Rhodospirillales bacterium | reverse complement strand
GAGGTGTTCGTTATCCATCACCTCCATGATCCGGGCGGCAAGAATGCAGCGCAATTGCTCGCGGTCGGCGTCGGGGTCGCCGAAATCCCGAAAGACGTTGCCGCTGCCGTGGATCAGTTCAAAGTCGTCTTCGTCGTCTGCCATTTCAACTCTTCCCTCAGGCGCTTGGCTCGTGTGAGGTCATGCACCTGCTTGTCACTTTTTGGGTGAAGTATGCTTCTGCCTGACTGGCCGCTGTGGAACCCCGCTTTTTACCTTTGCGGCTTCTTCATCGAGTTTCTTACGACGTGCGGGCTCAACGATGGCTGCATTTACGAAATGTTCCAAAACATCCATCATTGTTGAAAGGTCAGCTACGGTTGGTCGCCACCCCCGATGCACTGACGCACTGCCGGCATCAACTATTGTTTCTAAGCGATCTGTAATTGCTCACCCCAGCTCGGCGAATGGCTGGGTGGGTGATTTGTTGGCGAGCACGAAGCGGAGCACGTCGAGCACCGAAGCGCGGTTCGCCTTTGCGGTGCTGACGACGGAGCGGAAGGCGGCGTAGGTCTCGGCGCCCCACTCGCAGCGGAAGCCATTGGTCACCTTGCGGAAGATCACGCTGGGGCGCAGATGCCGCTCGGAGATGTTGTTGGTGTAGGGCACGTCGCGGTTGGTGACGAACACGAACAGGTGCGCCCGGTTGGCGGCGATGCGCTTGCGCAGCTTGCGCCCCGGCTCGCCCACGGGGACCGCCGCCATGATGCGGTCGAGCCGGCGATGCAGATCGGCCTCGTATTGCTTGAGCGTGCTGTCCTTCAGCGTCTGTCGTCGTCGGCCGATGGCCACCGCGCGCAGCAGCAAGCGCTTGAACGCGGCGCTGAATTCGGTATCGCCGCACTCGACGGCGTAGCGGGCATCGCGCAGCAGGTGCGCGAGGCAGACCTGCCATTGCACCGCGTGGCCGCGCTGGCTGCCCAGCATGTCGGACACCCAGACCAGCGGCTGCATGGCGCCGAACAGCGCCTGCACCACGGCCTTGCCGCGGCTGGGGCGGATGACGTGCAGCACCGCCAACGAGCCGATGAACACCCATTCCCACCAGGTTTTGCCGCTGACCCGCGCCGAGGTCTCGTCCGAACACACCACCGGGCTCGCGGTGACGGTCGCCTGGATCGCCGCCGCCGCCGCGAGCAACGGCGCCTGGGCGCGCGCCAGCATGTTGCTGATCGCGCCCTCGCTGATCGACAGGCCGAAGATCTCGTCCATCACCGTAGCCAGCCGTTCCATGCCGATGGCATGGGCATAGTGCAGGTAGACCACCAGCGCCGCGATCGACTGGCCGAACGGCGATCCCGGCTCCAGCCCGGCCGGTGCGGTCGCACTCACCCGCTCGCCGCAGCAGGCGCAACGCCCGCCGAACAGGCGCACCCGCGTCACGTCCGGCCTGATCGGGGGCAATTCGATGCGGTCGTAGACTTGCTGCGCCGTCTGCTGCTCCACCGGGAAGGCGGCGGCGCAATGCGGGCAGGCGGCGAGCGTGGCGTCGACCACGCGATCCGGGTCCGGGTGCAGCGTCCGGCCGACGCCGGGACGGCTCCGGCGCGGCGGCTTGGCGCCGGCAGGCCGCTCGGGTTTTTGCCCCTTCGAGGGCGGCAGCGAGGAATTGTCCGGCGTCTTGCGGGGACGTTCGAGATCGGCAAGCCGAGCTTCGAGCTCAGCGTTGCGAGCCTCCAACGCAGCAATCTGCGCCAGCGCCGCCTCTAGCCGCCCGACCAGCGGCAGCAGCGACAGGATGAGCGCATCCTTCTCCGCGACGGTCAGCCTGCTGAGGTCGATCTCGGGGGCCATACACAGCTTGAATCGAGTCGCCCGTGATCGCGTCAACCATCATTCGCACCCACGCGCCCCGACGCCAACCCGGCGGGTCAGGCGCTACCCAGGTGAGCAATTACCGCCCATCTTACGATCAACAGTTATATTAGGCTAAAAAATCTCTTAATTATTCGTTTTTTCGATAAATTAGGCAAATTTATTAGTGCGCTCGGCCTATATGATAG
>CAIMWH010000162.1 GCA_903845065.1 uncultured Rhodospirillales bacterium | reverse complement strand
TCACCCCCCTCCCTCTCAAAGATCCCACCCTCTTCCGCCAGGCCAACTACATCGACGGCAAATGGGTCCAGGCCGACTCCGGCCGCACCCTGACCGTCCGCAACCCCGCCACCGGCGAGGCCATCGGCGAAGTCCCCGCCCTCGGCGCCGACGAAACCCGCCGCGCCATCGAGGCCGCCCACGCCGCCCAGCCCGTCTGGCGTGCCCTCCTCGCCAAGGAACGCAGCATTATCCTGCGCAAACTCTTCGATCTCATGCTCGCCAACACCGATGATCTCGCCATCATCATGACCGCCGAGCAGGGCAAGCCGCTGGCGGAATCCAAGGGCGAAATCGCCTACGCCGCCTCGTTCATCGAGTGGTTCGCCGAGGAAGCCAAGCGGGTCTACGGCGATACCATCCCGCAGAACGCCAAAGGCCGCCGCATCATCGTCCAGAAGGAACCCATCGGCGTCTTCGCCGCCATCACGCCGTGGAACTTCCCGGCCGCCATGATCACCCGCAAGACCGGGCCAGGCTGGGCGGCGGGCTGCACCGGCGTCATCCGCCCCGCCAGCCAAACCCCGTTCTCGGCCCTCGCCATCGCCGTCCTCGCCGAACGCGCCGGCATGCCCGCCGGCGTCTGCAACGTCATCACCGGCCCCTCCGGCCCGGTTGGCGGCGAACTCACCTCCAACCCCAAAATCCGCAAACTCACCTTCACCGGCTCCACCGAAGTGGGCGCCAAGCTCCTTGCCCAGTGCGCGCCGACCATCAAGAAGACGAGCATGGAACTCGGCGGCAACGCCCCCTTCATCGTTTTCGATGATGCCGATCTCGACCAGGCCGTGCTTGGCGCGATGGCCAGCAAATACCGCAACACCGGGCAAACCTGCGTCTGCGCCAACCGTATCCTGGTTCAGGATGGCGTCTACGATGCCTTCGCCGCCAAACTGAAAACCGCCGTCGAGGCGCTCAAGGTGGGTGACGGCATGGAACCTGGGGTTACCCAGGGGCCCCTCATCAACGCCGATGCCGTGCTCAAGGTGGAGGAACACATCGCCGACGCCCTCTCGCGCGGTGCCACCATTGTGACGGGCGGCCAGCGCCATGCCCGCGGCGGCAATTTCTTCCAGCCCACCCTGCTCGCCAACGTGCCGCATGACGCGATGATCTTCCGCGAGGAGACCTTCGGCCCGGTCGCCCCTCTGTTCCGCTTCCACACCGAGGAGGAAGCCATCCGCCTGGCCAACGATACCGAGTTCGGCCTTGCCTCCTATTTCTACGCGCGCGATGTCGGGCGCATCTTCCGCGTCGCCGAGGCGCTTGAATACGGCATGGTCGGCATCAACGAGGGCATCATCTCCACCGAGGTTGCTCCCTTCGGCGGGGTGAAATCCTCCGGCCTCGGCCGCGAGGGCTCGCACCAGGGCATCGACGAATACATCGAGATCAAATACCTCGCCCTCGGAGGCATCGGCGCGTGAGCAACGATTTCGACGTCTTCGTCATCGGCGGCGGCTCCGGCGGCGTCCGCTTCGCCCGGATGGCCGCCGGCCACGGCGCGAAAGTGGGTGTGGCCGAGGAACGCTTCTGGGGCGGCACCTGCGTCAATATCGGCTGCGTGCCGAAAAAACTCCTCGTCATGGCGGCCGAATACGGTGCCGCCGCCGCCGACAGCCGTGGTTTCGGCTGGGATGTCGCGCCCGGCCGGCATGACTGGCCCCGCCTCATCGCGGCGAAAAACACCGAGATCGAACGCCTCAACGGCGCCTACCGCCGTCTGATGGCCACCTGCACCAGCTACGATGCCCGCGCCACCTTCCTCGACGCGCATACGCTCGATGTCGGCGGCCAGCGCATCACCGCCGAACGCATCGTCATCGCCACCGGCGGCCGCCCCGTCCGCCCCGCCTTCCCCGGCGCCGAACACTGCATCGTCTCCGATGACGCGTTCTACCTCCCTGAACTCCCCCAGCGCATCGTCGTCCTCGGCGGCGGCTATATCGCGGTGGAATTCGCCGGCATCTTCGCCGGCCTCGGCGCCAAGGTGGACGTGGTGATCCGCCAGCAACTCCCGCTGCGCGGCTTCGACGAAGACATGCGCGAGGGCCTCGCCGAAGCCATGGAAACCCAGGGCATCACCCTGCATCGCGGCAAGACCGTTGCCTCGGTGGAAGCCATCGGCACCACCAAACGCGTCCACCTCGCCGATGGCACGATGATCGATGCGGACCTCGTCTTCTCCGCCCTCGGCCGCCAGGCCTATACCCAGGGCCTCGGCCTCGATGCCGCCGGCGTTGAAACCAACGGCTTCGGCGCCGTCACGGTGAACGCCGAGAGCCAGACTTCGGCCGAAAACATCTACGCCATCGGTGATGTGACGGACCGCCTGAACCTCACCCCCGTCGCCATTGCCGAAGGGCACTCCCTCGCCGATCGCCTCTACGGGCCGGGTCCGCGCAAATGGGACCTCGACCGCGTTGCCACCGCCGTGTTTTCCTCGCCGCCGATCGGCACGGTGGGGCTTACCGAGGCCGAAGCCGCGAAAAACGGCCCGGCCGATATCTACGTGGCCAAGTTCACCCCCATGCGCCACACCCTCAGCGGCCGCACCCGCAAGACCATCATGAAACTGGTGGTGGACCAAGCCAGCCAGAAAGTCGTCGGCGCGCACATGCTCGGCGAGGATGCCCCGGAAATCCTCCAGGGCCTCTCGATTGCCATCAACGCCGGCGCCACCAAGGCGGACTTCGACCGCACCGTCGGCATCCACCCCACCGCGGCCGAGGAATTCGTCACCATGCGCACCCGAACCCGCGTCGCCACCTAGCCGCCGCCCTGCTCAACCCTTGGTTGCCCTGGCGGCAGTAGCCAAGCGGTCAACTTTCTGGAATGAGTGAACGGTTTCCAAAGGCCGGCGGCCTTTGGCGGGTCGAGGGCCTCGCCCTCGCCTTGCTTCCCTCTGGAGCCTCACCATGACCACTTGGACACTCGACTCCTGGCGCAACCACCCGGCCAAGCAGCAGCCCACCTACCCGGACGCGGCCAAACTCGCCGCCCAGGAGGATCGCCTGCGCGCCTATCCGCCGCTGGTCTTCGCCGGCGAAGCCCGCCGCCTGAAGGCCGCCCTCGCGCAGGTCGCCGAAGGCAAGGCCATCGTCCTGCAAGGCGGGGACTGTGCCGAGAGCTTCCAGGATTTCACCGCCAACATCATCCGCGACACCTTCCGCGTGCTGTTGCAGATGGCCGTGGTACTCACCTTCGGCTCCTCCATGCCGGTGGTGAAAATCGGCCGCATGGCCGGCCAGTTCGCCAAGCCCCGCTCGTCGGACAACGAGACCATCGATGGCGTCACCCTGCCGTCCTACCGCGGCGATATCGTCAACGGCCCCGAATTCACCCCCGAGGCCCGTATCCCCGATCCCGCCCGCATGGAGTTCGGCTACTTCCAGTCCGCCGGCACCCTGAACCTGCTGCGCGCCTTCGCCTCGGGCGGCTATGCCGACCTGCACGAAGTCCATCGCTGGAACCTCGGCTTCGTCGCCCGCTCGCCGCTCGCCGATCGCTACCAGGACCTGGCGCATCGCATCGACGAGACCCTGCGCTTCATGGCCGCCTGCGGCATCAACTCCGCCAGCACCCCGCAGATCCGCGAGACCGATTTCTACACCAGCCACGAGGCGCTGCTGCTGCCCTACGAGCAGGCCCTCACCCGCATCGACAGCCTGACGAATGATCCCTACGCCTGCTCGGCCCACTTCCTGTGGATCGGCGATCGCACCCGCCAGCCGGACGGCGCCCACGTCGAATTCCTCCGCGGCGTCAAAAACCCGCTTGGCATGAAGGTTGGCCCCACCACCACCGCCGAAGACCTGCTGCGCATCTGCGATACCCTGAACCCCGCCAACGAGGCCGGCCGCCTCACCCTCATCGCCCGCATGGGCGCCGAGAAGGTGGAAAAGATGCTCTCCCCGCTGGTCCGCGCCATCCAGAAGGAAGGCCGCAAGGTGGTTTGGCTGTGTGACCCGATGCACGGCAACACCACGACCACCTCGAACGGCTACAAGACCCGCAGCTTCGACGCCATCCTCTCCGAAGTCCGCCGCTTCTTCGATGTCCATGCCGCCGAAGGCAGTTGGGCCGGCGGCGTGCATGTCGAGATGACCGGCCAGCCGGTGACGGAGTGCGTCGGCGGCGCACACATGCTCACCGAGGCCGATCTCGCCAAGCGCTACGAAACCTTCGTCGATCCGCGCCTCAACGCCGAGCAGTCGCTCGAACTCGCCTTCCTGGTCGCCGAAGAGCTGAAGCGCCGCCGCGCGCCGATGCAGGCCGCGGCGGCCGAGTAGCATGGACCAGAAGCCGCCGTCCGCGCTGTCGCTCGATATCGCGGCTCGCACGGACAGCTACTTCAACCGCACCCGCCAGGTGGTCACGCGCTTCGGCGACAAGCGCGTGACCTACGCGGTGTTCCTGCGCCGCCCGGTGATCTCGGCGCCGAGACTCATGCTGGACTGGTTGAAGGCGGTGGCCGCCGAACGCGCCACCGCCTTCGATATCGACGTGACGCACCCCGAAGGCGCCTGGGTGGGCGCCGGCGAGCCGCTCGCCTACATCACCGGGAGCATGGCCGAACTGGCCGACCTCGAAACCATCGCGTTGCAGAAAATCGGCCCCGCCTGCGTCGCCGCCCACAATGCCTACCAGATGTGCCTGGCCCTCCCCGGCGTGGCTTTCCTGGCGATGGAAGCGCGCCACTGCGCCGGCGGCGAAATGCAGGAGATGATGGCCTACGCCGCCTCCGTCGGCAGTGCCGCCGCCCGCCGCGAGGGCGCCACCGGCTTCATCGGCAACGCCAATGACGGCACCGCACACTGGTTCGGCGCCGCCAGCGGCCGCGGTACCATGCCGCACGCCCTCATCGGCTACGCCGGCTCCACCGTGCGCGCCGCCGAGATGTTCCACGAAACCTTCCCCGAAGAAGCGCTCACGGTGCTGGTGGACTACTTCGGCCACGAGATCACCGACGGCATCGCCGTCTGCGAACGCTTCGCCAACCTCGCGCATAGCGGCCGCATGGCCGTGCGGCTCGATACCCACGGCGGCCGCTTCCTCGAAGGGCTCGACCCCGCCGAGAGCTACGCCATGCTCGAACGCCACGCCCCCGGCGCCATCCGCCGCTACCGCTCGGACACCGAGTTGCGCTATCTCGTCGGCACCGGCGTATCCGCCGCCGCCATCTGGCGCATGCGCGAGGCGTTGAACGAAGCCGGTTTCCCCAAGGTCCGCATTATCGCCAGCTCCGGCTTCGGCGTCGACAAATGCCGCGTCATGGCCGACGCTCGCGCCCCCATCGACGTCGTCGGCACCGGCAGCTTCATCCCCGACGTGTGGACCGAAACCTACGCCACCGCCGACATCGTCTCGTATGACGGCGTGCCGATGGTCAAAGTCGGCCGCGAATTCCTCCTGCGCCGCAATGGCGGGCGTAAGCGCCCCGCCGGCGAATAGCCTGGGCCGTCACGCCTGGCGTTCCTGATGACTGTCAGGATTTTTTACACATTTCCGTTGCATGTTGTTGTTGCTATAGTGCGACAATACATTTGTACAATCGTATCAATGATATGGCGCAAACGGTATGCAATGGCACAAATTTCGCATCAGACGGCTTCGGGAAGGCGTGTTTACAAGCCGATGCCCCTGGAGCTCAAAATGAACCTCGCCATCCGCACCATCGCCGCCGCCGCCTTCGCCACCGGCCTGCTCGGCGCCACCGCCGCCCGCGCCGATCTCGGCCCGTGGGACGTCTTCAACAACATCGACCCGGGTGCGGCCTTCGTGGGCGGCACGCCCGTCCCGGTGATGTTCACCCTCGGCGTCGCCACCTACATCACCGACATCTTCACCTACCACCTCGATATCACCAACACGACTGATGTCATCGGCCTCACCCCGGATGGCGGCGCCACCATGTACTTTGACGCGACCAGCCCCGGCCTCATCGGCGGCTACGCCAACCTGATGGACGCCGGGATCAACCTCATGCTGGACGCCGGCACCTACACCGTGACCGACGCGCTGGACGCCAGCTGGGCCTACAACGCAGCCTCGGGCTTCGCCGGCATGACCGAAGTCACCGCGCCGGAGCCCGCCTCGATGGCCATCCTCGGCGTCAGCCTCGCCGGCCTCGGCTTCTACCGCCGCCGCCGCTAAACCACTCGCTCCAGGACCTCGCTCCTCGGCACCAGGGCGTCCGGATCACCTCCGGGCGCCCTTCGTGCATTCAAACGCACGCCGCGATCAACACCCCGGTCGAAACCGACGCGAACGCCAGCAGCGTCGCCTCCGCCATATCCCCCCGCGCGATCGCCGCCGCCACATCCCGCCGCAGCAGCCGCATCGCGCCGAAGCAGCCGAGTTGCACCACCAGCGCCACCGCCGCCCAGATCACCATCTCGCCGAAATCGTCCGATCGTGCCACCGCCGCCGCCATCGGCAGGCAGAACCCCAGCATTGCCGCCCCCAGCGCCAGCGCCGCCGCGGTGTTGCCGCGCCGGATCTCGCCCCATTCGTCGCCTGGCAATATCAGCGTGTAGAGCGCCAGGAAGGCGGCGAGCAGGACGATGCAGGCCCCGAAATACGCCAGGAAGTTCGGCAGGTTCGCCAGCACGCTCATCGGCCGCTCTCCGTCTCGTCAGGTCGGGGATCAAAATAATGCGGCACGAAGCGGCTGGTGTCGCGGGTGATCGGCGTGCTGTCCTCGCGCATGCCGATGCCGCGCGGCACACCCTCGATCAGCCAACTGCCGATCACCGCATAGCGGCCATCGGTGCACGGCAATTCCGCCCATTGCTGATGCACGAACCCCTCGCCGCCATAGGGCCCCGGCGTCGCCAGCCCCGGCGCGGCGATATTCGCCCCCTCGCGCCCCCACAGCGGCTTGCGGATTTCGGCCCCGCCGGTTCGCCCCGGCTCGCGGAACGCGGGGAGCAGATTGGGATGCCCGGGGAACAACTCCCACAACAGCGCCAGCACCCCCTTGCCTGACAGCAGCATCCGCCACGCCGGCTCCAGCCACCGCGTCTCCGCCCCCGCGATGTTGTTGCCGAAACTGTCGCGCAACAGCCATTCCCACGCATACAGCTTGAACAACGTGCGGATCGGCTGGTCCGCCAGATCGACAAACCGCCGCCCATCCCACCCGATCTCGTCGACATACAAAAACGGCGCCGCCAACCCGGACTGCACCGCGGTATCGCGCAGATATTCCACCGTGGAGCGATCCTCCACGCTGTCGCGCTGGCAGGCGAAATGCACCCCACCGGGCGCCTCGATATGCAGCCACGCCGCCAGCAGCGCCTCATGGATACCGTTGAACTGGTCGGCGTGCGGCATCACTGAGGTCAGCCACTCCCACTGCACCACCGAGGCCTCGAACAGCGCCGTCGGCGTATCGGCGTTGAATTCCAGCAGCACCGGCGCCCCGCTGCCGTCCCACCGCAAATCCATCCGCCCATACAGGCTCGGCTCCTGCCGCTCCCAACTGCGCACCACCAGCGGCCACACCGCCCGCGGAATCCCCAGCGTCTCGCACCGATCATGCCGCACCGCATGCTCCGCCGCCGCCAGGCACAGCCGATACAACTCGGCCGTAGCGTCATCCAGCACATCCACCTCGTCCGCCTCGAAGCGCCAGCACGCGGTTTCGTCCCAGTAGGCGGCGCCATCGATCTCGGCGAAATCGAACCCGATACGGGCCGCATGCTCCCGCCAATCCGCCCGAGGGGTGCGTTGAAGTCGGCGCATGGCTCAGCTTCCCGCGCTGGCATGGGCGCCAGCCGCCCCGAACCCGCCCCGCGAAACCCCTGAAGTACTCACGCCCGACGTGCCCGCCGCCGTCGCCACCATCCCGCCCGAACGCCCCGATCCCGAACTGCTGTGCCACCAACCGCCGCCACTATGCGAACCGCCATGCGCCGCGCAGATCTGCTCGGCATCAGGCAAATGCGCCGCTCGCGCCTCGGCGCACCGGTCATGCCGCAGCGCCGGCGCGATGGACACCAGTGCGCCCCCACCCATCAGCGTCAGCGCGATCGTCGTGGCCCGGATCATCCGCGAACGCTAATCCCGCGCCCCCGCTTGCGCAACAATCGCCCCGCGTTGAACTCCGCGCGCCGTCCATCTAGGTTGCGTCCATGTCCGACACGCTCAAAATCGCCCTGGCACAGATCAACCCGCATGTCGGGCAGGTCGTGCACAACCTCGCCCGCATCCGCGCCGCCCGCGCCGAGGCCGCCGCCCTCGGCGCCGATCTCGTGGTGGCGCCCGAGATGTTCATCGCCGGCTACCCCACCGAGGACCTCATCCGCAAACCGGCCTTCGTCGCCGCCTGCGAGGCGGCCCTGGCCGAACTCGCGGCCGACACCGCCGATGGCGGCCCCGGCGTGCTCATCGGCGGCCCCTGGCTGCACACCGGCGGGCCGGACGGCGACAAGCTCTACAACGCCGCCTACATCCTCGATGGCGGCAAAATCCTCGCCCGCCGCGCCAAGCACGAACTGCCGAACTACGGCGTGTTCGACGAAAAGCGGGTGTTCGACGCCGGCCCCGCCCCCGGCCCGGTCGCCTTCCGCGGCTTCCGCCTCGGCGTGATGGTCTGCGAGGACTGGTGGTTCCCCTCGGTCGCCGAGACCCTAGCCGAATCGGGCGCCGAACTGCTGCTCTCCATCAACGGCTCCCCCTACGAGGCCGGCAAGCAGTCCACCCGCATCAACCTTGCCGTCACCCGCGTGGTCGAAACCGGCCTGCCGTTCGTCTTCTGCGCCCAGGTCTGCGGCCAGGACGAACTCGTCTTCGAGGGGGCCAGCTTCGTGCTGAACGCCGACCGCTCCCTCGCCGTGCAGATGCCGCTCTTCGAGGAACACGTCACCCTCACCGAATGGACCCGCCACGGCGAACACCTGGTCTGCACCCCGCAGAAGCTCGCCGCCGAACCGGAACACCTCGAATCCATCTACCGCTCCATGGTCCTCGGCCTCGGCGACTACGTGCGCAAGAACCGCTTCCCCGGCGTCATCCTCGGGCTGTCGGGCGGCATCGACAGTGCGTTGTCCGCCGCCGTCGCCGTCGATGCGCTGGGTGCGGATCAGGTGCGTACCTTCATGATGCCGAGCCCCTACACCAGCCAGGAAAGCCTGGATGACGCGGCCGAATGCGCCGCGCTGCTCGGCATCTCCTGCGAAACGGTGCCCATCGCCCCCGCCATGGAGGCGTTCGGTTCCGTCCTCGCCCCCATCTTCGCCGGCCGGCAGGCTGATATCACCGAGGAAAACATCCAGTCCCGCGCTCGCGGCCTCATCCTGATGGCGATTTCGAACAAGCTTGGCCACATGGTGCTGACCACCGGCAACAAATCCGAAATGTCCGTCGGCTACGCCACCCTCTACGGCGATATGTGCGGCGGCTACTCGGTGCTGAAGGACGTCTACAAAATGACGGTGTTCGCGCTGTGCCACTGGCGCAACACCAACCACTTCAACGGCGCCCTCGGCCCCAACGGCCGCGTCATCCCCGAGCGCATCATCACCAAGCCGCCCAGCGCCGAACTCAAGCCCAACCAGACCGACCAGGACACGCTGCCTCCGTACGAAATTCTCGATGCCATCCTCGAAGGGCTCGTCGAGGGCGAGCAAAGTGTCGATGCCCTGGTCGCCAAGGGGTATGACCGCGCCACCGTGCTGCGGGTGTGGCGCATGCTCGATCGCGCTGAATACAAGCGCCGCCAGGCCCCGCCGGGGGTGAAGATCACCGCCCGCGCCTTTGGCCGCGATCGCCGCTACCCGATCACCAACGGCTTCACGAACCTCATCTCATGAGTGACCTGTTCACCCCCCAGGGGGGCTGGCGCGTCCGCATCAAGGACAACTCGGGCGGCGCCGAAGACGGCATCTCCGAGGAAATCGGCGGGTTCCCCACCATCATGCAGGCCAACGAATTCGCCCGCCGCTATGTGCGCGACAGCGTAGAACTCTGCCGCGCCCCCGGCCTCGCCGGGCGGGATGTCATCGAAGCCTGGTTCGCCTTCGGCGAGGATGCCGAAGTGGTGGACGCCGGCGACGTCGGCTGGACCAGCGGCGCCAGCATCGCCGCCTTCGCCGATACCCCCGCCACCCGAGATGAGCGCAACTGGCGCAGCCTCGATCCGCGCCAGGACGCGGACGAGGAAGACGAAGAATAGATCGGAGATATTATGAGCCAACCCCGTTTTCACATCCTCGGCATCGGCAACGCGATAGTCGACGTGGTCTCCCCCGTGGACGAGTCCTTCCTCTCGCGCCATGATATGCACAAGGGCGCCATGGCGCTGATCGACAGCGTTACCGCCGACAAGCTCTACGCCGCCATGCCGCCGGCCGCCGAAACCTCCGGTGGTTCGGCCGCCAACACCTGCGCCGTCGCTGCCATGATGGGGGCCAAGGTCGCCTATCTCGGCAAAGTCGCCGACGACCAGTTGGGCCGCGTGTTCCGCCACGACATCGGCGCCGTCGGCGTCCATTTCCCCACCGCGCCGCTGCACGGCGGCGCCCCCACCGCGCGCTGCCTCATCATGGTGACGCCCGACGGGCAGCGCACCATGAACACCTATCTCGGCGCCTGCGTCACCCTCGGCACCGCCGACGTCGATGCCGCCCTGGTGGCCGATGCCGCCGTCACCTACCTCGAAGGCTACCTGTTCGATCCCCCCGAGGCCCAGGCCGCCTTCCGCAAGGCCGCCGAAGCCGCCCATGCCGCCGGGCGCCAGGTTGCCCTCTCCCTGTCCGACGCCTTCTGCGTCCACCGCCATCGCGCCGCCTTCCGCGAACTCGTTGAGGGGCACATCGATATCCTGTTCGCCAATGAGACCGAGATCACCGCGCTCTACGAAACCAACACCTTCGCCGAAGCCGCCGCCTGGGCCCGCCGTGATGTCGCCCTCGCCGCACTCACCCGCAGCGAGGCCGGCAGCGTCATCATCCAGGGCGCCGAGACCGTCGACGTCGCCGCCGTGCCCGCCGAGGTGATCGACACCACCGGCGCCGGCGATGCCTACGCCGCGGGCTTCCTCGCCGGCCTCACCGCCGGCAAATCCCTCGCCGAATGCGGCCATCTCGGCAGCGTCGCCGCGGCCGAGGTCATCAGCCACTACGGCGCCCGCCCGCAGGGCCATCTGCCCAGCGTCGCCTGAACCGCGCACGGTGCGCGCATGCGGATAGGCCCCCTCCGCGCGCGCACCGTCCAGCGCATCGCCGTGGTGCTGGCGATCACGCTGGTGTCCGCGGCGATGGGCGGCCTCACCGCCAACCTGTTCGACGCCGGGTCCGTTGCCGACCGCATCGTCACCTCCGCGCTGGCCGGCACCTGCCTCTCGCTGCTCGAAATCACCCTGCAAGGCCCCGGTGCCGCCCTGCTATGGCGCCTGCCCATGCTGGCGGCGCTGGCGTTGCGGGTGGCGCTCTACCTCGCGATATTCCTCGGCCTGCTCTGGCTCACCATCGAGGACCGCCGCATCGAACTCGCCCTCACCGGCGGCAATTTGGTCATGCTGGCCAGCCTGTCGCTGGCGTTCAACGCGGTCTTCGTGCTGCGCCGCCTGCTCGGCCCCGGCACCCTCGCCGCCCTGCTGATCGGCCGCTACCACCGCCCCCGGCCGGAGCAGCGCATCGTGCTCTTCATGGACCTCATCGGCTCCACCCAGCTTGCCGAACGCCTCGGGGACCTCGCCTTTCACCGCTTCGTCAACCGCGTGCTGTTCGACATCACGGACCCGGTGCTGGAAGCCGGCGGCGAAATCTACCGCTACGTCGGCGACGAAGTGATCGTCACCTGGCCGATCGCCCGCGGCCTGCGCGATGCCGCCTGCCTTACCTGCGTCCTCGCCATCGCCGCCCGCCTGGAGCAGCGGGCGCCCGACTATCAGCGCCAGTTCGGCGCCACCCCGCGCCTGCGCAGCGCCCTGCACGCCGGCCACCTCATCATCGGCGAAATGGGCGATTTCAAGCGCGAGATCGTCATGCTCGGTGACACCATGAACACCACCGCCCGCATCGAGGACGCCTGCCGCAGCTTCGGCCAGGACATCATCGCCTCCGCCGAGGTGATCCATGCGCTTACCCTGCCCGCCGGCATCACCGCCGAAAGCCTTGGCGTGGTGGAACTGCGCGGCAAGGCCGCCGCCCTGGAACTGTTCGCGGTTCACCGCCCGGAGGCGCGAACCTGTTAACCTGCCGCCCTGATCCCCGGGAGCGCCGCGCCGTGAACGAAGAACTCGATCGCCTGTTCGCCCAGATCCACGCCCTCGAAGACGAGATCGCCGGCAAGCTCGACAACCAGCGCGCCCAGTTGAACTACCGCCTCGCCAAGGGGCGCGCGATCTTCGATGCCGGCGTCGCCCAGGCCCAGCGCCGCCTGCGCACCAGCAGCCTGCGCTACATCATCAGCGCGCCGCTGCTCAACATCCTGGTAGCGCCGGTGATCTACGGCATGGTTGTGCCGTTCGCCCTGCTTGACCTCAGCCTGTTCATCTACCAGCACATCTGCTTCCGCGCCTGGGGCATCGCGCGGGCCACCCGCAGCCAATACGTGGTGATCGACCGTCACCGGCTGCCCTATCTGAACACCATCGAGAAAATCAACTGCGTCTACTGCGGCTACGGCAACGGCGTGATCGCCTACGCGCGCGAGGTGGCGGCGCGCACCGAGCAGTACTGGTGCCCCATCCGCCACGCCACCCAGGTGCGGCAGTCGCACAGCCGCTACAAGGACTTCACCGACTACGGGGACGCCGAGGCGTATCGGGCGCGCCTGGAAGAGTTGCGGGGGAAGCTCAGGTAGTGCCAGCGAAGCGGTTCTTTTTTGAAAAAAAGAACCAAAAAACTTTTCCCCGATGGCTTCGCCCCTCCCGCGGGAGAGGGGCGAAGCCATTGGATAAAAAAGTTTTTGCTTCTTTTTTCAAAAAGAAGCGCTGCCTACCCCTTCTTCACCCCCCAGAACGCCGGATAGGGCGCCCGCGCGAACCCCGACAGCGTGTCGCGGAACGCCGTCGGCTGGAAGGTCAGCCCGAGCGGAATGCACGGCACCTCGCTGAACGCCATGCGCTGGATGTCCTCGCAGATCTTCTGCTGCGCCGCGAGATCGGGCGCATCGAACCAGGCGTCGCGCAGATGCTCCATCGCCTCGTTCATCGGCCGCCACCACGCGTTGGACTTGAACCCGTCCCCGCGCAACGGCAGATGCGTCGCCGGGCTCGCCACCGAAAGCCCCACCCAGCTCGTGCAATACGCCGACCACCCGCCCTTTTCCGGCGCCTCCTTGGAATTGCGCCGCTGCAGCATCGTCGCCCAGTCCAGGCTGGTGTATTGGACGTTGAGCCCTATCGACTTCATCAGCGCGTTGGCGATCTGTGCGCTCTGCTGGATCGACGGCTGGTCCGACGGTGACATCAGCACGATCGGCTCGCCCTTGTAGCCGCTCTCGGCCACCATCTTGCGCGCCGCCGCCAGGTCGCGCGGCCCGTTCAGCGGCGGCATCGCGGCGGTGCTGGAATAGGGCGAGGCCGGCGGGAAATACCCCACCCCGGTATGCCCCAGGTCGGCCTGGTCCCCCACCACGGCATCGACGAAATCGGTCTGGTTCACCGCCGCCAGCACCGCGCGCCGCAGCTTCACGTTGTCGAACGGCGCCTGGTAGTGGTTGAACGCCATCATCATCCAACTGCCCAGCGTGTCGAACGTCGCCACCTTCACCCCCGGGGACTTGCGCAGGCTCGGCACCAGATCGAGCAGCGGCGTCTCCACCCAGTCCACCTCGCCGCGCTGCAACGCCGCCGCCGCGGTGGAGGGATCGGGGATGGTGTGCCACTCGATCCGGTCGAAATGGGCCACCTTGCCGCCCGCCCACATGCTGGCGGGCTCGGCGCGCGGCACATAGCCCTCGTTGCGCACATACAGCGCCCCGGCGCCGGCTTTCCACTCCGCAGGCACGAACTTGTACGGCCCGCTGCCGACATGCTCGGAAATCATGGTGAACGCATCGGTCTTGGCCATCCGCTCGGGCATGATGAACGCGCTGGAGAGCGAAAACGGCAGCAGCGTGTAGCGCTTCTTCAGCCGGAACAGCAGCGTGCGGTCATCGGGCGCGCTCAACTCGTTGGTGGCCGCCATCAAGCTCTCGACAATCGGCGTCCGCCGCGCCGCGCGCATGATGGAGGGAATGCAGTCCTGCGCGCGCACCGGCGCCCCGTCGGTGAACTTCAGCCCCTCGCGCAGCATCAGCTTCCAGGTCAGCCCATCGGCGGAAACTTCGTCCGCCCCCACCATCTGCTTCTGCGGGATCAGCTTCTCGTCGAGGTCATACAGCTTGTCCCACACCAGGTAGGCGTGCTCGGCGGCGATCACCGTGGTGGACCATACCGGATCGGGGTTGGCGAGGTCCGCCTGGGGCACAAACCGCAGCACCCGGTTCGAACCCTGTGCCAAAGCAGGGCGGGCCAGCGGGGCAACGGCAGCGGCGGCAAGAAGGGTGCGGCGCTTCATGGCGAGGTTCCTTCGCGGTTGGAGGGCCGAACCGTGCCGCAGTTTCCCGGCCCTGACGAGGGGGGGAAGGCGGCCAAACCGCACCTGCCCCGGCAAATCGGCCCCGTTCTGCCTGCCTTGCATGCCGGGCGCGCGGTTTTCCCTCGCCTCGGCGCGGTTCATCCCTTATGTGTGCGCCGCAGCAAATCCCGCACCAATTACGCTCGGAACACCGATGGAAATCCGCAACATCGCGATCATCGCCCATGTCGACCATGGCAAGACAACCCTGGTCGACCAGCTGCTGAAGCAGTCGGGCACTTTCCGCGAACACCAGCAGGTGGCCGAGCGCGCGCTCGACCGCAATGACCTCGAACGCGAGCGTGGCATCACCATTCTCGCCAAGTGCACATCGGTGGTGTGGAAGGATACCCGCATCAACATCATCGATACCCCGGGCCACGCCGATTTCGGCGGCGAAGTGGAACGCATCCTTGGCATGGTTGACGGCGCCATCGTGCTCGTCGATGCCGCCGAAGGTGTGCTGCCGCAGACCAAGTTCGTCGTCGGCAAGGCCCTTCAGCGCGGCATCAAGCCCATCGTGGTGGTCAACAAGATCGACCGCCAGGACGCCCGCGCCGATGAAGTGCACGAGGAGGTGTTCGATCTGTTCGCCGCCCTCGAAGCCACTGACGAACAACTCGATTTCCCGATGCTCTACGCCTCGGGCCGCCAGGGCTGGGCCGTTGTTGGCCTCGATGACGAGCGCGTTGACCTGGCCCCGATGTTCGACCTGGTGCTGAGCCACGTGAAGGCGCCCGTGCTCGACAAGGACGCGCCGTTCGCCATGGTCGCGTCCATCCTCGACTATGACAACTTCCTCGGCCGCGTGCTTACCGGGCGCCTCGAACAGGGCCGCGCCCGCGTCAACATGCCGCTCAAGGTGCTCCGCCAGGACGGCTCGGTGGTTGAAACCGGCCGCCTGACCAAGCTGATGGGCTTCCGCGGCCTCGAACGGGTGAACATCGAGGAAGCCGAGGCAGGTGACATCATCGCCATCGCCGGCCTCACCGAAGCCACCATCCCGGACAGCATCGGCGCCCCGGAACTCACCACCCCGCTGCACGCGATCCCGGTCGATCCGCCCACCCTGGCGATGACCTTCCGCGTCAATGACGGCCCGCTTGGCGGCCGCGAAGGCAAGAAGGTTACCTCGCGCCAGATCCGCGATCGCCTCTATCGCGAAACCGAAGGCAACGTCGCCATCAAGGTGACCGAGAGCAACGAGTCGGACGCTTTCGAAGTGGCCGGCCGCGGCGAACTCCAGCTTGGCGTGCTGATCGAAACCATGCGCCGCGAAGGCTTCGAACTCACCATCGGCCGCCCCCGCGTGCTCACCCGGCAGAACCCGGAAACCGGCGCCCGCGAAGAGCCGATGGAGGACGTGCTGGCCGACGTGGACGAGCCCTATACCGGCATCGTGGTGGAGAAGATCAGCCGCCGCAAAGGCGAACTGCGCGATATGCGGCCCTCGGGCGGCGGAAAAGTGCGCCTGACCTTCCACATGCCCTCTCGCGGCCTCATCGGCTACCACGGCGAATTCCTCACCGACACCCGCGGCACCGGCATCATGAACCGCATGTTCGCCGGCTACGGTCCCTGGAAAGGCCCGATGGAAGGCCGCCGCAACGGCAGCCTGATCTCCACCGAACCCGGCGAAGCCGTCCACTACGCCCTGTGGTACATCCAGGAACGCGGCACCCTGTTCGTCGATCCCGGCGACAAGGTCTACGAAGGCCTCATCCTCGGCGAACACTCGCGTGACTCCGATCTCGACGTTAACCCGGTCAAGGAAAAGAAGCTCACCAACGTCCGCGCCTCTGGCAAAGACGACGCGATGCTCCTCATCCCGCCCCGCCGCATGAGCCTCGAACAAGCCATCGCCTACATCGAAGAAGACGAACTGGTCGAAATCACCCCCTCGGCCATCCGTCTGCGCAAGCGCTACCTCGATCCCAACCAGCGCAAGCGCAACGAACGCAAGTCGCAGGACACCGAGGCGGCGGCCTGAGAAAAAGGCCGGGGGGTTCGCCCCCTGGCCCTTGGTGCTGCGGGATGGGCAGGAAGGGAAGCAAGGCGAGGGCTTTGCCCCTCGACCCCACCAGGGGCCGAGCCCCTGGACCTCTTCCCTTTAAGGCAAGGATATCTCCTGGACTGAGAGAGGGCGCCTACTCTGCCGTGGCAACGGCTGGGTTGGCGCCCTCTCTCAGTCCAGGAGACTCTTATCTCAACGGATGCGGGTCTGGGGGCGCTCGCCCCCAGCGGGTCCAGGGCAGAGCCCTGGCCTTGCCTTCCTTCTTACCCCTCCCGCCTCACCAAAGGACCCGAGGGTGAAATCCCCCGCCTTTTTCTCGGACCGTCGCCTCCTTGTCATGGCGGCGTTTGGGTTTGTGTCGGGGCTGCCGTTGGCGTTGTCGGGGTTTACCTTGCGGCAGTGGCTGACTGAGGGCGGGGTATCGTTGGAGGCCATTGGGCTGACCGCGAATATCGGGTTGTCCTACACCTTGAAGTTCTTGTGGGCGCCGGTGCTGGACGAGGTACGGCCGCCCTTCGGGCTGGCGCGGTTTGGCCAACGGCGGGGGTGGTTGTTGCTGGTGCAGCCGTTCCTGGTGGCAAGCGTGGCCTGGCTGGCCCTGAGCGACGCTGCGGCGGTGCCGGTGCTGGCGATCATGGCCGGCGCCTGCATCGCGTTCTTCTCGGCCACCCAGGACATCGCGATCGACGCTTGGCGCATCGAGGCGTTCGAGCCTCGCCGCCAGGGCGCTGCGCTGGCTCTGTACGTGTGGGGCTACCGGGTAGCGATGCTGGTCTCGGGCGCCGGGGTGATCGCTGCGGCGGGATCGATCGGCTGGCATGGCGCGCTATGGGTGGTCACCGGGCTGGCGGCCCTAGGCGTGGGCGCCACGGTGCTGGCCGACGAACCCCCGGCGATGGCGCGGGTGGGCACGGTGGGCGGCTGGCTTGCCCGCAGCGTGCAGGCGGTCCGCGCGCCGCTGGGCGATTTCCTGCGCCGCCCAGGCGCCTTCGCGGTGTTGGCCTACGTCGCCCTGTTCAACCTCGGCGAGGCGATGGCCGGCGTGATGCTCGCCCCGTTCTACCGTTTCCTCGGCTTTGACCGCGCGGCCGTGGCCGCCGCCATCGGCCCGTTCTCATTGGTGGCCACGCTATCCGGCATTGCCGCCGGCGGCTGGCTGGTCTCCCGCATCGGCCTGCAACGGGCGCTGATTTCCACCGGCTTCGTCCAGATGGGCGCCATGGGCCTCTACGTCCTGCTCAGCACCCTGCCGGGCAACCACCCCGTCCTCTACGGCACGGTGGTCACCGAAGCCTTCGTCCAGGGCCTGGCCTCCGCCGCCTTCCTCGCCTACCTCTCCGGCCTCTGCCGGCGCGAATTCGCCGCCACCCAGTATGCGTTGCTGACCTCGGTGGCCCCCATTGCCTCCCACACCGTCGGCGGGTTTTCCGGCTTCCTCGCCGTCGCCACCGGCTGGACCGCTTTCTACGCCATCGCCATGGCCGCCGCATTGCCGGGCATGCTGGTGATGCTTCATATCCTTCGCCGCCATCCGCCGCAGGAGACCCCGACGTGACGCTCAAGCAGCCCGCCCGCTACCCGGACCTCGCCGACCCCCAGGCCCGCCCGCGCTACACCGGGATCTCCACCTTCTTCCGCACCGCCCACACCGAAACCCTGGCGGACGTGGACATCGGCCTCATCGGCGTCCCCTTCGATGGCGGCGTCACCAACCGCACCGGCGCCCGCCACGGCCCCCGCGCGGTGCGTGACCAATCCTCCCTCCTGCGCCGCTACAACGCCGCCACCGGCATCAAGCCGTTCGAACTGGCCCGCATCCGCGATCTCGGCGATTGCTGGATCGAGCAACCCTTCGAACTCACCGGCGCGCTGGCCGAAATCGAGGCCTTCCTCCGCCCCATCGTCGAAGCCAACGTCATCCCGGTCTCCATCGGCGGTGACCACTCGATCTCCTGGCCCATCCTGCGCGCCGTCGCCGCCAAGCGCCCGGCCGGCCTCATCCACATCGACGCCCATTGCGACACCGGGGATGACTATCTCGGCTCCCGCTTCCACCACGGCGCCCCCTTCCGTCGTGCCGTCGAGGAGGGCCTGATCGACCCCAAGCGCACCATCCAGATCGGCATCCGCGGCACCACCAACGATGCCGACATGTGGGGCTTCAGCCGCGACTCCGGCATGCGCGTGCTCGACATGGAGGAATTCCATGACAACGGCTGGGCCCACGCCGTCCGCGAAGCCCGCCACATCGTCGGTGACGGCCCGGTCTACCTCACCTACGACATCGACAGCCTGGACCCCGCCCAGGCCCCCGGCACCGGCACCCCCGAAGCCGGTGGCCTCACCGCGCTCGAAGCCATCCGCCTCTTGCGCGGCCTGCGCGGCCTCGATTTCGTCGGCGCCGACCTCGTCGAAGTCGCCCCCAGTTTCGACCCCGGCACCCTCACCGCCTTCAACGGCGCCTCGCTGCTGTTCGAAATCCTGTGCCTGGTCGCCGAGGCGTGGGACGCGCGCAAGCCGAAGTAGCCGCCCTACCGCAGCGCCGCCACCGCGCGCGCGATCACCCCGTCCCAGTCGCCCGGGCTGTCCTGCCGGAACAGCCGGGCGCTGGCGTACCACGGCGAATCGGCCCGCTCCAGCATCCAGCGCCAGTCCGGCGCATGCGGCAGCAGAACCCACACCGGCTTGCCCAGTGCCCCCGCGACATGGGCAACCGCCGTATCCACGGTGATCACCAGGTCAAGCGTCGCGATCAACGCGGCGGTATCGGCGAAATCGGCGATCCGCGTCGGCGGCGCCGGCATCCGGTGCATGATGGCAAGTTCCGCCCCACGGGCACCGCGCTGGAGGTTGATCCAGTCGGCATCCTGCGTCGCGAACGGGGCGAGGGCGGCAGTGGGAATGGACCGGCGAGCATCATTGCTGTGGTCCGGATTACCGGCCCAGGCGATACCGATACGCCGGCGCCCCGCCGCCACGGCCCAGCGCGCGCCACGCGCGGCATCGGCGCTCAGGTAGCCCCCCGCCGACGGAATAGTGGCAAGCGTGGTGCCAAGGATGCGGGGCAGGCTCATCTGGAACACGAACAGATCATGCGCCGGCAGCGGCATATCGCGCGGCACGGTCTCGCCCAGCGGTCGCAACAGGGGCACCAGCGGCGCCGCACAGGCCAGGATCACCCGGCCGCCGGCGATATGGGGCAGGAAGCGGGCGAACTGGATGGTATCGCCCAAGCCCTGCTCGGCCATCACCAGCAGGGTGCGCCCTTCCAACGGCTCGCCGTTCCACTCAGGCCCGGTCATCGCCCCGAAATCCGCCGCGAACTGCGGATCGCGCCGCCGCTCCTCATAATCGGCAAACCCGCTGGGCAAATCCCCCAGCAGAAGATGGGCGGTGCTGCGGTTCCAGTAGGCACGCGCGAAATCCGGCCGCAGCGCAATCGCGACGTCACACGCGGCGATGGCATCGCCCGCCCGCCCGAGCGCCGTAAGGACAAACCCCAGGCTGGCATGGGCTTCCGGCAGGCCCGGATCGGCCGCAATGGCTGCCCGGATATCAACCTCCGCACCCGCCAGATCATCCAGGTCGGCCCGCGTATTGCCCAGCGCCAGCCGCGCCTTCGCATGGCGCGGATCACAGCGTGTGGCGTGATCGAGCGAAATCAGCGCGGCGGGATATTTCTTCAGCGCCCGCTCGGCCGCCCCGCGAATGAACCACGCCTCGGCCGAAATCGGCGCCGCCTCGATCGCCCGCAACGCCGCATCGAGCGCATCCACCGCCCGCCGATCGCGCAGCAACGCCATCGCATACCCGCAGCGTGCCAGCCCGGAGGTGCCGTCAATCCCCACCGCAGTACGAAACGCCCCGATCGCCTCGACAATCCGCCCCGCACTGAGCAGCGCCGCCCCGAGGGTGATATGCGCCTCGATCAACCGCGGCGCCGTCGCCAAAGCCAGGCGGCATTCGGCGATGGCCCCACTATGATCCCCGGCGCTCCGCAACGCATTGGCGAGATTGACGCGGGCGGCGTGATGGCCCGGCAGATCCGCCAGCACCGCGCGGTAATGCCCGATCGCCGCCGCAGTATCCCCGATCGCGGCACAGGCATCCCCGAGCGCCACCCGCGAATCCGCATCCTCCGGGTGCGCCTCCACCGCCGTATCCAGCACAATCACCGCGGCCGTGGCCCGATTGGTGGCGAGATACAGCATGCCGAGCAGGCGCAGCGCCGTGGGGTTCGAGGGCTCCTCGGCAAGCACGGCTCGATACCCGGCCTCGGCGGCCTGGTAGCGCCCCCGCCGATGGGCGGCAAGGGCATCGGTAAGCTGGGCGATGATATCGGTGAACGGATCAGCGGCGAGAAGGGTTGCGGACATGGCGGCACCTTTTGTGACCGCCGGAACACTGCCGCACATTCATGAACCCAAAATGAACGCTAGGCGGGACGTCCCCACCGCTCGGTCGCCGCCGTGTCGGCCTCGCGGGCATCCACCCACGCCTCGCTGCCATCGGCGAAGCTTTCTTTCTTCCAGAACGGCGCGGCGGTTTTCAGCCAGTCGATCAGGAACGCGGTGGCCTCCAGCGCGGCATGGCGATGCGGCGAGGCGGCCAGCACCAGCACGATATTCTCCCCCGGCAGCAACCGGCCCACCCGATGGATGAGCGTGCAGCCCAGCAGCGGCCAGCGCCCCTCCGCCTCCGCCGCAATCCGCGCCAGGGCACGCTCGGTCATCCCCGGATAGTGTTCGAGCGTCATCGCGGTGATCGTCCGCCCGCCCGCCACGTCCCGCACAGTGCCGATGAAACTGCCGATCCCCCCGATATCCGCCCGCCCGGCCCCCAGCGCGGCCACTTCGGCGGTGATATCGAAATCCGCTTCCTGCACCCGCACCGTCGCCATGTCAGCCGCCGGTCACGGGGGGAAAAAACGCCACTTCATCGCCCGGCTTCACCGTGGCATCCGGCGTGGCGAAATCCTGATTCACCGCGCAACGCACCAGCGGCCCGGCGGCAAACGCGCGGGCATGCCCATCGCTGAGGGTCTTGAGCCAGTCGATGAGCCCGGCGACGGTGGAAACCGAGTCGGGCGGGCTCAGCCGTTCCTCGGACCTCCCGACGCGCTCCCGCAGCCAGGCGAAGTAGAGCACATGGATGGTGCCTGCCATGGCGGGCTAGCGCGGCGCGGGAACGGAGATCACCTGGCCGTCGGCGCCGATCAGCGTCATCGTGCCATTGCCGTTGTCGATGGCGCGGCCGGTGGCGCCGCTCGGCAGGGTGTAGCTCATGATGCCGTTCTGCCCGTTGGTGATGATGGCGTTACCCTTCGGCGTGGCCACCGCGGTGCCCGGCACGATGATCGCGGGCGCCGCAACGCTGGGCACCGGGGCCGGGGCGGCGGCAACGGGTGCCACCGGCATCGGCGCCGGCGGCGTCGACGAACCCTGCACCGGCGCGGGCTTCTGCCCCACCGGCGGCGGCGCCTTCTGCAGGTCCTGCATGGTGGGCTCCTGGCGCGGCATCACCGGCCAGATATTGCCACCTTCGGACAGCATCGGCTCGGACTGCACATCCTCGCCCATGGCACGGCGGATGGTGTCGCTTTCAGGCACCGGCCGGTTCGGGTTGCTCTTGAAGGAAATCGTGTCGCCGAACAGATCGAACAGCCCGTCGGCCGGATTTCCGACGATGCCGCCAACCGTATCACCGATCGACTGGCACGCGGTGAGCGAGACAAGCAGGCCTAGGATGGCGAAGGGCCGCATCAAGAAAGGTTCCTTATGGCAGGGTCGGCGCACCACAATGTGCCCCCGCGGGGGCGCACACTCAAGGTGCTGTGTGCAGTGCGGCATGCGATTGCAGATACGTCATGGCCCAGTCAACGATTCGCGCCGGCGCATTGAGCGGCAGGATCGGCCGCCCCTCCGCCTCCACCGGCGCATCCGCCGCGACGGCGATGATATCCGCCCGCCCCGGCCAGATCGGCGGACGGGCCAGTTCCGGGCGGAAAACCTCGATTTTCAGGTGTGGATTGGCCTTGAACCCCTCCACCAGCACCAGGTCCACCGGCGCAAGCCGGGCGAGCAACTCGGGCA
Source organism: uncultured Rhodospirillales bacterium (assembly GCA_903845065.1). Classification (GTDB taxonomy): domain Bacteria; phylum Pseudomonadota; class Alphaproteobacteria; order Acetobacterales; family Acetobacteraceae; genus CAIYPH01. The sequence continues at coordinate 17,248 of CAIMWH010000162.1, read as the reverse complement.
ACCCCGGCTCCGGTCCCTCCAGCTCATGCATCAGCGCCCAGCGAACCCCCGACGAGATCATCACTTCGCGAGCCCCAGCCTGCCGGTGCCGCCACGAGTCCTTGCCGGGCTGGTCGAGGTCGAAGCCATGATGGGCGTGCTTGATGGTGGACACGCTGAGCCCCCGGGCGATGAAACCCGGCAGCAACGCGGTGAGCAGCGTGGTCTTGCCGCTGCCGGACCAGCCGGTGAGGCCGAGAATATGCATGGGCCGGTTACTCCCGCGGCGTGCTGGCGTGGTGAAGGCCGGCGACGAGATAGTCCCAGCCGGTCATCAGGGTCAGCAATGCTGCCACCCACAGCATGCCCTCGCCAATCCCGGGCACCGGCAGCCAGCCGAGATGCAGCACCTCCGCACCGGTATCCCCGGCCAGCAGCGTGCCCAGCGCCCCCATCTGGAACCCGGTCTTCCACTTCGCCAGCCGCGTCACCGGCAGGCCCACGCGGATACCGGCGAGATATTCCCGCAGCCCGCTCACCAGGATTTCACGCAACATGATGATGATCGCCGGATACAGCCCGGCCGCGCTCAACCGCCCCAGCCCAGCCAGCATCATCAGCGCGGCGGCCACCAGCAGCTTGTCCGCGATCGGATCGAGCATCCGCCCGAGATCGGACAACTGCGCCCGGTCCCGCGCCAGCTTGCCGTCGAAGTAGTCGGTGATCCCGGCGAGCGAGAACACGATCATCGCCGCGGCGTCCGTCACCGGGGTGCGGATGGCCGCCAGCACCACCATCACGGGGATGGCGGCGATGCGTGAAAGGGTGAGCACGTTGGGCAGATCGGTCAGCATGTCGGACATACTAGCGCGGAATCACGCTTCCGTCAGCCGTTGACGCCGAGTGCTGCCGTGCGCAGGCTCGGGGGATGGAAACGATCCGCGGCATATGGCCGATGCTCTACGCATTCTTCGATGGGCAGAACCGGCTGGACCGCGCGCTGATGCGCCGTCAGGCCGAAATCTGCGTGGCCGGCGGCGCGCGCGGCATGGCCGTGCTCGGCCTCGCCACCGAGGTCTCCAAGCTCTCGGTGGCCGAACGGCGCCAGGTCGTCGAGTGGGCGGCGCAGGACCTCGCCGGCCGCCTGCCCCTCGCGGTCACCGTGTTCGGCGCCACCCCCGCCGAGCAGTCCGAAGCCGTCGCCCACGCCGCGGCCCACGGCGCCATCCTCGCCGTGCTGCAGCCGCCGCGCGATCCATCCATGGGAGAGGACGCGCTAATGCGCTTCTTCGGCACCGTGATGGAGCGCGCCCCGATCGCCATGGCGATCCAGAACGCCCCCGAATATCTCGGCATCGGCCTCTCCCCCCCGGCCATCGCCGAGCTGGCCCGCCGCCACGCCAATTTCCGCGTCCTGAAAGGCGAGGGCCCGGCCGTGCTGATCCGCCGCGTGGTGGAGGAAACCGGCGGCGGCCTCGCCGTGCTCAACGGGCGCGGCGGCCTGGAACTGCCCGACAACTTCCGCGCCGGCTGCGCCGGCCTCATCCCCGCGCCCGACTGCTTCGAGGCCCAGGTGGCAATCTGGGCCGCCATGGAACGCGGCGATGAAGCCGAGGCCGAGCGGCTCTATTGCGAAATCCTGCCCGCCATCGTCTTCGTCATGCAGTCCATCGATCATCTGGTCTGCTACGGCAAGCGCCTCGTCGCGGCCCGTATGGGCGGCCCGCCGGTGTTCGACCGCGCACCCGCCCTCGCGCCCACTGCCTTCGGCGCGGCGGCGGTGGCGCGGTTCGCCGCCCGGCTCGGCCCCTATCCCGCCTGATCCCGCCGCAGGATCAACGAGCCGGAGGGATGCACCTCGGCGGTCCAGCCCGGCGTGATCAGCGTGGTGGCGTCAAGCTGGGTCAGGATCGCCGGGCCCGCCAGCACCGTGCCAGGCGCGATGCTGGCCCGATCCAGCACCGCGGCCTCGCGCGGCCCGCTGGCAAAATGGATGATCCGCGTGCCCGCCGCCGCCGTGCCGATCGCTGCCGGCGCCGCGATCACCGGCGGCGGCAGATGCCCCGTCGCCTCCACCCGCAGGGTGACCAGTTCCACCGGCGCGGCCAGCACAAACCCATACAGCGCCTGGTGCGCCGCATTGAACGCCGCAACCGCGGCATCCGCATCACCATCCCACGGCACCGCGAGTTCCCCGCCCTGGCCCTCGTAGCGCATCAGCGCGATGTCCTCGCACGCCCGGTCCGCCACCGGCACGCGCTCCTCGTTGAACCACGCCTCCGCCTCCTGCCGCAGCGCCGCGACAATGGCGCTGGCAGCCCCGGCATCCGGCCGCCCGGCGATCGGCAGCGCGCGCTGGAACTCCGCCCGCAGATCGGCCGCCAGCAGCCCCTCGGCACACAGCACCCCCGGCGCCGGCGGCACCAGCACCGTGGTGATGCCAAGCAACTCCGCCAACGCACAACCATGCAGCGGCCCCGCGCCGCCGAACGGCACCAGGGCGAAATCCCGCGGATCATGCCCGCGCTCCACTGACACCACCCGGATCGCGCCCACCATGTTGCTGTCGGCGATCGCCAGGATACCCCGCGCGGCGGTATGCAGCGGCAGCCCGAGCGGCGTCGCCACCCGCGCCTGGATTGCCGCCTCCGCCGCCCGTGGATCAAGCCGCATATGCCCGCCCAGCAGTTCTGGGGGCAGATGGCCAAGCGCGATATGGGCGTCCGTCACGGTGGCCTCGGTGCCGCCATGGCCATAGCACGCCGGCCCCGGCTCCGCCCCCGCGCTGGCCGGCCCAACCGTCAGCGCCCCATCCCCCACCCGGGCGATCGAGCCACCACCGGCACCCACCGTCACCATATCCACCATCGGCAGGCACAGCGGCCACTCGCCCACCTTGCCATGCTGCGTCAGCCCGATCCGGCCATCCTTGATGAGGCAGATATCGGCCGACGTGCCGCCGATATCCACCGTGATGATATTGGCGATCCCGGCGGCCAGCGCCACCTCGCGCGCGCCAACCACCCCGGCCGCCGGGCCTGACAGCGCCGTCACCGCGGGCGCCCGGCGGATCGCCGCCGCCCCCGCCACCCCGCCGTTCGATTGCATCAGCAGCAGCGGCGCCGCGATCCCGGCCTCCGCCAGCCGATCCTCCAGCCGCGCCACATAGGTCGAGATCGCCGGCATCACCGAGGCATTGAGGATGGTGACCAGGCTCCGCTCGTATTCCCGCGCCACCGGCAACACATCCACCGACGCGGTGACGGCCACCCCCGGCAGCGCCGCCCGCAGCATCTCGGCCACCCGCCGCTCATGCGCCGGATGCGCGAAACTATGCAGCAGGCAGATCGCCACCGACTGCACTCCCAGCCGCCGGCAAGCCTCGGCGGCGGCAACAACGCTGGCCTCATCGAGCGCCGTGAGCACCGTCCCGCCCGGCCCCACCCGCTCGATCACCTCCAGCACGCGGGACGGCGGCACCGGCCGCAGCGGCTTGATCCAGGCATACAGATTGGCGCGGCGCGGAATATCCTGCCGCCCGATATCCAGCACATGGCGAAACCCCTGCGTGGTGATCAGCGCGGACCGCGCCCCCTTGCCCTCCAGGATGAGGTTCGTCGCCACCGTCGTCCCATGCAGCACCCGCCCGATGTCGGACGCCGCGGCCCCCGCCGCTTCCAGCGCCAGCCGCACCCCGGTCAGGAACGCCCGCGACGGATCGGCCGGCGTGGACGGCGTCTTGGCCCGCCAGGCGCGGCCGCTGGCCGGGTCCTGGAGGGTGATGTCGGTAAAGGTGCCGCCGATATCGACGGCGACGGACATAAGCTGCGGGTCAGGCGATGGCATCGACATACTCCAGGCGATGAAAGGCGCGGGCAGCGGGCCGGCCGGTGCGGCGGGCCAGGGTGGCGGCTTCGTCGACGGCATGGTCGCGGATGATCACGCCGTAATGGGTGGCGGCCGCCTCGGCGGTCACGAACCCATCCGCCACGTCGCGCAACACCTCGCCGGCCGGCCGATCGAACGGATGGCCATGGCCACCGCCGCCGCCGGTCTCGATGCGCAGGATCTCGCCCCGCCGGACCACATTGCCGTCCGAAAGCGGCTTCAGCACCCGCTCATCCGCCTGCCCCGGGTTGATCACCGCCCGCCCCACGCCCCCCGACATCCCGCCGCCCACCCCCCACGGCGGATTGGTCACGCTGTCGATGCGCACCGCCAGTACCGCCTCCTCCGCCATCACCTCATACTCGCGCACGATGCCGCAGCCGCCGCGATACCGCCCCGGCCCGCCGCTGTCGGGGTTCACCCCATAGGTGGTCAGCCGGACCGGATAGCCGAGTTCGAGGAACTCGACCGGATAGTTCTCCTGCGCGACGAAATACACCGTATCGATGCCATCCGCCGTCGGCCGCGCGCCATACCCCACGCCGATCCCGTCCGACATCAGGAACGGCTTGCCGCCCGCCGTGCCACGCAACAGGATGATGACATAGGCCGAATGCGCCGCCGGCGCCGGCGTCCCCGCCACATTGATCAGCCCGTTCAGCGCCGCCAGCACCCGCATCATCGTCATGCCCCGCATGCCCAGCGGCGCCGGAAAATTCGGCTGCAACACCGAACCAGGCCGCAGGATGATCTCGTCGATGGCGCGCGGCCCCCCCGCGTTGCACACCTGCGCCGGATCGCCACCGATGAAATACAGCCCCAGCGCCATACCCGGCATATCCCGGTTCATCAGGAAGTTCACCGGCCCCTTGGTCTGGTCATCGCTGTCGGACATATCGAGGATGAACCGGTCATCCGCCGTGCGGGTCAGCGCGAACCGCAGGTGAACCGGCCCGGAGCCATGCCCGTCGGTATCGAGCGCGTCGGTGAACCGATGGGTGCCCACCGGGAACGTCTCCCGCAGGCGGCTGCGCACCAGCGTGCGGGTGCGCTCGAACAACTGGTGCAGCGCATCCGCCAGGATCGCCGGCCCAAACCGCCCGGCGATCTCGGCCATCCGCCGGATGCCAAGCTCCACACTCGCCATCAGCGCCCGGGTATCGCCATGCGCCGTCGCCGGATAGCGCGAGTTGCGATAGAAAATATCGAGCGTCGCCTCGTTGGTCACCCCCTGGTCGATCAGCTTGGTGGGCGGGATGATGATGCGTTCCTGGAAAATATCGGTCGCATCGGGGCTGATCGAGCCCGGCCGGATGCCGCCGATATCGGCGAAATGCGCCCACCCCATCACGAACGCCACTCGCGCGCCCTCATGGAACACCGGCGCCAGGAACACCTGGTCGTTGGAATGCGAAACCGCACCCCGGCTGCCATAGCAGTCGTTGTACCAATACAGGTCCCCGGGCCGAATGGTCTCGATGGGGAACTTGGCGAACACCGGGCCGCAGATATCGCCGAACACCGGCACGTTCGAGCCCACGCACATCACCCCGTCCGCATCGAACAGCGCGGTATAGAAGTCCTTCTTCTCGCGGATGAAGGCGGAGATGGCGGTGCGTTCGATCAACGCCTCCATCTCCGCCTGCGCGGCGCGGATGGCGCCACGGATGATTTCCAGCGTCACAGGGTCGCAGGCGGTCATGCGGGGTCTCCCAGGTGGCAGGCGACTTTGCGGCGCCCGGACAATTCCCGCAAAGGCGGGGTTTCAACAGCGCAGCGCCCGAAGGCGGCGGGGCAACGATCCCGAAACGCACAGCCGGGGCCGACGAGCGGCGCATCCGACAACGCGCCCTTGATCGGCAGCGGCGCGCGGTCCTGTTCGATGCGCGGCACCGGCACGGCCGCCACCAGCGCCCGCGTATAGGGATGATGCGGCCGCTCGATCAGATCGACCGTCGGCCCTTCCTCCACCACCGCCCCAAGATACATCACCAGCGTACGCTCGCAGACATACCGGATCAGCGCGAGGTCATGGCTGATATAAACCGCCGCCAGCCCCAACTCGTCCCGCGCCGCCCGCAGCAGATTGAGGATGCCGGCCCGCACGGACACATCGAGCATCGAAACCGGCTCATCAGCCACGATCAGCCGCGGCCCGGGGATCAGCGCCCGCGCCAGCACCACGCGCTGCAATTGCCCGCCCGAAAGTTCATGCGGATGCCGGTCCAGCCACGAGGCCGAGGGCGTCAGCCGCACCCGCTGCATCACCGCCTCGATCCGCCCGGCATGCTCGGCGCGCGGCACCCCGAAATTGGCCAGCGGCTCGGCCAGGGCCCGGCGAATGGTAAAGCGCGGGTTGAGCGCATCGAACGGGTTCTGGAATACTAACTGCGCCCGCGCCCGAAACGGCAGCAGCGCGGCCCCCCGGCGATGGGTGATATCCTCCCCCTCGAACACGATCCGCCCCGCCGTGGGGTCCTCCAGCCGCAGCAGCATCCGCGCGGTCGTGGTCTTGCCGCAGCCGCTCTCCCCGACGATCCCAACCGCCTCCCCAGCCGCCACGCTGAGCGAAACATCCCGCACCGCATGCACGGTGCGCCCATGCGCATGAAACGTCTTCCCAAGATTCTGCGCGGAAATCACCTGGCTCATCCTTGGGAGTTCCGGTCAGGGGCCAGTACACAACGGATCAAAGTTTTTTGGTTCTTTTTTTCGAAAAAGAACAGCACTCCCTTTTTGAAAAAAGGGAGCCAAGAACGTTTATCCATGCCTGTGTGACTGGCTGCGTGCGTCATGGCGCGGCCCAGGTTTCTGGTCGTGCGGCGGCATCGCGCAGCGTCTCCGCCTCGCCGGCGCGGAAGCACGCCACACCATCCACCAGCCCAGGCGTCTCGCTCCGGCACCGCGCCTGCGCGAACGGGCAGCGCGGCGCAAACCGGCACCCCGGATGTAGATCGATCAGGATCGGCGGCGCCCCCTCGATCGGCACCAGCGCCGAGGTCCCGCCATGAACGTCCGGAAACGCATGGGTCAGCCCCATCGTATAAGGATGCCGCGGCCGCTCCAGCACCTCCGCCGCCGTGCCCGCCTCCACAATCCGCCCGGCATACATCACCGCCACCCGGTCGCACGCATAGGCAACCACCGCCATGTCATGCGTCACCAGGATCATCGCCAAGCCAAGCCGCGACTGCAGGTCCCGCATCACATCCAGCACCTGGCGCTGCACGATCACATCGAGCGCGGTCACCGGCTCGTCGGCAATCACCAGCGCCGGATTGAGCGCCAGCGCCAGCGCGATGGACGCACGCTGCCGCATGCCCCCGGAAAACTGGTGCGGATAATCCGACAGCCGCGCCGGATCGAGCCCGACCTGCCGGAACAGATCCTCCGCGCGGGCCAGCGCCGGCGCGCGCCCCAGCCCGCCGCGCTCGCGCAACACCTCCAGCATCTGCGCCCCAAGCCGCTGCACCGGATCGAGCGCGTTCATCGCCGTCTGCGGAATGAACGCCATCCGCCGCCACCGGATGGCCCGCCGGTCGCGCTCCGAAAGCGGGATGATGTCCCGCCCCTCGAACACCACGCTGCCTCCCGCAATCCGTGCCACATCCGGCAACACCCCCATCAGCGCCCGCCCCAAAGTGGACTTGCCGCACCCGCTCTCCCCCACCAGCCCGGTGATGGAGCCCTCGGGCACATCGAGGTCGACTCCATCCACCGCCCGCACCGTCCCCGCGGCCGAGCGGTAATGGACCGCAAAATCACGCACCGAGAGCAGCATCACCCGCCCCCGCCGGCATGCGAGTCCGCTGCAACCGTCAGGCGCGGCGCGTGCATGGGCGCCGCCGGTACGTCCTGGATCGAATTTTGGGCCGGTTTTGTGCAACCATCGGTTGATTCAATACGTTCGCAGAAATTTTTGTGGATTTTTGTGGCAGCAATGCGTAAATTTCTATTGGAATTTACCACCCGTCCGCCAGAATATGCCTCATATTTGTTTGAGCACGATGTTTTAACGACTTTCCATGGCTGCCCCGCGGCGATCAATTTTTTGATCTGCACAGGATATTTACGATGATTGATTTTAATAAAATCGCAAAATACGCCACTGTTCTTGCCGCTTCCCTGCCGATCGGCATCGGAATCGCCAACGCGACCGTGGTCTTCAACGGCGCCATGGGAACCCTGAGCGCAACCGCGACCTTCAGCGTCACCGGGACGGACCTGGTGCTCGAACTGGTCAACACGGACACAAGCAACCGCCGCTACGTACCGGGCAACCTGCTGAGCGGCCTGTTCTTCGATGTGGTGGGCGCGCCGGCCCTCGCCCCGGTATCGGCGTTCGCACCCGGCGGCGTGATCAACCCCGGCGGCTGCCTGCCCTTCGCCTGCGGCGCCATCACCACCAACGTGGGCGGCGAATGGGGCTACCAGCAATCCCTGGTCGGGTTCTCCGGCAAGGTGATCACTCCGGCGCGATATGGCGTGGCCGCCATCGGCTACACCGGCGTGGTGCCAAATTTCGGCCCGGGCGCCATCTCCACCTTCGGCGGCCCCGCCCTCTACGGCGTCCCGGCGCTCGATGGCGTCGCATTCTCCATCGCCGGCAGCGGCTACAACGTGGCCCGCGCCGATGGCGATGCCAGGGTGCCCCTCGAACAGGACCGCGTGGTCTTCACCTGGTCCGGCCTGCCGGTGGGCTTCAGCCTGACCAGCATCACCGATGTCGGCTTCGCCTACGGCACCACGCCCGACCTCATCGCCGCCGCCACCGATGACATCTCGCTGCTCTCCGCCAGTGACACCCCGGAACCGGCCAGCGTGGCGCTGCTCGCCACCGGGCTGCTCGGCGGTGGCATGCTCGCCCGGCGCCGCCGCCTGCTGCGCAAGGCCAAGATGTAGGCTCATTTGTCCCCCAGCTTGGGGAACAGCAGCTTTTCCGAGCCGCGCGAAATCATGAACCCCGCCAGCACCATCATCAGGATGGCGGCCCCCGGCGGCGCGAACCAGTTCCACGCCCCGCGGGACATCGCCTGGTTGGCATAGGCATCCTGCAACATCACCCCCCAGCTCACCACGTCCGGGTCGCCAAACCCCAGGAACGAGGCCGCCGCCTCCGCCAGGATCGCCCAGCCGATCGCCACCGAGCCATACAGCGCCGCCAACGGCAGCACCTGCGGCAATATGTGCACGAACATGATGCGGGTATTGGAACAGCCGGTCACCCGCGCCGCCTCCACCCACGCCCGCTCCCGCAGTGACAGCACCTGCGAGCGGATCACCCGCGCCGTATTGGGCCACAACAACAGCGATACCGTGACAATCACCGTCCACACCCCCGGCCGCGTCAACGCCGCCAGCACCAGCATGGTGGGCAGGAACGGCAGCCCAAGCACAATATCGGCCAGCCTGGTCAACACCTTGTCCACCCAGCCGCCCAGATACCCCGCGAGCAGCCCCAGCAGCGTGCCGATCGCCACCACCGCCAGCGCCGCCGTCAGCCCCACCTCCAGCGCCGCGCGGGCACCATGGATCAACTGGCTCGCGATATCCGCCCCGCCTGCCGTGGTCCCCAGCCAGAAATCGCCCGACATCGGGGCATACCGCGCGATGCGCCGGTTGATGCGCAGGATCTCGCGCGGATCATGCGGCGCGATCCGGTCCGCCAGCAGCGCCGCCGCGATGATCACCGCGTAGATCGCCACACCGACCACCGCGAACGGCTCGCTCGCCAGGAACCGGCGGATTCTACTTGCGCGCACCAACACTCACCCTCGGGTCAAGCGCGGCATAGGCAAGATCCGCCACCGTATTCATCACCACCAGCACGAAGGCGATCATGATAAACGCCCCCTGCGCCAGCGGATAATCCGCCGACTGCACCGCGTTCACCAGCACCCGCCCGATACCCGGCCAGGCAAACACCGTCTCGATCACCACATTGCCGCCGATCGACGCCCCCAGCCCCAGCGCGAACGCCGTCACCACCGGCAGCAGCGCGTTGCGCGCGGCATGCCGCATCACGATGGACCAGCGCGACAGCCCCTTCATCCGCGCCATGGTGATGAACTCGTCGTTCAGCACCTCCAGCATGGTGGCCCGCATCAGCAGCAACGGCAGCCCCTGCAGGAACAGCGTCAGCGTCAGCGCCGGCAGGCACAGATGCCACCAGAAATCCCCCGACAGCAGCCGATCCACCACCGATCCCATCGTGCCGCCCGGGCTCACCGCCCCGCCGGTGGGGAACCAACCCAACTGGAACGCGAACACCGCGAGCAGCAGCATGCCGAGCCAGAACTCGGGCGCCGAGCGGGTGGCCAGCGCCGTCGGGATCACCGCCGCCTCCAGCGCCGAGCCCCGGCGGAACGCGATGAACGCCCCCGCCACGATCCCGATCGCATAGGCCAGCACCAGGGACACCACAGTCAGCACCGCCGTATTCGGCAACGCGTCCCACAACAGCACCGAAACCGGCTGCGCCTGGAGGAAGGACATGCCGAAATCGCCGTGCAGCAGTTGGGCGATATAGATGAAGTATTGCTCCCACAACGGCTTATCCAGCCCGAAGTTGCGCATCAGCGCCGTCCGCGTCGCCTCGTCGAAACTCGGCGAGAGGAAGTTCAGCGTCGGGTCGCCCGGCATCAGCCGGAACATCAGGAAGGTCAGGCTGGCCACCACCCACAAAACCAGCAGGAGGTGGCCAAGCCGTTCCAGGAGAAGCCGCGTCACCGCCGGCTCAGTTGTACGGCGTGGTGGTCTCCTTCACCCCCGCCGGATAGTGCAGCTTGCCGCCCACCATCACGAAGCCGGCGTCCTTGAGGAACCCCTGCGCGGCGGCCAGGCTGCCCGCCCCCGGCACCCGGTCCACGATGCCCTTCGCCGCCCACGTCTCAAGCGCCGGCGACACCCACGAGTTGGACGGTTCCGCCGCCCCGCCCCACGCATCCTCGGCCAGCAACTGCCGGTCGATCATCGCGGACAGCGCCTTGCGGAACCCCTTGTTGTCGAACGGCGGCCGCCGCTCGTTGTACGCGAGGAAGCGGAAGCCGATATCCAGCGCCTCGGAAATCACGATATTCGGATTGGCCTTGGCGAGATCGCGCAGGATCTGCGGATCGCCGGTGTAGTCCGCCAGGAAGTTGATCTCGCCCGACTTCAGCGCCCCAAGCGAGGCCTCCACGTTGGGCATGATCCGCATGATCCAGCGATTGACCTTCGGCTTGGACCAGTGGTTCGGATTGGCCTCCAGCACGATCTCCTGGTTCAGCACCGCGCGCACGATGCGGAACGGCCCGGACCCGACCGGCTTTTCCTCCTGGATGCTCTCGGTGGTCTGCGGCTTGCTCTTGAGGTCCTCGAAGATCGGCGCCCAGATGTGCTTCGGCGCGAGGTTCAGCTTGGCGAGCGACGAAATCAGGAACGCCGCGTCCGGATTGTGCAGCTTGATCGTCAGCGTATCCGGCCCCGTCGCGGTCACCGAGGCGATGTTGCGCACGAACGGCTTGTACATCGGAGACTTGTCGGCAAAGCCCGGCGCTTCGAGGCTGAACACCGCGTCATCGATGGTCACCGGCTTGCCGTCCGACCACATCATCCCCTTGCGCAGCGTGATGTTGACGGTGAGCGGGTCCGGCCGCTCCACCTTCTCCGCCGCCCACGGCTTGGGCAGCCCATCCGGCCCCACCCGCATCAGCCGGTCCCACGCCATCTCCGTCGCCCACGAGCCCTGCGCGCCCGGAATATTGAACGGATTGAGGTTGGTCGGCGGCGCCACCGAATTCAGGATCACATCCTTCTGCGCCCCCAGCGGCGCGACATTGAGCCACGACCAGGTCGAGCGGATGCCGATGCCCGCCTGCGCCACGAAGCTGTTGGGGTCCCAAACCGACTTGTTGAACGCCACCACGTTCTTCGGATGCACCAGGAACCCGTACGGCTGGTCCGCGTTGATCATCTCCTGCGCTTGCAACACCAGCGCGCGGCGCTTGTCCAGATCAAGCTCCTGCCGCTGCGCCTGGGCGAGCTTGTCGTAGTCGGGATTGATGTAGCCCACGAAATCGTACCCGTTGGCCGCGTTGGCCGAGACGAACAGGTTGTAGGTCAACTCGTCCGGATCGCCGCGCTCCGGCCGCCCCACCATCTGCCACGTCGTCATGTCCCAGCGCTGCCGCTCGTACCACACCACTTGGCTGAACTGCTGGCCCGGCAGCGGCCGGATATTCACCGTGAGCCCCAGCTTGCGCCAGGCCTCCGCGACAATCTGCGCCGCCTGGTATTCGCGCGGGTCCGCCGCCTGCGGCTGCGTGATCAGCGTCAACGGCCGAATAGGATCGCCCGCCGCCTGGGCGTGCGCGAGGCTTGGTAGTGCAGCCGCCGTCAGTGCGAGCAGGTATCGCCACATTGTCAGAGCCCCCGTGTTTTGATCGTTGGCCGGCATTGAACGGGCAAGTCGCCACGATGTTCAAGAGGGTTTCGGATGTCCGCCGCCCCAGCCGGCGCCACGCCGCAACGTGACCTTGCTTCCCGCGCCCATCGGTGTTGCCATCGCACCAGCAGCACCGGAGGACCACATGGCCATCACCGCGACGGAACAGCGATTCCTGGACGACGTCAGCCTCGATATGCCCTGGGCACTGGTGGAAACCTTCGCCACCATGCACCGCTGGCGCCCCGAGCAGGTCAACGCCGCGGCCGACGTCATCGCCGGGCGCCTGCGCGCGGCCGGCATCCCGGTCGATGTCCACGCCCCCGAGATCTACCTCTCCATCCCGCTCTCCGCCTCCGTCACCGCCGACAACGTGGCCTACCGCGCCAAACCGCCCTCCTCCTCGCTGCCCGCGCCGGATGGCGTCACCGGCAAGCTGGTGAGCCTGAAGGCCAATCCGAAAGCCCTGCGCAGCTACAACCGCGACATCAAAACGCTGTTCGGCGGCTCCATCGCCTCCGTTGAGGAGGTCAAGCGCATCGTCGGCGGCAACATCGTGGTGATGCAGGGCTTCGGCAACCCGGCGCTCACCAGCCTGATCGAGGAATGGGGCGGCGTCGGCCTCATCGCGGTCAACCCCGGCATCGATATCCACTGGGGCACCTGCACCACCATCTGGGGCTCGCCCGACCTGCAGGACATGGCCCGCAAGCCGAAAATCCCGGTCATCGCCGTCAACAACCCGGACGGCCAGAAACTCATCGCCCTCGCCCAGTCCGGCGGCGCCTGCACCATCCGCACCGACCTGCTCGAAGGTTGGTTCGTCCAGAAGGTCCCGGTCGTCACCATCCCCGGCACCGAGGAGCCGGAAAAATACGCCCTCGTGCACGGCCACTACGACTCGTGGGAAGTCGGCGTCGGCGACAACGCCACCGGTGACGCCACGATGATGGAACTCGCCCGGGTGCTGTGGAAAAACCGTGCCTCGCTCAAGCGCTCGGTGAAAATCGCCTGGTGGCCGGGCCACTCTACCGGCCGCTACGCCGGCTCCACGTGGTTCACCGACGCCTTCGCCCAGGACCTCGACGAGAACTGCCTCGCCCAGATCAACTGCGACAGCCCCGGCTGCCGCTGGGCGACCAGCTACCACGAGACCCGCGCCTTCACCGAAAGCGCCCACATCGCCAGCGGCGTCATCCGCGACATCGTGCCGGACGCGGTGATCAAGACCATGCGCCCGCCCCAGGCCGGCGACTACTCGTTCAACAACATCGGCCTGCCCAGCTTCTTCATGCTGTCCTCCACCATGCCGGAGGCCCTGCGCCACGAGAAAGGCTACTACGACGTCTCCGGCTGCGGCGCGAACATCGCCTGGCACACCGAGAACGACACCCTGGAAATCGCCGATCGCGACAACCTGCTGACCGACATGAAGATCTACCTGCTCTCCGCGCTCCGGGTCGCCAACGCCGAGGTGCTCCCGTTCGACTGGTCAGCCACCGCCGACGAATTCCTCGAAACCATCGACACCTACCAGGCCGCCGCGAAGGGCCTGGCCGACCTCACCCCGTCCCGCGCCGCGGTGCTCGGCCTGAAAGCCGCGCTGGCCACCCTGGAGCAAGCCCCGCTCCCCGCCCGCAACGCCGCCCTGCACGAACTGGCCCGCATCCTGGTGCCGATCAACTACACCCAGCAGCCCCGCTTCCGTCATGATCCCGCCTACACCGTCCAGCCCCTCCCCACGCTGGCCGTGGCGGCCGACCTGCCCGACATGACGGACCCCCATCTGCGCCGGGTGGCGCTGGTGGAACTGATGCGCGGCCAGAACCGCTTCCTCGCCGCCATCGCCGCCGCGCGGCGTGTCATCGCAATCGCGGGAGGGTGAACGCCATGCGGACACCGCGGATCGACGTCAGCATCAAGCGGGAGGCGCTGCTCGGCAGCGCCTTCTTCCGCTCCATGCGCGCCGAGGAGATCGACGAAATCCTCGCCTTCGCCGTCGAGCGCCGCTTCCCGCGCGGCGCCACCCTGGTCTCCAAGGGCGACCCGGGCAGCAGCATGATGGCCGTCCTCGCCGGCCGCCTGCGCATCGGCAACGTCTCGGCCGAGGGCAAGGAAGTCACCCTCAACGTCATCGGCCCCGGCGAAATCGTCGGCGAAATCGCCCTCCTCGACGGCAAGACCCGCAGCGCGGACGTGGTCGCCACCGAGGACACCACGGTGCTGGTGGTGGAACGGCGCGATTTCCTGCCCTTCCTGTACCGCCATGACACCCTGGTGGAGCGCCTCCTGGTGGTCCTGTGTGACCGCCTCCGCCGCACCAGCGGCGCGCTCGAGGAAATCGCCCTGTTCGACCTGCCGGCCAGGCTCGCCCGCATGCTGATCAAGCTCGCCGCGGACTACGGCCGCCCGGACGGCGAGGGCGTGCGCATCGCCATGAAACTCTCCCAGCGCGACCTCTCCAACCTGGTCGCCAGCACGCGCGAAAGCGTCAACAAGCAGCTCAAGGTCTGGCGCGACAGCGGCATCATCGATCTCGTCGACGGCCACCTCGTGGTGCTCAAGCAGGACAGCCTGCGGGCGCTGGTGGGCTAGCGGTCAAACGGCCTGGGCACGTTCGATCGCCGCCGTGTCGTAGTACTCCTCGAAACGGAGCAGCTTGCCGTCCCGCACCGTGAACACATGGACCCAGTCGCTGGACACCACGCCGCCGCCGGCCTTGAAGCGGGCGCGGGTGTGGCCGAGCACAACCGCGACATCCCCCTGGACGATGAAGCGGCCAGGCTCGAAAACTTCGAATTCAAGCGCGCCAAGCAGGGCGGTGAAGAACCCCTGCACGCCCTCGCGCCCATGCCGCGTGCCGCCCCACGGCACGCGCGCCGCATCGCCATTGGAACCCCAGGTCACCGCGGGGTCGCAGTGGTCGAGCAGCGCCGGCAGGTCGCCGCGGCCGAAGGCGGCGTAGAGGGTCTGGACGAGATCGGCGGTGGCGGTCATGGCGGTCTCCCCTGTTGACGGCTGTTTTGCGGCGATACGCGGGCGTGGGCCGGTTGGATGCGCCCGGCCCAAGCCCCTCGCTTTTTTCTACTCCTGGATGAGTTCGATCGAATCCCCAAGCTCGATCCGCCCGCCCTCGATCACCTCGGCGTGGATGCCCAGGTCCGCATGGCCATACGTGGCGCGCAGTTCCGCCACCGGATTGGCATCCCGCTCGCCGGTCTCGGGGTTCACCTCGGTCGCCGGGCAGCGCACCGTCCGCTTGGTCACCCGCAGGCGCGCCCCGCCGATCAGCAGTTCGCGCCCCACCCACTCCAACTCGCTCCAGGCCGGCGCGCCGCTGAACCAGATATTGGCGCGAAACCGCCGCCGATGCCGCCGGCTACCCACCTGCGCCTCAAGATCGGCACGGCTGGCCTCGTTGATAAGGCTCAGCACCGGCGTCCGCTGATCCCCGAACACGTGGCCAGGCACATGGTGGAACGCCGGTGTGCCCCGCGCATCGGGCCCCAGATAGTCCGTCAGCCAGGCCCCGATCCGCGCCCGCCCGGGTTCGGACAGCACGTTCTGCTCGATGCTGCCGCCATCGGGCGCCAGCAGGGCCAGCCGCCCGGTGCGGTCATCGAAGCTCGCCCGCAGCAGCGCGATCTTGGCGTTGGAGCGCAGGCACATGAAATTCGTCTTCGGCAACCAGGTCGGCGCCGCCGGATCGAACCCGGCATCCCCCTGCGCCAGTGCGAACGCCCGGTCCCACGGGATCGCCCCGCCGACCTCCACCCCCGCACTCTCGATCGCCTCGGCGGACAGGCCCTTCACGGGATAGCGGTAGAGACGATCGATGCGCATGGGTTCTCCTCGGCTTCCCCTTGAGATGGGATTGATCATTCACCATGTCATGAGCCGAGGGTAGGGTTTGTGTTGCCTCCTGGCAGGGACACAACGCACCGCCTCGTTTTGCAGTCGCCTGAGTTAGGGACATCAGAGATGGACATCGAGAAATTCACCGAGCGTGCGCGCGGCTTCATCCAGGCCGCCCAGACCATCGCGATCCGGGAGTTCCACCAGCAGCTGGCGCCGGAGCATCTGCTCAAGGCGCTGCTCGATGACGAGGAAGGTGCGGCCGCCGGCCTGATCCGCGCCGCCGGCGGGGACGACAAAACCGCCCGCGCCGCCGTCGAGGCCGAAATCGCCAAGGTGCCCAAGGTCCAGGGCGCCGGCGCCGGCCAGCCGCAGGTTACCCCCGCCCTGATGCGCGTGCTCGACGCCGCGCAGCAATCCGCCCAGAAGGCCGGCGACGAATACGTCGCCCAGGACCGTGTGCTGATCGCCCTCGCCAACGGCGAAGGCGGCGCCGCCAAGGCGCTGCGCAACGCCGGCGCCACCCCCCAGGCGCTCGAAAAAGCCGTGGCCGACATCCGCAAGGGCCGCAAGGTGACCAGCCAGAACGCCGAAGCCAACTTCGACGCGCTGAAGAAATACGCCCGTGACGTCACCCAACTGGCGCGCGACGGCAAGCTCGACCCGGTGATCGGCCGCGACGAGGAAATCCGCCGCACCATCCAGGTGCTGGCGCGGCGCACCAAGAACAACCCGGTGCTGATCGGCGAACCCGGCGTGGGCAAAACCGCCATCGTCGAGGGCCTCGCCATCCGCATCGTCAACGGGGACGTGCCGGAGGCGCTGAAGAACAAGAAGCTGATGGCGCTCGACCTCGGCGCCATGGTCGCCGGCTCGAAGTTCCGCGGCGAGTTCGAGGAACGCCTCAAGGCCGTGCTCAAGGAAATCGAGGCCGCCGAGGGCGAGGTGATCCTCTTCATCGACGAAATGCACACCCTCGTCGGCGCCGGCAAGGCCGATGGCGCGATGGACGCTTCCAACCTCATCAAGCCCGAACTCGCCCGCGGCGCTCTGCACTGCGTCGGCGCCACCACGCTCGATGAATACCGCAAGCACGTCGAG